>NZ_CP031844.2:1435000-1587500 GCF_003606345.3 Bartonella krasnovii
CAAGAGCAAAACCAACCATCGCAAGCAGAAACTGCCCTCGTTAACGAACGCTATATAGAACCCTTTCCCCAAAAGAGTCAATATCATTTTTTACTTTTTTGCAAAAATATAACATTATAGCAACAACCATCTATTTCAAGGCATCTTATACAAAAACTAAAAATTATAAAAATCAATAACTAAAATAATAAATTAATCATGCACGCTTCTAAAAAAACATAAACAACCAGGACTAATCAATTATAAAGGCGAATTGCATGAAAATTTCTTGCGGGATAATGACTTCTTTTAGGTCATAATACCCTTATCTCCTCTCACAACGGTTATAACTCTCCTTAAATATCATGACGCGCACATCATGTAAAAGAAAGATAGGCGACATATTCTATAATCACCATTGCATAAACACCTTACACGTTTTATGATTTTCCATGAAAGCAAAAGGAAGAAGATATCAATGTCCTCTAAACTAACGCGTAACCAAACATTGGTTTTGAACACTTTAAAGAATGCAAAAGGACCTTTAAGTGCTTATGCGATTCTTGACCAATTACGCGAAGAAGGTTTTCGCGCCCCTCTCCAAGTTTATCGCGCGTTAGAAAAACTCGTACAATTAAAATGTATTCATCGTCTCGAAAGTGTAAACGCTTTTATGGTCTGTTTACATCCCGAAAAATGTCAACACGAACTTACAACTTTCATCATTTGCGAAAACTGTGGCACAGTTAATGAAATACAAAATCAAACGATTGTATCAAGTTTAAAACAAATGGTTCAAGCTGTTAACTTCCAAGCCCACAAAAGTACTCTAGAAGTACGAGGGCTTTGTAAAAAATGCGTAATAAAATAAGTTCTTGAACTTGTAAGTTCATATATTTATCATTATGCTTCAAACATTACCTTATTGTTTGAAAAGCTCTTATTTGTCCTTGTATGTACAATAGCCCACGCCTATAGTATCAGGCTTATTATACTCATTGGGATGTAAATATTGAAAGTATAAAATCATGTCTATAGCTGAGACAATTTTTTCAACCAAAAAATTTGATAAAACAAAACAAAAGAAGGTAATTAAGGCTTTTCTTATCATCTTTGCACTTTTTATGCTTTGGTTTGGCTATAAGTGGATAACACATTGGCGTTATATGCTCTCTACTGAAGATGCCTATGTGCAAGGAGATATAGCTGCAATTGCGCCTAAATTAAATGGATATATTGAAAAAATTGCGATTAAAGCCAACCAAGTTGTAAAAAAGAACGATGTTTTATTTTACTTAGACAACGGTGATTATCAAATAGCCTTGGATCAAACAAAAGCGCATCTTAACACACAACAAAAAACGCTTCAACGTATTGATGCACAAATTACCGCTGCTCACAGTGCACTAGATGATGCACAAGCACAAAAAGCAGCCGCTTCAGCCATAGCAACCAATGCACAACTCACCTTAAAACGCATTACAGAACTGAAAGCCAATCGTTATGCCCCTCAATCAGATGTTGATGATGCAAAATCAGCCTATGAACAAGCCATTGCCAATGTTAACCGTGCGGATGCACAAATCGCTGCTGCACGTGCCAATATCCAAGTGCTAGAGGCACAACGAAGTGAAACAGAAAGTCAAACAAAGAGCTTAGAACTTTCACGTGAAAAAGCACAACGTGATCTTGCTTCAACCATTATACGCGCGCCATTTGACGGAATTATAGGAAACTTAACAGCAAAAACGGGAGATTTTGTCGTAAATGGCCAACGTCTTGCAGCGTTAGTCCCTATCCATGCGCTTTATATTGAAGCAAACTATAAAGAAACACAGTTGCAAAATATTCATGCGGGACAAAAAGCTTATATTGCTGTTGATGCCTTCAAAAAGGAAGTCTTTACAGGAACAGTGCTTTCTATTTCACCTGCAACAGGTGCTGTTTTTTCTCTTCTTCCTCCACAAAATGCTACCGGGAACTTTACAAAAATCGTTCAACGTATTCCCGTACGGATCTCTATTCCAGAAGAAGTCTTAAAGACCGGTCATATCCGAGCAGGAATGAGCGTTTCAGTAGAAGTTGATACACGCACACAACCATAAGATAAAAGTCTCTTATAACAACAAGTAAATGACCTTATTAGTATGACACCTTCCATACCAAAGCCTATACAGTCTCAAGAGCGCATAGAAATCCGTAACATTGTAATTTTCATCGTTATGGCCTTTGGCATGTTTATGGCTATTTTGGATATCCAAATCGTTGCCTCTTCTTTAGCTGAAGTTCAAGCGGGTCTTGCTGCAAGCTCTGAAGAAATTTCATGGGTTCAAACCTCCTATCTCATCGCTGAAGTCATCATGTTACCTCTTTCTGGCTTCTTAGGAAGATTGCTTTCAACACGCGTTTTCTTTACGATCTCGGCGATTGGATTTACGGTTACCTCTATTCTTTGTGCAACAGCAGCATCCATTGGAGAGATGATTATCTACCGTGCATTGCAAGGTTTTATTGGTGGCGGAATTATCCCAAGCGTTTTTGTCGCCTCTTATGTTCTTTTTCCTCCTTCCAAACGTCCAGTTGTCGTCCCTATTGTTGGACTCGTCGCAACACTCGCCCCCACGATTGGTCCAACGGTCGGCGGTTACCTCTGTCATCTCTTATCATGGCACTGGCTTTTTCTCATCAATGTGCCTTTTGGAATTATTATTTCAATTCTCGCGTGGAAATTGATTAATTTTGATAAAGCAAACCCAACTCTCATGGCTAAATTTGATTGGTTGGGACTCATTTCTATGGCTGTTTTTCTAGGAACTTTAGAGTATGTACTAGAAGAAGGGGCACGACATGATTGGTTAAATGATAGGCTGATTCGGAACTTATTCATTATCATGATCTTGTCTGCCATCCTCTTCTTCTGGCGCGCTTTTACGGCAAAAGAGCCTATTGTTGATCTTACGGCTTTTTCTAATTTTAATTTTTCTGCTGCATCCATTTTTTCCTTTTCTTTGGGAATAGGTCTTTATGGACTCACATATCTTTATCCTGTCTATTTGAGCCAAATCCGCCAGTATGATGCTCTCATGATTGGAGAAACATTGTTTCTTTCAGGATTCGTCATGCTATTAACCGCTCCCCTTGCAGGATATCTTTCTGCACGAATAGATGCACGTTTGATGATGGCGATAGGACTTTTTGGCTTTGCAATAGGAACTTGGATGGCTAGTTCTATCACAGACAACTGGGATTTTTGGCAACTCTTTTGGCCACAAGTTTTCCGTGGTGCTTCTGTAATGTTATGTATGGTTCCTGTTAATAACATTGCCTTGGGAACACTTCCGCCAGAACGCATGCAAAATGCTTCTGGACTTTTTAATCTCACACGGAATCTGGGGGGAGCTGTAGGGCTTGCCATTATCAGCACTCTCATGACAAAACGTACAGACTTCCATTACGGACGAATAGCCGAAACACTCAATTACGCAAATAGACAAGCAACTGAAATGCTTTCAAAACTTTCTTTATTCTTCAAAACAGAAACCTTTGATTCGTATACACTCGCTCTTTCTCAACTATCTGGTATAGCGCGCATCCAAGCAATGATTATGGCTTTGAGTGATATTTTCTTTATCATAACCATCATCTTTGGTTTTTTGACATTGATGACCATTTTTCTCAAAAAAATACCACCCCTCACTGATTCTCCACCAAGCCACTAAACTTAACCTAAATTGAGAAATATTTTATTGCTTTCCTTTATTCTCTATAACTTTAGAGCCTTTTAAGAGATGAGATAAATCCACATATGATTCTAAACGATTTTTTTGATAAATTTTTTTCAATACATAGTTCTTTAGGTATTAAAAAATAACTTCTCATATAAAAAATTGTTTTAGAAGAAAGAAGTATAAACAAAAACCTTATCTAAAGTTCTATATACCATAAAAATAAAGCAGCTCTTTCTATAAGATTCTTGATTTCTCATCTTTCGCCCAATCCTATTTTACGCTACTGGCCTCATAAAAAATGATCCTATAAAATTCTGTCGCTTCACTTTTTTAGGATTACGAGAATAGAACAGCATTCTCTTTTCCTGCTCTCCATGATGCCCTCTTCTTGAACTGTTCCATAAAAGATTTATGATCTTTTTAATTTTTATTAACAAGCGCATTTTCTTTACAATATGTAGAGCAATGATTTTTTGATTTTGCATGCGAAACTTAAAATGAGAGTTCTGTATTCGACACCCTCATACCAATTGAAAACATTATCTTTAGAATAAAAAAAGTAAGAGCATGTTTTTTAAAAAGTTTTCAAAATGGCTCTTTTTTGAAAGAACATTGATATTGAATCCACTCAGTAATAATTTAGCAATGCTTCCAATATCCTTTTCCTGATAGGAAAATCATTATCTCTGATATAAAAAAATCAAGAATATAAACGAGAAGTTCTCATTATAAGAATATATTGATTTATAAATATAATTTATCATTTTACATATTATAATGAGCAATCTAAATATCGTAAATATCTTCCTATTTGAAAACTATTCATGATGAAGCAATTAAAACCATTCCCTCCCCCCCACAAGCAGGGAAATAAAAACCATTAAAAAGAGAATAAAAACTGTCTCGATATAAGATCGACAAATTAATATTAAGCGCTAAAAAATTTTATGCTGATACCAGACAAAGCATCCAAAATCACCTAAAAGTTTAGTTTCTTTCAAGGTTATGAAAAAAACACTCCCTGAAAAAATGAGCTTTAAATATACTTTTACGACCCTCATTAAAACAATCAAAAATAAGAAACCAGCTCCATAAAAAAGCCATAGAAACCAATCGCAAAACAACACCCAAAAACTTTTTACCCCCCCTTTACCCCCGCCAACACGCTCTCTTCCACTGCTCGCAGTATTGAAAAATGAAATAAATACAACCTTCAAGCCACTTTATGATGCTGAAAACGCCTAGAAACGGTACATTCTCCGCTAGCAACCAAAGTGCCATAACAACCAGAAAGATAGCGCGGTATCAGTTCCAAGGCTTGAAAACGGTGCTTTTCGTAAGGACCAGGCATTGCCAAATTTTCTGTTAAGCAATTTGAAAAACCAAAACGTTGATAAAATTCAAAATCTCCCACCAATAAAATAGCGCCATATCCTAATTTTTTGGCTGTTTCAATTGCATGGCGAACTAAAATTGATCCTATTCCCATACCAGCACATTCAGCAGCAACAGCCAAAGGTCCCAAAAGTAAAGCATGTTGTGTTTCATTTTTTTCTTTTAAAAAAGATACATGCCAAAGGCGGACACTCCCCACAAGCTCACCGAGTGCGTTTTTAACCACAAAAGAAAGCCCCTGAGCGGCTAACCGGCCACGACGTAAAGCCTCTGATGACTTACGTTTACGTCCACGCCCCATCGTCGCATCAAGCAAAATTTCTCGATAAGGCTTATCTGCTTCTTGCTCCAATAAAAGTTTAAAACATGCCCCATTTTTTGTTTGAAAATTAATCATATTCATCTCGATGATCTACCCTCTTATAGCGCAATAACGAGCACAGCCAAAAATCCAAAAATACCTATCGTTAAAAGGAAATTTTAGATCACATACGATCGTAAAGGCTCAAACCCATTAAAGGCAACAGACGCGTAAGTTGCTGTGTAAGCACCCGTTCCATGAATCAATATCTTATCTCCTATTGTTAGAGATAAAGGAAGCGGATAGGGTGTTTTTTCATAGAGAACATCTACTGAATCACATGTTGGTCCAGCCAAAATACAAGGCTCCATAACCTTATCATCATGAGGGGTTTCAATAGGATAGCGAATTGCTTCATCCATAGTTTCAGTAAGACCGTTAAATTTTCCAACATCAAGATAAACCCATCGGACATTATCATTGTCAGCTTTTTTGGATATCAAAACAACTTCTGTGCGAATAACACCAGCATTACCAACCATAGCACGCCCTGGTTCAATGATCGTTTCAGGAATACGATTGCCAAAATATTTTTTTAACGAATCAAAAACAGCCATACCATAAGTTTGCTCGCTAGGAACATCTTTTAAATAACGTGTTGGAAAACCACCACCCATATTCACCAATTTCAACGAAATTCCTTCTTGCTCCAAATGCTTAAAAACTGTAGCCGCATCCGATAAAGCACGATCCCACGCATCAAGATCTGTTTGTTGAGATCCCACATGAAAAGAAACACCATATGCCTTTAAACCCAATTGATGTGCTCGACGTAATACATCAACAGCCATAGCAGGAGCACAACCAAACTTACGTGACAAAGGCCAATCTGCACCTTTTCCATCGGTAAGAACACGGCAAAACACGCAAACTCCTGGAGCAGCGCGCGCAACTTTTTCAACTTCTTCAACACAATCAACAGCATAAAGTGAAATGCCAAGCGCATATGCACGGGCAATATCGCACTCTTTTTTTATCGTGTTCCCAAAAGAAATACGATCAGGAGTTGCTCCTGCTTCTAAAGCCATTTCAATTTCTGCAACAGAAGCCGCATCAAAAGATGATCCTAAGGAGGTAAGCAAATGCAAAATCTCAGGAGCTGGATTTGCCTTTATTGCATAAAAAATACGAGACTGTGGAAGAGCTTTTTCAAAATTTAAATAGTTTTCGCGAACAACATCCAAGTCAACAATTAAGCATGGACCTTCAGAACGATGTGTTGCAAGAAAATCACGAATACGTTGCGTTACCATCACCAATTCTCCTAAGGGAATAAAATCCCTCCTCTATGCTTGGGCAGCACAGAGCTGCCAATAGCCAAAGGACAAAATACGCGTAGCTTCTATCAGCACTCTGATTATTTTCATAATCAGGAAGAAACCAATATTGCATACAATGAAAGACAGCGCAGAAACTGCGTTATCCTACTTTATCTGCCTTTTTGATTGGAGTTGAAAAAACCACTTCCGCACTGAAGGCAATGAGGTGTGCCTCTATAGTTATCCCAGCATTTGTACAGCTGGAAGACACCAGAAAGGCCCGCACCGTCGTTGCTTCAAGATGTCCTCATTCTTGCAATTGGCTGTAAGAATGACTGGAGCGGTTAGTTCCAGGTACCGTACCGGTTGACCTCACCATTTGAGAACCAGCGGACACCCACAGGCACGTGCGACTTTGGGCAAGGAGTTCTATAAAACGAATCCTTTCTCATTTCAATCATTTTTTTAATTTTAAACATTTTTTAATTCTTAAAGAGAACATGATGCTAAAAAGCAACACTCTCTGTCACCCAATAAAGCCATCCCCCCACTTTTATGAGATCACTCCTCTACGCAATCCCTACAACAAAAATCATAATCTTTCTTTAAAAGCACCTCTTATTTAGCTTCCCCATTCCATTTTTCCAACATCATTCATAGAAATAGATTGGGAATGAGAAAACCCTCACGACACTCAAATTTCTTATTCAAGATAAAAACAATAAATTATTATAAATCAATGTACTAAACTATTTGTCAACGGATTCTTGCTTTTTAAATGATAAAGTATTTGAACACTCAACCCTATAAAATCCGAGAAAACAAACGATCTATAATGATTATTTATAAATCAATAGATTAATGTAAAGAAAAAGACCGAACAAGATCCGGTCTTATGAAATATCTTTCTACTAAGATTAAAGACGCTTTTCTCTTAAACTGTAAGAAAAAAACACTAAATTTTAAATCCCTACACGATGATATCCTTATATCCCTTGATGAGCATCAATTGCACGCAACTTCAACAATTGGAATTGCCTATGGCGTTCACGAAAACGCTCTCTATCCGCTTCACTACGCGTATTATAACAAGCCTCACAAGAAACACCTTCCTCATAATGAGGCGATAATTTGCTTTCAGCATTCAAAGGAGAACGACACGCGCGACAGAGTTCGCGTCCGCATTCTTCAAGACCATGTTGAACAGAAACCCGCTCATCAAAAACAAAGCATTCTCCCCACCATAAACTTTCCTCTTTGGGGACTTTTTCCAAATATTTCAGAATTCCTCCCTTTAAATGGTACACTTGCTCATAACCAAGTTCACGAACATACGCTGTTGATTTTTCACAACGAATACCGCCTGTACAAAACATAGCAATTTTCTTTTTTTTCTTCAAATCAGCTTCATGTTGACGCACCCATTCAGGAAATTCGCGAAATGTTTTAATCTGTGGATCAATCGCTCCTTGAAAACTCCCAATTGCATATTCATAATCATTACGGGTATCGATCAAAATTGTCTCTTCATCTTGAATAAGAGCATTCCAATCTTCAGGCTCCACATAAGTCCCAACAACTTTTAGCGGGTCAACCCCTTCAACCCCCATTGTCACAATTTCTTTTTTCAACCGCACTTTCATGCGATGAAAAGGCATTTTCGATGCCCATGAATATTTAATCTCCGGCGTTTGAAACGCTGGCTCAGCCGTAATAAAACCGACCAATGCCTCAATCGCTTCACAAGAACCTGCAACAGTGCCATTAATTCCCTCTTGTGCTAAAAGGAGAGTTCCTTTGATATCCTTTGCTTGACATAAATCCTGCAAAGGCTTTTGTAATTGACGATAATGCTTCAAATCTGCAAAGCAATAAAGTGCAGCAACTTTAAAATTCTTTTCCATGTGTTTTGCCATAACGTGCGTTTCATTCAATTTCAAGATCTATTCATATATTCTTTAACATATTGGTACTTAATCAAACGATATAAACAATACCATATCCAAAAAGAAAAAAATATCATGTGTCAAAAAAGAGAAACCCTTTTATTATATCTTCAAGGACAAATCGTTATACCTGTTTTGACCATCGACAATTTACAAAGTGCTGTACCTTTAGCACGTGCTCTTGTCAAAGGCGGATTAAAAACAATTGAGATCACTTTGCGAACACTAGACGCTCTCCAAGCAATTAAGACAATTACACAAGAAGTTCCTGAAGCAATTGTTGGAGCCGGAACAGTCCTTAACACAACGCACTACGAACAAGCCGAACGAGCTGGAGCAAAATTTATCGTAAGCCCTGGATTATCCAACGAATTAATCAATTGTGCAAAAAATAGTGAAATTCCCCTTCTTCCTGGTGCAATGACCCCAAGTGAACTCATGCAAGCATTAGACAAAGGCTATTCATATCTTAAATTTTTTCCTGCCAAAGCTGCTGGAGGTCTTACCTTCATCCAAGCGTTAGCCTCTCCTTTCGCTGAAATCTTCTTTTGTCCTACAGGCGGTATAACACAAACAAGTGCAACACAATGGCTTCAACTTCCTAACGTCTTCTGCGTTGGCGGTTCTTGGATAGCGCCTCAAAAACTCATCGCTATAAAAGATTGGGATTCGATCAGTGCATTAGCGCATACTGCATCACAACTTTCCTCTCACCCTACAAAAGCGCGCTCTACAACATGAAGATGCGGGAGCATTATTTGCCCCTTCAACAAGACCAAAATCTTCACACATCCTTGCGCAATCTTTTAACACCTGCCATAGAGCCACAAATCATCACAGGGTCTTCATCAGGAGAAATTTTCGGTAAACCAGTCGTTTTTTAAAAAAGCACCGCTCTCCATAACAGTCGTAATACGTCCCATATGCTCAGAAGGTTCACGCGTAGTCATAGGATAAAATTTCAACTGTTGTGCATATGCCCCAATTAGCGGATCTTGTTGCAAAGAGCAAACAAGTTCTTTTGCATAAGTCAACGCGTTCCTTTCACGTGTTGTTTGAAGGAGCATCAGACTCCAACCATTACCCTACAAAAGCGCGCTCTACAACATAAGTCGCGGGAGCATTATTTGCCCCTTCAACAAGACCAAAACCTTCACACATCCTTGCGCAATCTTTTAACATTGCCATAGAGCCACAAATCATCACCCGATCTTCATCAGGAGAAATTTTCGGTAAACCAGTCGTTTCAAAAAAAGCACCGCTCTCCATAACAGTCGTAATACGTCCCATATGCTCAGAAGGTTCACGCGTAGTCATAGGATAAAATTTCAACTGTTGCGCATATGCCCCAATTAGCGGATCTTGTTGCAAAGAGCAAACAAGCTCTTTTGCATAAGTTAACTCATTCTTTTCACGTGTTGTTTGAATAAGAATAACTTCTGAAAATTTTTCATAAGTATCAGGATCACGAATAAGGCTTGCAAAAGGAGCAACCCCCGTACCAGTTGAAAAAAGATAAAGACGTTTTCCAGGAATAAGAGCATCAAGAACCAACGTTCCTGTAGGTTTTTTACGCATAAGCACTGTATCACCAATTTTAATTTTTTGCAGATGCTCGGTTAATGGCCCTCCTGGAACTTTTATCGAAAAAAACTCAAGCTGTTCATCCCAAAAGGGACTTGCAATCGAATAAGCGCGATAAATCGGCTTTTTTGCATTTGGCAAACCAATCATAACAAATTCACCCGAACGAAAACGAAAACTCTCCGGACGATTTAAGCGGAATTTAAACAAACGATCCGTATAATGATAAACTTCTTGAACAGTCAGAGCGAATACATTCTCAGGAATCGGAAAATCTGAAGCAACGCTGCCGCTGTTTGATGGAACACTGGTAGCAGACGTATTCATACTCTTCCCCATATCTTTATTGAACGTTAAATTTCGAATCCTTGACGTGATATAGTACTTGCATACCCATCTGCCAACAATTTTCTTAAAACAAAAGGCTTAGGATTAACACTTTTTTGTCAAAATTAATCGAATGAAAAAATACAATATAAATCACATTTAAAAAAATTGAAGCTTAAACAATCACAGCGCCCTTTAACACATCATGCTATTTGTGCATTATAACGCTATAATATTCTTTCACTTTACAAAATTTATGACCCAACACCTTAAAGTAAAAGAATGAAAACTTTTGTTAATTGAATGATAAACGCACGACTCCCTCAAAAAATCAAACATTACATCCATTGTTTTTGACCTTTTTTACACTTCTTTTTCCATAAATAAGTGAAACTAATGTGCTCTATAACCACTAAAATGATTTAACTCAAAACCAGCACAAAAAAAGCAATACGGATCCATCTTGCAAACCTTGCAAACAAAGAATATCCAAATCAACGGCTTTTAATGTATCAGCGATATGTTTACACGCTCTTCACCATTTGACAAAAGTAATTTTAAGTGCATAAAATAACCCCTAAAGCTGCCTAGATGAATAACCGTCCCCCCCTCATCGTGGTACAAAACTTACAGGTCATTGCTTGTAAATTACTGCTTGAGAGTGAATAATTTATCATTTTACATTCTCTGAATAAGCAAACCATGCTTGTTTTAAGAGAAACAACTTCACCTGCAATAATAGCATAACATTGCACTCTTCAAAATGATACAATACAATAAGTTATGCTTTATTTTTTTAATATGCTTCAACAAGAGAAAATAAGTAAAAAAACAAAAACTTATGTTTTGCAAATTATCAGAAAGCACCGTGTTGCTCATAACACAACTAAAACTAAAATATCTCTTATATTCAGAGTACCATTTTACATAAAAAAACAACTTTCATGGTGCATAATTCAGTATGGAAGACTTATGATTTTAACTGTCACAGACAATATCTTTTCCTTTTATCTAAGGAGCTTCTGTAAAATAACCAAAGAAAAAGCCGTACGTACAAACAAAGATAAGATTTTAAAATGAACAAATCCGTTAATGATGAAATAAACACACACCTCTATGCAGCTGTCGCAACCATTGATGTCAGTGCCATTGTGGCCAATTATATCGCTTTAGCCAAACGTGTGGCGCCAACACAATGTTCAGCCGTTGTGAAAGCAAATGCCTATGGGCTCGGTGCTCACAAAATTGCTCCGGCTCTTTATCAAGCGGGTTGTCGTACTTTTTTTGTCGCTCAAATCAGAGAAGCATTGCTCTTAAAAAGCATTTTACCATCAGATGTCACGCTTGCTCTTCTGAATGGACTACCACATTTAGCAGAAGAGTTTGTTGCACAATCTGGTATTGTTCCGGTTCTAAACTCTTGGAATGCCATTGAAGTTTGGCAAAATATTTGTAAAAAAAAGGATAAAAAATTTCCAGCAATTGTTCAAATCGATACCCATATGAACCGATTAGGACTTGATCAAAAAGAATTACAAAAACTCATCAAACATCCTACAATTTTTGAAAATGCAGACATAAAATATATTCTCAGTCACCTTGCTAATGGAGAAGATGATACTCACCCATCAAATTATACCCAATTAACTTCTTTCAAAACTGCTCTCGCACAACTGCCCCCTTGTAAAGTTTCTTTTGCAAATTCTGGAGGGATTTTTTTAGGCTCAGATTTTTATTTTGACCTCGTTCGCCCCGGTATTGCACTTTATGGAATCGACCCTTCAGGAAAACACCCATCTCTTCTAAAACCTGTTTTAAAACTTGAAGCCCAAGTTATTCAAAACCGTGTTGTTGGTGCAAAAGCACCTGTTGGTTATGGAGAAAGCTTTATAACCAACAGACCAAGCACTCTTGCAACCATTTCTATTGGCTATGCAGACGGCTGGCTCCGTACTCTTTCGAATAAAGGAGCTGTTTATTTCAATGGACACAAACTGCCCATGGTTGGGCGCGTTTCTATGGATTCCATTATTGTAGATACAACCGATCTTGATCAAAAACCTCAAACAGGTGACTGGGTAGAACTGATTGGTCCTCATCAAACACTTGAAAAAGTATCTCTCGATGCCAACACCCTTCCCAATGAAATTCTAACATCTCTTGGATCACGCTATAAGTACATTTACACCTAAAGACTCTTTAAATAAATAAACCGATACAAATCATCATTTAAAAAAATGAGAAGGCTTCTAAGAAAGATTTTACAACCATCAATCGCATAGCATGGTCATGAGACACCGTTTATTCACAGAAGTCTTAAAATAGACAAGTTGATGAGCTGTTTTATAAAAGTAAACGTCACCCCAAAACACAAAAATTGAACTTTTTTCTCACATAAATGAACGAGAGAGAATCTATCGCTAACTTTTTAAAATTAATGTCAAATTAGTCATTCTCTCCATATCGAACAAGACAAGCAGTCTCGTAAGTTTCTTTTATTTCTATCTTTATTCATCGTAAAGCAATCAAATTTATTCCTTTGCATACCACAAGCAAGGCTAGGGTATAGATAAAAATAATTTAAAATTAAGAAATAAGACCTTATGACCTCTCTAAAGTCCAAGGGCTGTATAAGGTGCAAGCAAAGTATGTGATAATAAAGTGTATGATAGTGCCAACTTACTCCTTAATGAAAGGTAAAAATAGGAGTGCTCAATAGATTTATCATTACCCCATCTACAGGCACCGTCGTGAAATAGGATTGGGAGAGAAATGTCTCTTTAAAACAAACAGGTGAATTAACACCCCAAGTATATTCTGTTTAGGTTAGAGCATTTTGTTTTACATAAAGGTCATCCCCCTATTAAGAACACAATAAACCCAAAATATGGGGAAATGTCTAATCTCCATTCTTAAAAATATGACTTTAGATGCTTTTGAAAGCCATACAGTTGAAGGGATGACAAACTGAGGATTGACTTTTACCTTTACAGCTTTCGCAAATGAGATTGTTTTTCAATTTTAAAGATTACCCTAACACAGATACACAACTCCCTTACGCCCTCATATGACATACAGGCATGAAAAAGCTGAAACTACCTACAAAGCTCTTTTTCGTTTTAATCTCTAGCTCAAATATGCTACTGTGTTAGGTCTGGATTTGATTGATAGGCAACAGCTAAAGCACATGCGCTCTTAAAAAAAATAATGCCATAAAGTCGAAAACTGATCTGCAATAAATTGGAAAAATGTACCGGCTTTTTATAAAAGACTCTGAAACAAGCAACCATAATAGCATTTGATTTTTCGTTTACACACTCAGACTGGTATTTATCTATATTTTTTGCATCATCTTCATAAAGAGCCGATAGAAGAGAAATATTGAGACAATTCTTGGCTCGAAAATCTGAAAAGTTGACGAGATACGGCAACAAAGTTTCGCGTACCTTTTATGATTAGAAGCATTAAAAGTAAATTTATTCCTTCTACAACTGCTCATAGTCACCTTAGTGAGAGTAACTGTCATACCCCATGTAACAGACTGTAAACCCTATCCCATAGATTTTACTCTCGTTTATGTAGATTTTCTGACTTAAAAATAACCAATACGCCTAATCAACTTAAACCAAGCCATACGATAGAGAAAAAAGGGGAGCATGCCTATCACCGACAAACTATAGTTTTTTGTCGACTTTTCGATTTTACTCATGTTGTAAAAATATGGGAAAAATTCTAAAAAATAGACAAATGACACCATAGGAACATGATCAATAAGCAAAAAGCCCACACAAAATGTGTGGGCTTTTTATTTATGCAAATAAACAAATTAAATACATGTTTTTTTATTTAGTAAGTATTTCTCAAGGGTGGACACGAACAAATAAGCATTCTATCTCCTGCAACATTATCAATCCGCGATACAGGAGCCCAATATTTGCTGGCTGGATCGAGTGAACTATTGGGAAAAGCAGCTTCTTGTCGCGAATAGGGTCTCGCCCAAGCATCATCTAGAGTATCTGCAACTGTATGAGGGGCATTCACCAATGGATTATTGTCTTTTGGCCAGACCCCATCCCCAACTTTCTTCGCTTCTTCAGCAATCGAGAGTAATGCATCACAAAAACGATCAATTTCTGCTTTTGGTTCTGACTCCGTTGGCTCAATCATCAAAGTTCCTGGAACAGGAAACGACATTGTGGGCGCGTGGAATCCATAATCAATGAGACGCTTTGCAATATCATCAACACTCACCCCATACTGATCTTTCAACAGGCGTGTATCCACAATACATTCATGAGCAACACGTCCGTGTTTTCCTCGATAAAGAATAGAATAAACGGATGAAAGACGTGCAGCAATATAATTAGCATTTAAAATAGCGATTTGTGTTGCATATTTTAAGCCATCAGCACCCATCATTCGAATATACATCCACGTAATGGCAAGAATAGATGCGCTTCCATAAGGCGCTGCTGAAACCGCATGGGTTGTACCATCTTGTTCATGTCCTGGTAAAAATGGTTTGAGATGCGCTGCAACCCCAATTGGCCCCATCCCAGGCCCCCCCCCCCCATGAGGAATGGCAAATGTTTTATGCAGATTCATATGACACACATCAGCACCGATATCTGCAGGGCGCGCAAGCCCCACAAGTGCATTGAGATTAGCACCATCAAAATAAACTTGTCCGCCATTTTTATGAATAATAGAACAAATTTCCTTAATGTTTTCCTCATAAACCCCATGGGTTGAAGGATAAGTAATCATGAGAGCGGCCAATTTATCCTTATGCAATTGCGCTTTCATTTTGAGATCATCCACATCAACATCGCCATCGCTTAAACATTTTACGACAACAACTTCCATGCCCGCCATATGCGCCGAAGCTGGATTGGTCCCGTGTGCAGAGGCCGGAATAAGACAAACTGTCCGTTGATATTCTCCCCGTGAGTGGTAATAGCGGCGGATTGCTAAAAGCCCCGCATATTCACCTTGAGCACCAGAATTTGGCTGAAAAGAAACTTGCGCAAATCCTGTAATTTCACACAACCACGCATTTAACTGATTGATCATCTCCAAATAACCCACCGCATCCTCTTGTGAAACAAAAGGGTGTATATTGGCCATGCTCGCCCAACTCACCGGCATTAATTCAGCTGCCGCATTCAGCTTCATTGTACAAGACCCAAGAGAGATCATCGCCCGATCCAACGCCAAATCCTTATCCGCTAAACGACGCAATAAGCGCATCATATCTGTCTCTGAATGAACCGCATGAAAAAAGGGTTGAGAAAGAAAAGTAGCATCCCGCCTTTGACCAAAGAGTCTTGGAGAAACTTGATCAACGAGTTGCGCACCCCAAAGCTGTGCTAGAGCAGCGGCATCTTCTTCTGTCGACAATTCATCAAAATTGATTGCAATGGTATCATCATCGAGAACACGAACAAGACGTCCACCCATCTTAGCTTGATGCGCAATTTCTCTCGCTTTTCCCGTTACAACAATGCTGACACAATCAAAAAAAGACTCACCTTCACAAGAAACACCAACAGCCTCTAAACCAGCAACAAAACGACATGTTAAATGATGAATCCGCTGCGCAATTTCTTGTAAACCTTTTGGCCCATGCCAAACAGCATAAGCGGTTGCCATATTAGCCAACAAAGCCTGAGCCGTACAAATATTTGACGTCGCTTTATCACGCCGAATATGTTGTTCACGTGTTTGCAAAGCTAAACGGAAACCAACGCGCCCTTCTGTATCCACGGATTGCCCCACTATACGCCCTGGAATAAGGCGTGTGAGTGCATCACTCACCGCAAGGTAGCCTGCATGGGGACCACCAAACCCCATTGGAACCCCATAACGCTGCATCGAACCGACAACAATATCAGCGCCCCATTTTGCTGGTGCTTCCATAAGTGTAAGCGCTAAAGGATCAGCCACAACGATAACCAGCGCTCCTTTTTCCTTTGCCTCTTTTATGACCTCACTATAATCATGAAAAGAACCTTTTGTATCAGGCCAAGAGAGAACAATTGCCGCTGTATCAGAACAAATTTCTTTCTCAGAGCTGATCCGAATGCCTTGTGTTTCAGCACGCGTTTGCACAACACTCAAAGTCTGAGGATGCAAAAGACTCTGAAGAGAAATTTTTGTTTTTTTCTCCCGCGCAAAACGAAAAGCAAGAGCATTGGCTTCCGCTAAAGCGGTTGCTTCATCAAGAAGAGAAGCAGCAGCAACAGGCAAACCTGTCAGTTCACTAATCAATGTCTGAAAATAAAACAGAAGTTCTAAACGACCTTGGCTAATTTCTGCTTGATACGGCGTATAAGCGGTATACCAAGCGGGATTTTCAAACAGATTTCGTAAAATAACCGGAGGCACAAATGTTCCATGATATCCTTGCCCAATAAAGCTTTTGTGCACACAATTACGCCCCATCATTTTGGAGAGTTCTTCCAAGGCTTGGCTCTCACTCGCTGCCTTGGGAAGGTTCAGTGAACGTCCCAAATGAATAGAATTAGGAACCGCTTGAGAAATGAGTGCATCAACACTATCGAGCTCTAAAACATCAAGCATTTTTTGTGTTTCATCAGGACGCAGCCCAATATGTCGAGAAGAAAAAGAACGCTCGATCATGACACTCATCCAATCAGAACCTTATAAGCATCTTCATCCAACAACCCTTCCAGTTGTGTTTCATCCTGCAATGTCATTTTCCATAACCAGCCTTCTGTTTCAGCTTTCTGATTGACCAGTTCAGGATTATCAGCCAGTGCTTCATTGACTTCGACCACTTCACCATCAAGAGGAGAATAAACATCTGAAGCTGCTTTAACGGATTCCACAACAGCCGCCGCTTCTCCTTTGGAAAGTTTTGTTCCACTTTGTGGTAAATCAACAAAAACCAAGTCGCCTAATTGTTCTTGCGCATAATGTGTAACCCCAACAGTCACCGTTTTTCCTTCAACACTAAGCCATTCGTGGTCTTGTGTAAAATAAGTTTTAGACATAAAAAAATTATCCTTTTAAATAACGTTGTTCAACAAAGGGAAGAGAATGCACTGAGAGTACAATCTTTTTGCCTCGCAGTTCTGTGAAGACTTCTGTTCCTTCAACTTTACACGCGACAGGAACGTACCCCATCGCGACAGGACCATCAAACGAAGGACCAAAACCGCCTGATGTTACCACGCCAATCTCGTTGCCCTGCTCATCGAGAAGTACTGCACCGGCACGAATAGGTTGGCGCGTTTGCGGTTTTAATCCAACACGACAGCGATCAGGTCCTTTTTGCAACGCTTCAAGAAAAGCCTTTGCGCCGTAAAATTGTGCTTTTTCTCGAACACTTTTAGGAACAGCCCATGTTAGAGCCGCATCAATAGGTGTCGTCTCAGGGGTAATATCATTTCCATGCAAACATAACCCTGCTTCCAAGCGCAAGCTATCGCGTGCGGCAAGCCCAATCCACTCAACACGCGAATCACTCAGCAATTTTTCAGCCAACATATGCGCATGCCCTATGGGCAAAGCAATTTCAAAACCATCCTCTCCCGTATAGCCAGAACGGGCTATAAACCAATCTTGTTGTGGTTCGAATCCCTGCATAAAAAACAATTCATTCCCTGGTAAATCGGCATCAGCCAGAACAGCTGCAGCTTCAGGGCCTTGAAGAGCAAGCAACACCCTTTCAAGGGCAATCACTTGACATTCAAAATCAACAACACGCCTTTTCAGTTCTTCAAAATCAGCCTCTGCATTCCCAGCATTGGCAACTAACATAAAACGATGCTCTTCCAAACGAGTAATAATCAGATCATCAAGAATACCAGCCTGCTCATTGAGCAAATAATTATATCGTGAGTGCCCAATTTTTAAAGCTGCTGCATCAATGGGAAAAGCATAGGATAAAAATTCTACGGCTTGTGCCCCTTCAACGGCAATCAATTTCATATGAGAAATATCAAAAAGTCCTGCATGTGCACGGGTATGAAGATGCTCTTTCAAAACGCCAAGAGGGTAAGTCAAAGGCATATTCCACCCCGCAAAAGCACCAAATTTTGCTCCTGCTTTTTCATGCAGATCATATAAAGGAAGTGTTTTTAAAAAAGATGTTTCTTGTTGTGTGCCCATAATAACTCCAAAGCTGCGCTAACGCCCACACAATATGGTCGTCTCTGCACCCCTCTGTCATCAACCTGAGAGACTCGCGAAAAGACTTTCGCTTACACCTTCGGCGCGGGCTCTCCCGACTTTCCAGATCTGCCTTCCTCCTTTTACGGTCCTTAAAGCCTGAGAGATTATGGGCTATTTCCCCTTCGGCGGCACTGCGAAAACTTGCAATTTGCACTCTCCCGCAAAAGAATGAAAGAAACGATAACGCTCTTTCCAGCATGTTTTAATCTATAACCTATCTTTATCGTACTGTCATTAGTAAAGTGAACCACAAGCTTTCATTTTAAAACTTGCATAAGCTCCTTTAAAAGATTTATAATAGCCTCCTTTTGAAGCTTACAAAAATTGTAAGCAACACATTTTAGGAAATTTAAGACAAAAATCAAAAGTTATAGACAAAAATACCCCTTGAAAATTATGCAAAAGGTCACACACTAAAAAGATCACAAAGCAATATTCTTTTAAGCAATATTCTTTCTTGTGCAATTAGCCTTAAGGGTAAGGTTTCATACTCTTTTAAGAATCAAGAATAAGGATTTTAAGTTTTTATAAGGTTGATTTTAATGCACAAGGAGTAGATTTTATGCTTTCTTAGTAGTGTCATAAAATGCAACGATTGACAGGCTAAAATTACCGAATAAAGGTCACAACATACTCATGAAAGCTGGTAATATCTTCTACAATTGCGAAAATGATCTTCCAAAGCAAATTGCTCTTTTTCCTTTAGAAGGTGCACTCTTACTGCCTGGTGGTTTTTTATCGCTCAACATTTTTGAACCAGAATCGCTTGAAATGATTGAAAATGTTATGGTATCCGATCGTCTCTTGGGCATTATTCAACCCCTTTCATCCGGTACGGACCGCTTTTCTACACAACTTTATAAAACAGGTTGTATAGGACGCATTACAAACTATAGTGAAACAGGCAACGGACAACTATTTATTATCTTACAAGGTATCTGCCGCTTTACCTTAAAACAAGAATTGACAAATACAAAGTCCTATCGAACAGCTCTTATCCAATCAAATATAAAAGATTTACAAGAACTCGATATTGAAGAAAGCATTCATCGAGAAAGCTTACTTGACGTTGTTGAAAAATATCTGACCATCCATGAAATGGAATACAACTGGAGCAGCATCATAGAAGCCCCTACACCGATATTGGTGAATGCTTTTTCAGCGCTTATTCCCTTTACACCAGCAGAAAAACAAGCTCTGCTTGAAGCGCCAGATATCAAAAGCCGTGCCCAAACGCTTCTCGCATTAACAGAACGCTCACTCATGAAACAAACAGGAACAGATTACCGTTTGAACTAATGAACGTAAAAACATGACAAAAATGACCACAGATCCCAAAATGCTTGAATTACTTGTCTGTCCGATGACAAAAGGCACACTTTCTTTCAACCGAAAAACACAAGAGCTTATTTCTCTCAAAGCCAAACTTGCCTATCCTATTCGTGATGGCGTTCCCATTATGCTGACTTCAGAAGCCCGTCCTTTGCAAAACGATGAAAAAACAACCCATAAAAAATAAACACTCTTCAGACAATTTTCTTCTCAAAAGCCCACTGTTATCAAGCTTCTATCAAGATGATATCTTAGTGTCTTGAGAAAAAGAGTTTTACAATTCAACTTTACAACTTTTCAAAATATCTCAAAAAATATTTTTATCTATCGTGGATGCCTTGATGACATCAAAACTTGAAAAAACCAACAAGGAAAATGGGCTGTAATTTCAATTGACGATTGAAAGCTATTGCCTTACGGTTTGATCGGTATACACGGCGGTCAGGGGACTTTCAAACTCAAACATTAAATCCTGCTTTGTAAATATACTTCCGGGACTCTTGTCATGTCCAAGTGCTCTTAGTACTAAAAGCAAGAGGCTGTTTTGAGTCAGCACTTCCAGATCCCGGAAGTCCCCAAATCTTAGAAGTCCAATACCGATGATGCTCGCACCTGAAAGGCATAAGTAATAAACCAAATATCCAGATTTTAATGACATTTCTATAGGCTAAAAAATGCTCTATAGGCTAAAAAATGCGCTTTATTTGCTTGAAATAAGCAATTAGAATTTCAATTGACGACTGAAAGCTATTGCCTTATGAATAAAGCTTGTGTTTTTGGTCGTATACGCGACGATCAAATAGGGTCTGGAAGCCCGAAAACCGAGTATAAAATTAACCCGCTTGGCGGGTGTCCCGGAATTTCCGGGGGCTCTTGTTATGTCCAAGTGCTCTTAAGCACTAAAAGCAAGAGGCTGACTCGGTTTCAGCACTTCCAGACCCCGGATACCAATGCGAGGGCGCTCGCAACCGGAGGGGAAACAAAGTGCGAGCTAAAAATTCACATTCTTACGACATTTCTTTAGGCCAAAAAATTCGCTTCAGAAGAAATATGATGGGATTTTCTCAAAAACAATTAGGAAGTCATTTGGGCGTAACGTTTCAACAAATCCAAAAATATGAAAAAGGTTTAAATCGTGTGAGCGCAGCACGTTTACAGGAAATTGCTGATGTACTCAAGGTTCCCGTTTCCTTCTTTTACGCTGAGAGCACAAAAAAAGAAGAGATTTCCTCACATTTTAATGATAGAATATCGAGTAAAGCAGAATATTTACTTTTGAAAAATTTCAGAGAGCTTACCCGCAAAAAACAAAGAGCAATTTTGCTGTTGATTTCTGATGAAAAAAACACCCCCTTATTTTCATGAATTTACTGAGATGCCCTCAACTGTTTTCAATAACATGAAAAAACATTTTAACCGTCTTCACCCCAAAAGACGAAGATTTTTATTCGGTCGGGAAACAGCCTGAATAAAAATTTTAGTCTTTAAAGAGAGGGAAAAAATCAAATAATTGGACACTTAACAGATAAAAGACAAAAAAACTCCCAAGACGATACGTCATACCATCTTTTAAAAATTCAAAAGTATGAAGAGAAACAATTGACAGAAGAGAAAAAATTCACTTAAGTGCTCTCGCAAAGAGATGAAAACTCCGCGTAAAATATTCAATTTTTTCAATTCTGAAAAAATCAAAAAAGACAATATTATTTGCAATACAATACTTTATTTTGCTGACGATTATGATGTGCTGTGCACAACATCGGATTTATTGAAGATATAATTTATGATTTTCCTTGACCAACTCACTCTCTCCTGAGTATAGCGCGGGGAATAAACGTGGAGAGACACGAAGGAGTATAGAAAATGAGTTTTAAAGTTGCAATTGTCGGCGCAACAGGAAATGTCGGTCGTGAAATGCTTACAATTTTAGAAGAGCGTGGTTTTCCTGCACACGAAATTGTGCCTTTAGCATCACGACGCTCATTAGGACAAGAAGTTTCTTATGGGGATAAAACTTTAAAAGTAAAAGCTCTGGATAGTTACGATTTTTCTGACACAGATTTGTGTCTTATGTCTGCGGGGGGAAGCATTTCCAAAGAATATGCCCCTAAAATCGCGTCCGCGGGCTGTGTCGTCATCGACAATTCCTCTACATGGCGCTATGATGCCAATGTTCCGTTAATTGTCCCTGAAGTCAATGCTGAAGCGATAAGTGCCTTTTCTAAGCGGAATATTATCGCCAATCCTAATTGTTCAACAATTCAACTGGTCTTAGCTTTAAAACCTCTCCATGATGCTGCCACCATTAAACGGGTTGTTGTCTCTACATATCAATCCGTCTCTGGAGCTGGTAAAGAGGGAATGGACGAACTTTTCGAACAATCACGCGCAGTATTTGTTGCAGATCCTATTACATCAAAAAAATTCACCAAACGCATTGCCTTTAATGTCATTCCTCATATCGATGTTTTCATGGAAGATGGTTATACAAAAGAAGAATGGAAAATGACGGCTGAAACGAAGAAAATTCTTGATCCGAAAATTAAACTCACAGCCACAGCCGTTCGTGTTCCGGTCTTTATCGGTCATGCGGAAGCTGTCCATGTTGAATTTGAAAAACCACTCAGCGTATCTGAAGCGCAAGCGCTCCTCCGTGATGCCCCTGGTTGTCAGCTTATCGATAAACACGAAGATGGTGGCTATACCACACCTTACGAAGGTACAGGAGAAGATGACACCTTTATTAGCCGTGTTCGTGAAGATATCACCGTTGAAAATGGTTTAGCTTTTTGGGTTGTTGCCGATAATTTAAGAAAAGGCGCTGCATTAAATGCCGTTCAAATTGCTGAATTGCTCATTTCTCGTAATTTGATAAAATCTAAGTCCGTCAATTAAAAGCCCTATCCAAAAGGACGAAGAATCCTAGCCGGTCTGTCAAAGGTCCGGCTTTTCTTCAAAAAATCTTCCCCTACTGAAGATTCATATCATCCCCTAAAGAACAGTCCTACGGGGGAGTGACAAATTCTACCCTAAACATCCTTGAATGCCTAAGTAGCCTTAAAATTATCCCGCACCGTTTAAAAAACGAAGATCTCTATCTGCACTGTTCTTATACACAATCGCACTTTTTAACCAGTTTGTACCGATCACCATCCTCATGTCGCCTTACGACACAATAGTATAAGGATAAGAAGCCCCTAGCCATTCTCTTTAAAAATCCAGCTTTAATAAATTCCACCAAACATTATCTTATAAGGACAATATCTCGAGACATTGATAAATTTCACCCTGAGTATTCTTAACTCTTATCACCCTAAATTATCTCTCACCACCTTGATACCATTTTATGGGACAATAAGATCAGCAGCATGAAGCATTTTTTGCTTCATGCTGCTGATCTTTTAGCCATTCCTGTTGTGAGATTGATTTTATTCTTATGGAGCAGGATAGGTCACAACACGGTAACGCGTTTCATTGCGTTCAAAATTTTTGTCATTAACCTTATCAGGAAAGAAGGGATTATAAGCATTGACGTGCTTTACAGAAACTTTTTGTGCCTTTGGTGAAGGATTTAAAATTGTCCGTTCATCTCTTTTTTTAACACCTGTGGAATCAATAATCACATCGGTTCTGTACAGTTTTTGCATGTTTTTCCGTGTTTTTTGCATCATTGGAAGAGCTTTAAAATCAGAAACAATCTGTTTTACTTTTTCTTTTTTTACTTTTGGTAATTTTATCATGGAATTTGATTTTACCGGCACCTTTTTAAAAGCAATGGTAGGAACATTAGCGACATTGACATAACGAGCAGATGCCCAACCAACTTTTCCATCATAACCAAGAGAACACCAAGTTTTATTGGATAAGCAGCCATAAATTTGTACTTTTGCGCCCATTGGAACCATTGCGATCAATTTGTAAGCTGTCGCAGGACCTGTGCGTAAAGATACCTGACCTGATGCAACACGAGCAACGGTTCCAGCAATGGTCCCAGCTTGCGCGTGAGAAGCAGTCACGGCCTCCCCTGATGCTCCCAAAGCCCATAAAATCATTGCCGTTGATAAAAAATTCTTTCTTAACATTATTTTTTTTCCTCTCTAACATGTAAAGGGCAAAATATTTGCCTTTGCAAAAATTTGCCGCATTTAAATCCAGTAATTATCAATCTTTATTTTTCCCCATCCCCACAGCCCTATGACCACAAAATCTCTCTTTGTCCCCTCCACCCCTCTCTACAAACACAGGACTTTTGATTTTGATTGTGCAGTATATCCCTCATGAATTGACTGCTAAAACATCATCTGATAACTTGGCTCTTTAGCCAATCGTCTCTTAAAGAAGTTTTTAAAGTGTCATTGGTTCCCTTAACCAATGATGATATTTCCCCCAAACTGCGAAAAATAGAAAAAAAGAATATTCTTTTTAAAATAAAAATGATTGAATATTCTCTCAAGCTTGTATAACTTTAGGTCTTCATAAAAAAATATAGAGTATATTGAAGCTTTCCTCAAAAAATCTCTTATAAAAGAAAGTTAAAAGAACATGACATTAAAGTTTTTTTCTCGTGGTCGTATTATAATTATAGGATTATTCCTCTCTCTCTTTACACTTTTTTTATCTACTGCTTGTTCCATGGCCGCAGAAAAATCAAAAATCAAACTTGGTGTCATGGAAGGACACGAAGCCACTGTTTGGCAAGTCGCTGCGGAGCAAGCTAAAAACGCTGGTTTAGAAATTGAGCTTGTTTATTTTTCTGATTACACTTTGCCCAACGATGCTGTTAATGCAGGAGAGATTGATGCAAATGCTTTTCAACACACGCCTTATCTTAAAAACCAAATGGAACAGCGGGGGTATAAACTTTCAATTGTAGGATACACGTTTATTACCCCAATTGGTGTCTATTCCCACAAAATTAAAGATTTAAAAGATCTGAAAGATGGTGCACATGTTGGCATTCCTAATGATCCCTCCAATGGTGGAAGAGCCCTCCTCCTTCTCAATTCTTTAGGTCTTATTCAATTAAAAGACCCTCATGATATTCTTTCCTCTCCACTGGATATTATTGAAAATCCTAAAAACTTGCAAATTCGGGAACTCGATGCCGGCATGTTAGGGCGAGCTATCGATGATTTTGATATTGCCGTTATCAATACAAATTGGGCTTTGGTTTCTGGACTAGATTTGCAAAAAGATGTTGTTGCATGGGAAAAAGCAGAAAATAATCCCTATAACAATATCATTGTTGTGCGAACCAGCGACAAAGATGAACCATGGGTCAAAAAATTAGTTGCTGCCTACAATAGCGAGCCTGTTCGTGCAAAAATCAAAGAGATCTTTGGTCCAGCAGCACAAACATCTTGGTAATTGTACCTCATATTTTCGTCGTTTTGCTAAACATTCTGGTAATTTTAAATGGAAAAAAACGCCCTCATTTCCTTAAAAAATGTCAGCCGATGTTTTAACAAAACGGCGGGGAATCCAGCGATTGATAACTTATCTCTTGATATTCATGCCGGTGAAATCCTTGGTATTATTGGTCGTAGTGGAGCAGGAAAATCAACACTTATTCGCTGTTTAAATGGATTAGAAAAAATTGATACAGGCTCTCTTTTTTTTGAAGGCATCAATATTTCAAATCTATCAGAGACAGAATGGGCGCCTTATCGTCAACAAATTGGAATGATTTTTCAACATTTCAATCTTCTTTCATCGCAAAAGGTGATTGATAACATTGCATTACCGCTCAAATTAACAGGAACAAACAAAAAACAGCGCAACAAACGTGCTCTTGAGCTTATTGAATTGGTAGGATTATGTGGTAAAGAATATTGTTATCCAGCAGAATTATCTGGAGGGCAAAAACAACGCGTTGGCATTGCCCGTGCGCTCGCTGCTAATCCTAAAATATTGTTATCAGATGAAGCAACCTCTGCTCTTGATCCTGAAACAACACAGTCTATTCTTGAACTTCTTGCCGATATTAACAACCGCCTCAATCTCACAATTGTGCTTATTACCCACGAAATGGAAGTGGTACGCACAATTGCGCATCGCGTTGTTGTTCTCAATCAAGGGCGTATTGTGGAAGAAGGACGTGTAAAGGATATTTTTACATCCCCACAAGAAGAAACAACCATTGCCATGCTTAAACTTGTTACGCCACAACTTCCTGAAAAATATGCACAAAATCTTAAACCGATCGGTCAAGAAGCTGTTATCGAAATGAATATTGCCGGTGCCATTGCCCAACAACCTTTTCTCCATCTTCTGGAAGATGAAAGCGGTTTAAGAGCACGTATTCTCCACGGAGGTATCGATACAGTTCAAGGAGAAACCATCGGGCGTCTCTTCTTATGCCTTCCTGCTCAAGATCAAGAAGCTTTTAAAAAAGCCGTTCAATGGTTAACCGAAAAGGGACGATATTGCGAGGTGTTAGGTTATGTTTAATGTTCTATCTCATGAACTTCCCAATGCCCTTTTTGATACAATCTTGATGACGATGAGTGCTTCTTTGATGGCGCTTATTATAGGGCTTCCCCTAGGTCTTCTTCTTCATACAACAGCACGTGGCGGAATTTTTACTTCATCTCTTATCAATCGCCCTTTAAGCATCATCATTGACAGTATTCGTGCCATTCCCTTTATTATTCTTGCATTTTATCTTCTTCCCGTTACCCGTATCGTTGTAGGAAGAGGTGTAGGAATGTCTTCTGTTATTTTTGTTCTCACCATTTCAGCTATTCCTTTTTATGCACGCATGGCCGAACTCTCTTTTAAAACCGTTGAAAACGGTCTCATTGAAGCGATCCGCTCTATGGGAGCAAGCCGTCTTCAAATCATCAGACATGTTCTTATTCCTGAAGCTCTCCCTAGCCTGATTACAGGTTTTACAGTCATGGTCATTTCTCTTATAGGAGCCACCTCACTTGCCGGATATCTTGGTGGAGGCGGTTTAGGAGACATGGCAATCCGCTACGGCTATCAACGCTATAATACCTTCATCATGACCATCGTCATCCTTCTTTTGATCATGCTCAATATTATAACCCAATGGACTTCTGATAAAATCGTACAAAAACTTGATAAAACGAAGCATTAAAAGACTGAGAATTTCACAGGCCAGCATTATCCATCCTCCTTGCCACTTCTAGAAATGCAACACCTCGCCAATGAAACATCCCTTGGCGATCGAAAACGCTCATTTTTTTAAAAAACACTTTTTCTTTTTTCTTAAACGACCTTATCGACATAAGCCCCCATTTTGTAACCAAGTAAATAGTTTGGATGGCTTCAATATAAAAGGAGATTAAATGAGAAGAGCCCTTACAACATTCAAAACTCTCTCTCACTATAAAATGATAAATGTCCATGTTAAATGACTCTATTGATCATGATCCAACCATAACACCCCATCAAAACAGTCAAGCAGACAGAACGATCCGCTATGACGAGTAGCGGCTAATAAAACCTTAGCCATAATTATAGCTAATCACTCTCAATGTATGATTGTTGTCTTCCAAAGTGCTTGATAAAAAACAAAAACATCTCGCCACTCTATTGCTAGTCTATCCATGATTTTATGACGTTATTTTATTTTCTTAAATAAGGTTTACCTCTCAATCAACATCTAGATCAAATGCAGCAGCATATTTTTAACACAGATTGAGTGGGATAAAAGCTCTAAACATTGTTCCTACTTTTATATGCCAAAGTGCAAGCAAACGCATTGCGGATCTATCAAGCGTAATTGCTAAAACGGGAAGACCCGTTAATTTTGGAAAAATATTAAAAGCGTAAAGATGCAAAACAATTTTCATCCTTACCATTATTCTTTAGTTTAGCATTAAAGCTTTCAAAAGCGTTTAAAACAATAAATAATGGAGATTACACATTGCCCCACACTTTTCGTTTATCACGTCCTTTAATGGATCACAGCCTATTCGTAAAACACAAAGACCCTAAATGGAATAATAGCCAATCCACTGAACTTCCATCTTTACGCTTTATAAAAAGTAAGCCAGTACCATCAGACACTTTGCAAACATCCAATATAGAGCCCCTCATCCCTTGATACTTGAGACGGTTCAAAGGCATACCTTTCTTGCACAGTTTCACTCCATACAGGCTACCCCACTTTTAAACGTGCAAATGAGCGGTTTTGATTGTTTCAACATGGAAATAAGTTTAAGATGAGAAAATCTCACGATACTCTAGAGTCGCGTATCAGGATAAATGATACGAGATTATCCTTATAAATCGATATATTCTTAATTTTATTATCGAAGATAAGTTTTAACAAAATTATATAAAAATTTTTATCAAACAAAGCACTCAAATAATCTTAAGGATTGGAAAGTTTTTCCCCCATCACAGCAACAATAAGCCATTGAGCCGTAAGGGCTGGTTTTTTTAGCTGTTCCACTTCCACTGTAACCCCATAATGGAAGACTACGCGACCAGAAGGACGAATTTCTGCATCATCGAGCACAAAACGCGCCCGTACCCGTGTTCCTGTCTTCACAGGACTCATAAAACGTATTTTATCAAAACCATAATTAATCCCCATTGTAGCCCCTTCTAACTCTGGAAGAGCCTCATAAGCAAGCGTAGACAAAAGCGATAATGTTAAAAATCCATGAGCAATCGTTCCCCCAAAAGGTGTCTTCTTAGCCCTTTCCTCATCAACGTGTATCCATTGATGATCATCTGTAGCGCATGCAAATTGATTAATCATATCCTGTGTAACAAGGCGCCACTGCGATAATCCCATTTCTTTTCCAATAAAAGTAGTGACATCTTGCACTGTGATTTTTTTCTGCATAACGCTATTCCTATTTTATTTATAAAAGCAACCATCCCCCTTGCTTTTATAAAACCCGTTGATTAGAGCATCAAGAATAAAAGATTAATTGTCTTAAAAACAAATACACCTTATGAATAAGGAGACTCTTTTCGTAGCATAGTTTTCAAATAGGAAAAAAGAATGACAAGCAATGTGAACCTAACAGGTTTAGCGCATGATTTGAAGCAACGTGCAGAAAACCATCCTCCTATCCGTATTGGACTGATTGGTTGTGGGGAGATGGGCACAGACTTATTATCAAGTATTGCGCAAATGGAGGGAATAACAGTTGCTGCTGTCGCCACGAGGACACCGTCACGTATTTTTGATGCTGCGACAATTGCCTATGGCGAAGAGGGACATGTCTGTGAAGTTGAAAATGCTCATGCCCTCACGCAAAGCATTGAAAAAGGTTTGATTGCAGCAACAGACGATATTGACCTTGTTTTGCGCCATGAACAAATTGATATTATCGTTGATGCAACAGGCTATCCTGAAGCGGGAGCAGAAATTGGCTTTAAAGCACTTGAAAACAACAAACATCTTGTCATGATGAATGTTGAAGCCGATGTTACGATTGGCGCGTATCTGAAACATGAAGCAGAAAAACGAGGGCTTATTTATACCCTTGGTGCGGGAGATGAACCAACTTCATGTATGGAACTCATCGAGTTTGTTTCAGCTCTTGGGCATAAGATTGTTGCAGCGGGAAAGGGAAAAAATAATCCTCTATTCTTTGATGCCACACCTGATGTTTATGAAGAAGAAGCACGACGGCGTAATATGAATGTGCGCATGTTGGTTGAATTTATTGATGGTTCCAAAACGATGGTTGAAATGGCAGCCATTGCCAATGCCACTGGACTTCTCCCCGATTGCCCAGGAATGCATGGCCCTCAAGCGGCACTACAAGATTTAAACAAAGTCCTTATTCCAAAACAAGATGGCGGTATTTTGCAGCAATATGGTGTTGTGGATTATTCAATAGGTCAAGGGGTTTCTCCAGGTGTCTTTGTCATTGCAGAAATAACACACCCACGTTTACGCGAACGCATGGAAGATTTAAAAATTGGTCAGGGACCTTACTTCACCTTTCAACGCCCCTATCATCTCACAGCTATGGAAGTTCCCCTCACCTGTGCACGCGTGATGCTTTATGGCAAAAAAGATATGGTTCCTCTTAACCATCCCGTAGTAGAAGTCTGTGCTGTTGCTAAAAAAGATTTACACCCAGGCGATCAGTTAGATTTTATCGGTCTTTATACGTATCGTGCTTGGATCATGAATATTGCAGAAGCGCAGGCTCGCCAAGCCGTTCCTTGTGGTCTTTTAGAAAACGCAACCGTAACAGCTGAAATTAAAAAGAACGAACTCATTACAGTGCATAATACGGCTATTCGTGAAGATCAATGGATTGCTCGTCTTCGTGCCAAACAAGACCTTTTACTTCAAAAACTTCCCACTTATGTATAACCCCCCCGCTATTGCTTTAAATTCATCTTATTGATTTACATATAATTTATTATTTTCTTACTGCATGAGAACTCTGAATACAGGGATATTTTTTATTTTATCCCTTGTTATGTAATATTTCTGAATAAGCTTCATATCAGAGCACGCAGATAATCTTAAAAGACTAATAAAGAGAAGTAAAAGTGCTAGTCTTATAACGATGAAATAACCGTAAACTATAAAAAATCAGTTCCCTACTCTTCATCATCTGTATAGATTGCCAAGGAGGTTGCCATTCCTAGCAAAGATGCAGCAACACCCATTAAATCCCCAATACAGAAAGAAGCAACAAGTCCTATAACACATGTCCCACCCAACATGGTAGCGAAGCCTTTCTCTAAGTTAAAGTTAAAGTTAAATTCAGACCCAAAAAAGCGACTACCTTTGTTTTTTCCAGGATCTTTTCCAGGGTTTTTTCCAGGATCTTTCCCATGATCTTTCCCTTTACCTATACCTAGTATACCTTTCACAAAAGAAAATCCATTTTGTCCTTCAATATCATAAATAACAGCCTTATCTACCGCTTGAGTAACGACTCTTTTTTCCAGTGTTGCAACAATTCCCTCTTCTCGAAACTGATTTTGTACAAAACTTGCATTCCCCTCCACAGTTTGTACAAAAAAAAGAATAAATAGTGTAAAAATAAATGAGCACACACGACTTTCAAATATTTTAAACATAGCTTTCTTTGCTCCTATTTATATTTACTAAAAATAGTAAGGTAATAAAAGTAATATAATATTTTCAAACATGTAAAAAATAAACATTATATAATATTTATTAATATAAATACTAAGAAAATATTATATTAAAGCATATATCATATTATATATTGTTTGTAAATAAATAAAAATAGTATAATTTAAGTATAAATTATAACTCAATAGAAATTTTATAAATAGTTTTAAATAAAAAAATCAAAAAATATAATATTTAAATGATAAATATAAAAACAACATGTTTTCATTATTATAATACAATAAACATAGAATGCTTCTTAATTAGTATTTTATTATATTAATTATTAATAATATCAATATTTTTTTGACAAAACCATTATAAATTGCAAAAAAGCCTTCAAAGCTCTTTATCCTTATTTTCAAATAAAAAAACATTAACGAAATGATTTCTAATTTTTACTGATATATAAAAAACATTTCGCAGCCCTTTTAAAGGAGAAAAACACCCATTAAAAGGCTTTTCACTTTAATAATGCGGACAAAAAAATACATTTATTATTAGCACATATTATTAGAAAAATAGTCTAAAAATAGCTAGAAAAGCACCAATGAAATCCCCAACGGATAAAGAAGAAAAAACTGCCTTAACACATATCTTCCTCCAAAAAGCTGCATCTGAAATTGCAGAAACTTTTTCAGCTTTCCCAAAAGCAAATCCATCCTGTCCTTCAACATCATGGATAACAGCCTTATCTACCGCTTCAACAACAACATTTTTTTCTAGTATAGCAACAGTTCCCACTTCTTGAAATTGATTTTGTACAAAACCTGCATTCCCCTCCACAGTTTGTATAAAAAAAAGAATAAATAGTGTAAAAATAATTGAATACACACGATTTTCAAATATTTTAAACATAATTTTCTTTGCTCCTCTTTTTATTTACTAAAAATAGTAAAATAATATTTTCATACATAAAAAATAAACTTATATATAATTTTATTAATATAAGTAATAAGAAAATATTACGTTGAAGCGTATATCATATTATATAATATGCGTAAATAAAGTTTACATATTATAAGTATAAATTATTGTATAATATAGATTATGTAAATAGCTTTAATTACAAAAATTTTAAAAATTATAATATTTAAATAATTAATATAAAAATTCCATGTTTATATTATTATAACAATATAAATAAATTTCATCATAATTAAAAACATCCATATAAAATAAATATATAATTATGAAGTAAGAATTTAAATAAGAAATTTTTTTGACAAAACCACTATAAATTACAAAAAGAAGCTACAAAGATCCTTATCTTTATTTTCAAATAAAAAAACATTTCGCAGTCCTTTTAAAGGAAAAAAACATCGACTAAAAGGTTTTTAACTTTAATAATGCAGACAAAAGATACATTTATTATTAACAAAACAATCCCAAAATAGCTAGAGCAGCACCAATAAGATCCCCAACGGATAAAGAATTCAGAACTAATACAATACCTATCTTTCTTCAAAAGGCTGCATCTGAAAATACAGCAACTTTTTTAACTTCTCCAAAAGAAAATCCATTTTGTCCCTCAACATCATGGATAACAGCCGTATCCCCCACTTCAATAATAAATTTTTTCTAGTGTAGTAACAATTCCAACTTCTTGAAATTGATTTTTTACAAAACTCGCATTTCCTTCTATAATTTGCACAAAAAAGAGAATAAATAATGTAAAAGTAAACGAACATACACGATTTTTAAATATTTTAAACATAACTTTCTTTGCTCCTCTTTTTCTTCACTGAAAAAGTAAAAGAATACTTATATATAAAAATAAATGATACATTATATGTAGTTCATAATATAAATATAATACATTACGTATTACATGTAAAGAGATAAAATAATATAATTTTAAGTTTTAAAATAATAACAACAATACTAGAAAGTTTCTGAACGGTCTATTTAAGAAAAACTTATTTAAAAATCAAATGACTATAAAATATAACAAACACAATTGAGAATTGCCTCATATTACGAAAAAATTTACCAAAATAAAATGTATTGCTAATCTCTATGCTATTATTATTACATAAAATTTTAAAAAGATTTATAAATATCAAAAATAATTTATTTTTCTTATAATAGAATCATTGATAATATTAAAATATTTTATTATTTCTATCACTCTAATTTAAAATAATGAAAATTTATCAACGTTCATAGAAAAATAAATTTAAAACAGTATAAAATAAAAACTATCAACATAATAATACTTGTCTATTATTGAAATAAGAGAAATATGAAATACTTCTTCAAAGATCTTTTATGATATCCATCATTGATATAGAACAGGTTTGCTCTTTCTAATGCCAAGAAATAAAATCGCGAGCAAATAAAAAAATAGTGAGCTAAAATAAATATTTCTCTAGACGTAAACTTTAAAAGTCTGTCCTATTTTTGACAAAACAGTTATAAAGTGTAAAAGAGCATCAAGAGCTCTCTGTTTAAACAAAAAAACATTAACAAAGTGCTTTTTAACTTTTATTAATATATAAAACATCCCATAGCATCTTCAAAGAAGTTGTTCAGCCCCCTATCTCATACAGCATAATACATTGAAATTTTTGATTTTTTTAATTAACAAAACACACTTATAAAACAAATCAACTTATCAGCTTTATAAAAACATTATAAGCAACACAAAAATTCTAGGAAACTACCTAAAACCAAATACTAAAATAGTCATGAAAAATGAGAGCACCTCCCAAAACACTAAAAAACAACTCTCTTGCCTAACTTTCATAAAAGTTAGCTGATTTTTTTCTTCAATAGGGTAGATCACAGCCATATCTATATTTCGAGCTATTATATTTTTCTCTTGATTAGTAAAAAATAATTCCCTTTGAAATAAATCTTTAGAAATATTCATATGATTTTCTGCATCTTGTGCAAAAAAAAGAATAAACACTATAAAAATAGAACAATAAAATCTATTTTTTAATATTTTAAACATAACTTAATATTATCATATTTTTCTTTAATTAGAAAGTAATTTCTATAATAAAAACTGTAAAAATAAAATATATTTCCTAACAATTTATTTTTATACATACAATAATACATATACTATATTTAATATAAGCGTCATTAAAATATAAATAAAAAAATTACATTTTTAAAGGACCAGCTTCAAGATAAACAAATTAAAAAAATACCCCTTCGAAAACCAATATTGGTTAATCAATTTATCAACGGCTCATATTAAAAGTAAAAGACTGATTTATAATCATAATCCATTGTTTTGCATATTAAATGTAAGGTCATCTAGCGATTATGAATTTCCCTTACTTAATTTTAACACTATTTATATTGAACCAATCAAATTTATTTGCTTGCAAATCACAAACAAAAGGATGTGTAAGGTGAAGTGGTGTATAGGGAGAAAAACTTAAAGAAAAAAATATCACTTATAAGGTATTTTAAGTAAAAAGTGCCGTTGCAAAAATCAGAAGATGGCAAAATATATACGGGTGCCCCCTTTTTACTTCAAAAGTGTAAAGATGATCATATACAATCGTTTTGCTATTATAGGCGTTTTGCTATTATAGGCGTTTTGCTATTATAGGCGTTTTGCTATTATAGGCGTTTTGCTATTATAGGGATTTACCGTTATACCCTTCGATGTGCAGCGTTATAAAATAGGCTTGAATACTTGCTTTTTCTTTAAAACAAACAGCATACAATGTAATGAGATTCTGTTTATCCTAATTTCAACGATGTTTCTTCTTTATCATCTGATTACTCATCACATTATAAACTCATCAAGCTCTTTATAATTTCGCGATACTACGCGTCGAAGAGTATAACAATAAATTCATTGAGCCCCACCATTTTGACGCTTCATAAAGGAGCAAGCCCGCACTAGCACACACTTTACCAGCCGCCTAATGTTGCAAGACCAAACCTTTAGCACTTGAGATATTTCATAAGAAGTATACCTGTACAGTTTCACATCTCACAACTAATCTACTCGTGATGTACAAGAGACATGGTTTTTATTCACTCAAAATGGAACAGATTTGGAATAAAAAAAGTCTTATAATTTTTTGAGACTCTCATTCAACATGAAAAAATAAATACTCTTTATAAATCAATATAGTGTCATTATGTGATTTCATCTCATGTAAATTCTTCTTATTACATTCATTTTTTCTTTATAAACACTAAAATCTATTAAAACATTGTCCACAGTAAGATGAATGTACATTTCTATTCTTTTGTAAGACATCTCTATAAACTTGAATTCAGAATGCAAGAATCCTGATTAAAACCAAAAGCTATGCCATCCTGCCTTCACACCAACATAAATGCTTTGGTTATCCTTTCTTCATAGCAAAAAGAAAAATATTCAACTTCATCTAAAAACTTTCTTTTTAAAAATACAATGAAAAAACTTAATCAAAAATTCTTACAAAAGTTATTGATCTTTAGAAGGAGTAGTGCATATTCCATCAAAATTGTGTTAGCTTCTCTCAATAAAATCTTCACTATTTTTAATAAAGCTCTCATTTTTAGAGTATCCCTATGGAATGTAAAAATACACCTATTTGCGTTTTTCTTATAGATAGATTAAATAGTGACAGAACCTTTGATCACTTTATCTGTATAAACTCCTCTGTTGGGTAATAATTTATGGCATCTAACACGCCTTTTCTCGCTCTTTTACCTTTAGGCGCACACGAATATCACGGAGAGCACCTTCCCTTTGAAACCGACTGGATTATTGCTGAAGCTTTTGCAAAGGCCCTCACGTTAGAAACAAAAGAACAATTTCATATCACCCTTTTACCGGTTGAAAAAATTGGCTATTCTATAGAGCACATGGATATTAAAGGAACACAAACCCTGACCTTTTCTGATGCGATTAAACGCTGGATAAAGATTGGTGAAGACTGCTATAACAAAGGGATCAACCGTCTTCTCCTTCTCAATGCTCACGGAGGCAATTCACCTTTAATGAGCATTGTTATCACCGAATTGAGAAGGCGCTTTTCAATGCTTGCTGTAGCGACAAGCTGGAGCCGTTTTGGTTTGCCACAAGGTCTGATAGAGCCTTCTCAACAGCCTCTTGATATCCATGGTGGTTTTATCGAAACCTCTCTCATGCTCTATTTAGCTCCAGAAAAAGTTCATATGGAAAAGGCAAAAAATTTTCATAATAAACAAGCGGATATGATTGCCAATTATCGCTATTTACGCGCTTATGGTCCTCATGCCTTTGGCTGGACAATGCGTGATCTCAACACGCAAGGTGCAGCAGGAAACGCAAGCAAAGCAACACCTCAAGCCGGTAAAGCTATTTTTTCTCATGTTCTATCTCAGCTTCATGATTTACTTGATGATATCAAGCGGTTTAACATAAATACATGGCAGTAAAGAACAATAAAAGGTCTCTCCATGGAAACAATATCCCCCAAAAAACTTCCTGTTACAGTTCTCACAGGCTACCTTGGTTCAGGAAAAACCACCCTTCTCAACCGCATCCTTAGTGAAAATCATGGCAAACGTTATGCTGTCATTGTCAATGAATTTGGTGAAATTGGGATTGATAATGACTTGATCATTGAATCAGATGAAGAAATTTATGAAATGAATAACGGCTGTGTTTGCTGCACTGTACGTGGCGATCTCATTCGTATTCTGGAAAGTCTGATGCAACGTTCTCATCGATTTGATGCAATTATTATAGAAACAACAGGACTTGCCGATCCCGTTCCTGTTGCACAAACCTTTTTCATGGATGATACAGTTCATGAAAAAACAACGCTTGACAGTGTCATAGCGGTCGTTGATGCAAAGCATTTTCCCATTCAACTGAAAAAAAGTCGTGAAGTTGAAGAGCAAATTGCTTTCGCAGACATCGTTCTTTTAAATAAGATTGATCTCGTCACAGCACAAGAACGTGCCCATGCAGAATCGCTTATTCTTGCTATTAATCCTCGCGCTATACTTTATACAACACAGCGCACCAATATTCCTCTTGATAAACTTCTCAATCGTGGTTTCTTTGATCTCCAACGGACTCTAGACCATGAGCCTCATTTTCTTGATCACAAGCATAAAGACCAACCTGAAGATCATGTGTGTGGTCCCGATTGCCATCATGAGCATCATCATCACACATCTACCATTCATGATATTACCGTCACTTCTATAAGTTTAAAAACAGGTGCCCTGCAACCAGAAAAGTTTTTTCCTTGGATCCAACAAGTTACACAGCAACAAGGACCTGATATTTTGCGTCTTAAAGGCATTATTGCCTTTCAAGGAGATGATGATCGTTATGTCATTCAAGGCATTCATATGCTTCTTGAGGGACAACATCAGCGCCCATGGCGTCAAGATGAAAAACGAGAAAGCCGCCTTGTTTTTATCGGACGCTCTCTTGATGGCAAAAAATTAAAAACTGATTTTGAAAATTGCGCATAAAATGAATGGCAATACCTAACATGACCCATTATGATCTCCAAAGTTACTGCCTTTCTTGTGGTTTTATAGGCAATAAACCAGCCTTTGTTTCCGTGGAAGGTTTGATTGTTTTTTTAACCCCAACCCCACAAATCTTTGAAGTTCATAAAGGAATAATTTCAAGTCATTTTTCCCATGACAATACTGCAATCATCACAGGGGGAGAAGATGGAAAAGTCTGTCAAACAACAGCTAATGGTCACACAGAACTGCTCAGTCAAAAAGAACGCAAATGGATCAATAACGTTGCTTTTGGCCCCCAAAAAGCTTTTGCCTTTTCCACCGCCCGTCTTGCATTTGTGCATGTAGGAAAAGAACAACAAGAGCTCCCACATGAGCGCAGTATAGAGGGTCTGGCTTTTGCCCCAAAAGGTTTACGGCTTGCCGTTGCCCATTACAATGGTGTTACGCTTCATTGGTTCTCAACACAAACATCTCCCACAACATTGGTATGGAAAGGCGCTCATTGTGGTGTGACCTTTTCACCAGATAACCGCTATGTCATTTCTACGATGCAAGAAAACGCCTTACACGGCTGGCGTCTTACCGATCATCAACATTTACGGATGAGTGGCTACCCAAGTAAAGTCAAAAGCTGGTCTTGGAGTGCAAAAGGAAAATGGCTTGCAACATCAGGTGCTTGTGCCGCAATTGTTTGGCCCTTTCATACAAAAGACGGCCCCATGGGAAAAACACCCTTAGAACTTGGAACACGAGCTAATGCACTTGTTAGCACCGTTTCATGCCATCCAAGCAAAGAAATTGTCGCCATAGGTTTCAATGATGGAATGATTTTAGCGGCACATTTTCGTGATGGAAAAGAAGTCCTTCTAAGAGGGGATGGGAAAAGCGCTATCTCAGCACTCAATTGGGATCAAACAGGACACAATCTCACCTTCGGTAGTGAAAATGGTGAATGTGGTATGATCAATATCACTGATTAAGCTAAGCAGCCACAAGTACAACTATCACTGATTAAAATACCCACGCAATCCTCTAGAAGTCTGAGCCCCCGCCCATCTCTAAAACTCACAGAAACTCCAAGCGCCCTCTCTAAATCCCCAAGGTCTTTATAATCATAAAGCCTTCCATCTTCCTTTCCCTTCCCTTTTAAACAAGACAAGACCTTAAACAAATTTTTGACCTTTTAAACATTGTTTTCTCCATACAAGAATATCACCTATAAAACCGCCCCCATTCCCTATAAAGCCACCTTTTTTATAATAATCTATGGCCATGAACTGCACACTCCCATCAAGACACTATTCCTGAAACTTCAGCAAAATAGAGCTTATAGCATCATCGAAAAGTCCTCTTTTTTCCTACAGTCAAAGGAAAGACCTCAACACTATTTTTTTCAATAAAATTTTTTGACCGCTACTTCACACCTCAAAAAATAAAATTCCTTACCAATTCTGATCAACAGTTTAGCTTCTTATCTAGACATATCAAATTGGTTTAAAGAGGTGTTTATTGTTTTACAGATCGAATGAAAACCCTTAAAATCACAAAATTCTTTCGTTTCAAATCTTTTTATACTTTTTATAATTCAATTAATTAAAATCTTTTGCTTGCACATTACAAACAGAGAAGAGCCTATATTGATACAAAACATTTAAGAACAGACTAAAAATACTTCTTAAGAACATTTTCGAGTGTTAAAGTCACCACAATATTGAAAGCCTGGAAAACAGAATGATGGTGCCCCCTTATTACAGTAATAAAAATAATCTATATCTTATCAAAGTTGTTCTTGGCGTCTATCATTTACCAAAAAACACTCCTAAGAACACCATTAAGCATCCTTTACTTTTTATGATTATTTAACATAAAATTCTCTCAGTATTTATCTAAAGTAATCAAGTAAACATCTTAAAAAAATGTGCATATTGACGAATATAAACGTGAATACATTTTATATTTTTTATTTTCTAAAGTATAAATAATAAGATAAAATAACCATAAAAGAATTTTTTAAAAAAAATATTGAAAAACAAACCATAATATTACTATATATTAATACAAATAATCATCAATACTGCCTATTTTGAATATATTACACAACAAAGAATTCAATATAAAATATTTTTATCACATTTATAATTAAATCTTTCCTCATATCACAACATTAAAACTTGTAGAAAAATTTCTCATTACATAGAAGAAATCATTTACAGTAACTTTTTATACTTTTAAAAATAACCATATTGATGAAGGAGTACAAATTATAAGAGGTAAAAAGGCAGAAAAATTTTCTGCCTTTCATGTAAAAATGCACAATGGGGCTCTTTTAAAAACGATGACGTAACCCAGCAGAAAAACTCGCACCAGAAAAACCAACTTTTTTAAGCCGATGCTGATAAGTGACATCCCCATAAAGAGAGAGTTTTGAAGAAAGACGTGCATTAAACCCAAGCCCTGCTTCCAAAGAAGAACCAAAAGAACCTAACTGGAAATCATCTTTAAAAGAAACAAATTTCTTATCTTCAAAATTATGCAAATAAGAAAACTTACTATAAAAAGAAACCTCTCGTCCCTCTTCCACAACACCAAGCGTCTTGCTTAAACGCCCACCAACACGCCCCATCCATTGATGAAATTTTCCCAAATCAACATCAATATGATCAACATCATATGCCTGATTAAACTGAAGGTGCTGATAAATAACCTGAACCTGTGGGTCAAAAACAATACCTTTACACCCTATTACAAACCTTTTGCCACTCGTTAAAGATCCACTAAACTGTTTCCCCTTTAACGCCATAACCTTGCCTCGTGCAAGGGTCAAAATATCTCCCTTAAAAAGACCATAGGATAACGCCCCATCGATATACAAACCTGTATCATGCTGTAGACTTCCATAGGCCCCAATAGACCATTTATCCAATGTGTTTTTTTTACTTTGTTCAACATTCTGTGGTTCTAGAGAAAGTTTTCCATAGTTTCCCAAAGCCCCAAAGAATGTACGGGTATATAAACTCTCCATCTCGTTTAACAAAATACCTGCTTGAAACGCATTATAATCAAGCTCAGCACTATAGCCATATTCAAAATCAGATAAATTGGAAGCATAATGATGACTTGCCCCATAAGCATGCAGAAAAAAGGCAGTGTTTTTATCATCTCTCCCCAAAGAATAAAAAGCACCCCGCATTGTCTCTAACATCTTATTTTGCGGTGTCATCTCCATCAACCCTGCTTGGAATAAAGCATTTGGCAAAAGGAGATACGTTGGCAATTGAGGAACAACAGCTCTAATTCCTTGTTCAGTCTGCCCATTAAACGGGACAGAAAGATGAGACGAAGGCTCAACAGGAGCAGAAGGTTTAGAAGGCTTTGATTCAACAGGTAGAGAAGGAGAATCCGTAGATGAAGGAACGACCGGAACAGATGGCTTAAATGGCATAACCTCATCAGTAGAAGTTTCAACGGGAACAGAAGGCATAGGCACAGTAGAAGAATCCTCTGGGAGAGTTGGTACAGAAGGAGTCTCAGGCGAAACAGGTTCAAAAGGAGTCAGTGTAGAATCCGTAGGAGAAAATGTTTCAGACGGTTCAGATCCTTCAGGCAAAGAAGGTGTCGATGGTAGAAGTGGAGGCTCAACAGTAGGCGGTTGTTCAGGCGAAATAGTCTCTGTTGGTCGCTCAGAAGGGATCTTTTCTTCTTCAGATTGAGGAGGAATAACCGTAGGCGTTGGCTTAGAAGCAGATTCAGAAGAATCTAACTCAGAACCAATATAAACACTTTCAAGACGAAAGTCCCAAAAATCTCCTTTCCCTGCAACCAATCTATTTTGGGGATCTGCATTTCCAGCAGAAGAACTTGGACCATAGCCACGAAGTTTATATTGATAAGGAAAACCATTTACCGTCGTATAACTATTGAGTAACTTAAAAGAATTTTCCTCTGCCATCCCGGCAACTTGAATAAGTGAAACACTTTGAATCCCTTCACTGCCTGCTTCTTTATCCGAAGTTTTTTGAAATTTTTCCATCCCAATGAGGGTGGTTCCCACAACATCCCCATAGATCAAAATGCGATCCGTTTGTTGAGAATTAAATGAACCATCACTATACATAAATGTGCTCATCTTAATCTGAGTATTTCCCTCCGCACTGTATACTTTATTGGACACGTCATTCATACCAGCTGTTTTATTGCTATTGTCTAATGTATGAATATCGTCTCCATTGTTTATTTTGTTTCCAATATACAATGTGTGATAATCTTGAGAGACATATTTCTCAAAAATAACGGTACTATCCAAAAGACTCAAAGTAGAAAGCGATGAAACCGTAAAGTCTTGTGAGCCTTGATATTTACTCTTAGTAAGATACCATGTTGAACTATTTCTTAACTGCAAATCAATACGAGACCTGCCATCAATGCGTGCTCCCCCTCTAAGAGTCGAAGAATAAGCTTGAACACGAAGAGAAGAATTATTTTCAGCTTTTAACAATAAATCACCAGAAATCTTTGTATTTTCTGATAATTCAAGGGTAGCTTCAGCCCCATAACCAGCACCCCCCATACCATAAATGGCAATCCCCTCTGGAACTAAAAAATTTGTCTTTGATAACTGAACAGAGGCTTTTTCCAGAGCAACACCTTGCGCTCCTAGAGCACTCATATTACCCCATATATCATTAGAATCTGATCCATAAAAATACAGACCATAGGCGCCCTTCCCCTGAACAGAAATATTGGATTTTTCAATCTTAATATTCGTTTTCTTAAACGCATCAGCTAAATTAAATGCTCGCAACAACCTAGCTTTATTATTCACATTCCCTGAAGAAATTTTAACCAAAAAACCATGCATATCACTCAGTTCCATAGAACTATTATTCAATTGAACAAAACCACCTTGAGCAATATCAAAAGCTTCTGGTAATTTATTGACACTTTCCTCACCAATGATAACCGTTTTTTGTTCTCCTTTACCCTTAATGACAGAACTATCAAAACTATACTCTCCCCCAAAAAGTGATGAAAACGCACCCTTCCCATTAAAAATAACGCTACTTCCTGACAACCTAATCTTTGAACCCAAACTGCTAATCAGAGCAATCTCTCCTACACCATTTAGTTCTTTTGATGTCGTTTCTCTTGGTGTCGTTTCAATCTTGACACGCACTAAAGCAATATCTGTTCCTTTACCCAATGCAGAAATAGCGTGAGAAACCCCCGTAATAGTGCCATCTATCATGCGAATAACCGCACTTTCCGCATGAAGGGCAGGTATATTCTTAAAATTTGAATCTTTTAGATTAAGACGAGCTCCCTCTTTTGCTAATGCACCATAGCCGTATAATTCATCTGCGCTATCACCCGTAACAGTTATCTGAGATGCATCAACAACTGTACCTGCTTTTTCTACATATAGAGCTGAAATAGGAGTAGTGTTAGAAATATATTCTTGAGAATATTTTAAATGATAAGTTTTATTTTCAATCGTATGTTTTTTACCATCATTGCATTTATAAAACTGAGCATTTGGATCACAGAGATTTCCTAAATGAGGAGAATTTGCATGAACACTCACGATTGGCAAAAAAGAAACAATAGCCGTTGTGATAAATAAAAACCTATAATCCCTTAATACATTAACCATAATTCTATTCCCAATTTTTCTTTTTCCCCCCCTTTCCTGACTTAAAAATAAAAAATACGCGCAATAACACTCACTTAAACAAACGAATAGAGAGAAGTATAAAACTTAGATATTCATTTTATACTTAAAACAACACTATGTAGTTTATGTAAAATTCATATTATATTTCATGGGTCCTTAAAAACGATAGCGTAACCCTCCTGAAAAAATCATCCCTGAAAAAGCTACTTTTCTAAAATGACGCAGATAAGTGACATCTCCATACAATACAAAGTTTGAAGACAACTCACGTTCAACTCCACTCCAGTTTCTAAAAAAGAACCCAAAGCTCCTCATTAGAATTCATCTCCAACTGAACACATTGTTTTTTTCTAAAACTATTGGCAAAATGAAACTTTTCATTGAAAGAAAAAACTTCTCCCTCTTCAAAAAGCCATAAGTATCTTGCTTAAACGCCCACACACCAAGCATCAGCCACAGATCAAGTTTTCCTATTTCAATATTAAAACCATCGATATAGGATGTCTTATCAAAGTGCACATTTTGATAAACGATCTGAAACTGCGGATAAAAAATACGCCCCTTATGTCCGCTCATAAATGACTTTCCCGCAGTGAATGAAGCACCCAAAGCTGTTTGCTTCAATGTTGTTGTCTTGCCTCTTGCTTGCATGAGAGCATCCCCTTCAAATCTCCCATAGGGAAAAAGGCTACCGATATAAATAGCTGTGCCATTAGGAACACTAAAGTTAACCTTCTTGAACTGAATCTCTCCAATCCAGCCAATGCCTCTGATTTTATATATTCCTTTGTGGGGGACGTTCTTTTAAAGTCCCCTCTCGAATTTTACACCCATGAAAAGAAATATTTGAATTCTCAAAAACAACATCAGAATAACGCCACCCCCATAAACCAGATAAAAGTTTATCACCCGATACGCTATATTTCATCACACTGCTAGGAATGAAAACGACCTCCATGCTCTCCATCACGAGACCATCAATACTTGAAACATTAATCTTACCATCCTTAACAAAAAGAAAGTCGCCTTGGCTTTAGTCTTAAAATAGCCTGAATAAAACCATGATCATAGAGGCGCTTATATTTTTATCATTAACCGTGTTCTCACCCCTTCCAGTAACGGAAGCCTTATCCGAAGTAATCTTCATTCTTTCTCATGCAAACACTTCTGATGAAATTATAACGGTATTTTTTTAACGCTAAAACCCCATCAATCTCCAAACTTCTCTTTTCTCCACCTTAATACTTACCTAACCAAACTTTTTTATCTTAAAAAACACCAGAAAAACTGCTATCAGCAGCACCTGAGCGAGTATCACTCATACCACGCCCTACACCTTCAAAAGTATCACATGAATAGAACCCTAAAAGAAAACGACACGAAGTTTCTTCCTGCTTCTTTACATTATAAACAAAGAATAAAATAGACGCCCTAAGAGCACATAAAAACACATGAAATTTTAATACTTTCATCGCGATTAGCTCTAAACTTCTCTTACTTCATCTTCATTAAAAATCAAAAAGACAGACCTAGCTCCTCGATATATTATTCCTATTATGTGTTGTTAATATAATTCTTTTTGGGTTATACGTAAAGTTAAAAATCAGAAAAAAACACAATAAAGTCACTTTTTGTGTTCATAGTCTTTACAAAAGATGCAGTAAAGAAAAATAAAATTAAAAATGATAGCTTAGTCCACCAGAAAAACGCGTTCCAGAAAAGCCAGATTTTGTGAATTTATGCTTATAAATCAGATCACTATGAAAAGTAATTTTTGTGGATAATTGCGAATAAACACCAAACCCAGCTTCTAAAGAAGAACCAAAAGAACCAAGTTGGAAAGCATCTTTAAAATACACAAATTGTTTATCATCAAAATTACGAACAAGATGAAGTGTACCATAAAATGAGAGAACTTGTGCATCTTTCATCAATGTCAGTGTTTTTGTTAAATGCCCACCAATACGCATTCCCCAATGATCTGGTCTTCGCATATCAATATTAAGATTATCAATATCATGCGTGTTATGAAACTGAAGATTTTGATAAACAAATTGAATCTGTGGTTCAAAAATAAAACATCGACAACCTATCATAAATGTTTTACCAGCCGTTAAGGAAAAACTTAAGGGCTTACCTCTCAATGCAGCCGTTTTACCTCGCTCACGTGTAAAAATATTGCCTTTAAACAAACCATAAGAGAAGAGACCATCTATATAAAGTCCCGTATTATGCTGCATACTCCCATATGCTGTGATTGTCCATTTATCAAATATACTTTCTTGATGTTGTTTCATCTCTCGAGGACGCAAAGAAAGTTTGCCATAATTTCCCATAATTCCAAAAGATGTCGTACTATATGCATTTTCGATTTTTTTGAGTAAAACACCTGTCTCTAGTGCATTATAATCAAAGTTACCTCCATATCCATATTCCAGTGTAGACAAATTGGAAGTATAACGATGATGTCCCCCGTAACCACGCAAAAATAAAGCTGGATTTTCATTAGTTTTCAACAATCGACGAGAAAAAGTTCGCAGTGTTTGCAACTGCTTATTTTGATAACTAATATCCACCAATCCAGCGTGAAATAAGGTATTTGGCACAAGAACATAAGTCAAAACCTGTGGAACAATAGTCCTCATATTTGGCCAAAGGTGAGAAGAAAGCTCAAAAATAGGGGGAGTAACAGAAGGTGGGACAGAGGAACCAGACGCAGGGGGAGAAACAACTGAAGGAGTGCGAGCGACAGAAGGCGGAACAGAGGAACCAGACGCAGGGGGAGAAACAACTGAAGGAGTGCGAGCGACAGAAGGCGGGACAGAGGAACCAGACGCAGGGGGAGAAACAACTGAAGGAGTGCGAGCGACAGAAGGCGGAACAGAGGAACCAGACGCAGGAGGAGAAACAACTGAAGGAGTGCGAGCGACAGAAGGGGGTATAGGAGAACCAGACGCAGGGGGAGAAACAACTGAAGGAGTAGGAGTAACAGAAGGCGGGACAGAGGAACCAGACGCAGGGGGAGAAACAGCAGAAGGAGTGCGAGCGACAGAGGGCGGGATAGGTGAACCAGATGTTGGCACAACTGGATGAGATGGAGTCATAACTGGAATAACAGGTGCAAGAGAGGGAGGAGGAGAAACAGGAGGAGGATTTGGAACATTCAGCACAAAAACATCAGAGGCATCAGATATAGTTTTAAGATGGGAATCACTATCAGGAGAATCTACTGGAGAAGAGAGACCTGGCTCCTGAGACTTTTGCTGAGAATTAGGATCGATAGCCTCCTCTTCACCTCCAGTCATATTAGGATGAGTTTTAGGGAAAGAAGGAACCTCATCAGAAACAGGAGAAACTTCAGTGGGATCAAAAGAGGAAGAATCAACCATTTTACTTTCAAGGCGAAAATCCCAAAATGTTCCAGTGTTTTTAAGCACTCTTTGATTGGAATCTGCCGTCCCTAAAGCAGAGCTTGGACCATAACTCTTAAGATGATACTGATAGGGAGAGTCTTTAAGTGTTACATACCCCCCCTTTAACTGAAAAGAATCTTCAGCGGCTTGTCCATAAACCTGAATAATGGAAATTCCCTGATCATTACCCCCCTCTCCTGTCAATGCTCCTGGGCTTCCAGGAACCTTATAAACATCAACTGTTGTTTTTCCTTCAAGATCACCATTGATTAAAAGGCGATCTGTTTTCTGATCTTCAAGCCTTCCTCCTTTATCCAAATAGGTATTAAGATAAAGATATGCGTCACCGTACGCTTTATAAACCGTCCCTGACCCTTTTCCGATGAGAAGTGTCTGATAACCATCTGTTGTTTCGGATTTAAGTTCCTCAAAAATAAGAAAACTATCCGTAAGTTCAACCGATGAAATAGAAGAATAATCTCCTAACCTAGAACCAGGCACATCAGAACTTTGTAATCGTCCATATTTTGGTCGCGATAAAATCCACTTTGAACCATTTTTTAACACTACCTTAGCTGTAGAACTTTCATCAACATATGCGCTTCCTTGTAAGATAGAAGCATCAGCTTCAATCTTGATATTAGAATGTTCAACCGCTTTCAGAAGTGAATCGCCAGAAACTTTTGAGTTTTGTAGGAGTTTAACAGAACTTTCAAATTCGCGGCTATAAAGAGCCGTACTTTCTGGAGCCATAAAAGTTGTCTTAGTCAACTGGACTGCCCCTTTTCCAGGAATGATTGTTTTTTTATCATTCAAGACAGCTTGCCAAAAAAAGTGCATACCATGAAATGCTTGTCCTCTTACAAAAACATTGGAATGTTTGATATGAGCAGCATTATGATTATTCCCTTGCAAGACAAGGCCATGAGCATTGTTAACATGAACATTTCCCTTCTGAAAATGAATCATACCTTTTCCCTGAAGCATACTAAAAGCAGAACTTTCATGGTGATTGTCTGTATTTGTCGTCTGTTTTCCCTTTCCTGTTATAGAAACACCCTCTAAATTAAATTCTCCCCCTCCTCCTGTTTGAACGGCAATACCATCCGCAAAGTCAATTTTTCCTCCTTTCATATAGATTTTTGCCCCATTATGACTCAAAAGAGCTATCGCACCAGCAGATGTCTTAATCTCTGTCTTGGTCAAAGAAACAAGCGACTGCTCACTCGAAGCACTGATCCCTATTCTGGTTGCTTTGATCACCCCATTTTGCATATCAAAAGCGCCATCCTCTTCAATATCAGCTCCTATCGACACATTATTTAACATGGAATTAAATAGAGCAACGCCTCCCCCTTTTGAAGCTTTTACACCTGTTGTCCAAGTGTCTTTTTCAGAGTGTCCATCAGCATTCAAAACACTGTTAATGATTATAGCTTCTCCCTCAATGAGTGTATTTTCTCCTGATGCCTCTAAAGCTGCTTCAGGACTTTCACCCGTAAGTTGATAAGTTTTCCTAGAAATTTCATGTGTTTGACCATCATTACAATGATAAAATGAGGCACTTTCATTACATAAATATTGCTTTTTCTGAGAGGAAACTTCACCAGCATCAGCATTGTGCACAAAGAAAAAAATAACCGTTGTAAAACGACATAAAGAGAGATGATTTTTGAGCATAATTTTTTACAAACTTTCTTCCCCTTCTCTAAAAATAAAAAAAACACGCGTTCCATTTAATAACTTTAGTTACGCGTGATAATTTAAAAATACGTTTTGTGTTTTATATATCCACTATGCACTTTATGTAAAGCTATAATTTAGAAATATCACAATTTTAAATTGCATTATTCACAAAAAAAGCGCGTAAAAATAGAATAAAATCCCCCGCATTCCAAAACAGTGATCTCAAAAAAATTTGTAAATTGACAAAAAAGGAGATGCCGTATTGCCTCACAACTTTATGTTTATCGCGCTCTCTAAGAAAATCACAATCATCATGTCAAATAGCCCCCTCCAAACAGAATACAGATATGTTGCCAATCACATGCTTGTTTTAAAAACACATCTCTCAACACATCGAAGCTCATTTTGCGATAGCGCCCGTGAAGAGTATAATGTTAAATTCGTTGGCATCCCGTTTTTACACTTATGAATAAGTAAACCGACACCATCCTACTTTATCAATCCTAAAATGTTATAACAGCTCTTGGACTCTTAAGACAGTTCAGAAGAGATATTTTGACTTCTCTCTTATCCAGTTTTATTCACACGACTTTCCCCACTTGTAATGTGTAAACGAATGGTTTTGATCGATTCAATATAGAACAGATTTGAAATAAGAGAATCCCACGATATTTTGTGTTTCTCATCTAAGATAAAAAACAATCAATTATTATTATAAGTCAGTATCTTGCATAGAAGAAAACAGCATAAAAAACAAAAATTGAGCCCCATAAAGCCTTATCTCGTTTCTAAAAAGAAACAAATTTTCTTACACAAAAAACATTCTTTTAAAAAGCTTATCTTCAAAGTTGCAAACAAAATGATAATAAAAAAACCACAAGCAATACTTGTGGTTTTTTTTAATTAACCCCAAAGGCGATCATCCTAAAAACGATAGCGTAATCCACCAGAAAAACTAATTCCAGAAAAACCACCTTTGCTCAACTTATGCTGATAAACCAAATCACCATGAAGCACGAATTTTTGAGACAAGTGAGCATTAAGCCCCAACCCCGCCTCTAGAGAAGAACCAAAAGCACCCAACTGGAAAGAATCTTTAAAACGCACAGATCTTTCTTTGCCAAAATCATGAGCAAAATGAATCTTACCATAGAAAGAAACGTCACGATCCTTTTCAGGCGCAGAAAGTGTCTTCATCAAACGTCCACCAACACGCACTACCCACTGATCAAGCTTATCCATCTCAATATTAAAATGATCAATATCACGCGCTTCATTAAACTGAAGATATTGATAGACAACCTGCACTTGTGGAACAAAAACAACACCTTCATATCCTGTGGCAATTTTCTGACCACTCATCAAGGAAACACTTAAAGGATTCCCCTTCAATGTTGCTGTCTTACCCCGTACAGTTGTCACAACATCACCCTGAAACAAACCATAAGATACAAGACCATCGACATAAAATCCTGTATCATGCTGCAAACTACCATAGACTGTAGCAGTCCATTTATCAAATGTACTTTTTTGACTTTGTTCAACATCCAAAGGTTGCAGAGAAAGCTTTCCGTATGATCCCATAACCCCAAAGGATACGACACTCTCAACATTTTCAATTTTTTGTAGCAAAACACCCGCCTCTAGGGCATAGTACCCTAGATCACCTCCATAACCATATTCAAGTGCAGACAAATCTGAAGTATAACGATAACTCCCCCCATAACCTCGCAAAAATGAAGCAGGATTTTCGCGATTTTCTAACGTTTCATGAGGATGAGCACGCTGTACCTCCAACTGCTTATTTTGGTTGCTGATATCTATCAAACCAGCATGGAACAAACTATTGGGCAAAATGAGATAAGTTGGTACCTGCGGAACAACCGATCTTACACCGCTCCCAGATAGAGAAACAGTTTCAACCTTAGAAAAACTATCTGCTGAAGACACCGGAACAACACCCCCAGAAGACGCCGAAACAACACCCTCAGAAGATACCGGAACAACACCCCCAGAAGACGCCGGAACAACACCCCCAGAAGACGCCGGAACAACATCCCCTGAAGACGCTGGAACAACATCCTCAAAAGAAGCACGTGTAGGAGGTGTCCGTTTAGAAACTCTAGGAGTATCTCTATAATCAGTAGATGTTTGAACATATTCGTTTTCTAAACGAAAATTCCAAAACGCTCCTCCATTTTGAGCAAATCGCTGTTTAACATGTTCTTCCCCTCCAGTCGCCTTTGGGCTATAAGAACGAAGGACATATTTATAAGGCGCGCCATCCAATGCAACATACTGTCCATTCAGTTGAAAAGAGTCAGACCACGCGTTGCCATAAACTTGAATAATTGAAACGCTATGCGCTTTTCCGTTTTTTTCTTCTAAACCTCCAGCAACCCCTTGTATGTTTACTATAGTTTTTCCGCTAACATCACCATGAATGAGGAGCCGATCCGTTACTTGATTGTTACTTGTATCATGAGGATTTAAACGTGCATTCAAATGAATCCAAGCATCACCTGATGCCTGATAAACAACACCGCTTCCTTTTCCAATATAAAGCGTTTGATAGGTATGAGCAGTGCTGGATTTTGGCTTTTCAAAAACAATAGAACTGTTAACAAGATTAACCGATGAAATAAATGAAACATCTCTATAGTCAGGGTCTTGTAAATTTTTATGTCTTGGTCGCAACAAAGCCCACTGTGAATTATTTTTCAAGATAAGATCAGCTATAGAGCTGTTATCAATCTGAGTTTGACCAACAAGTGCAGAAGCATTAGTGGTAACCTTTATAGAAGAGCCTCCTTCAGCCTTCAGCAACAAATCCCCAAAAAGCTTTGTATCCTTTAAAGATATTTCAGACTTCCCAGATTTACTGCTGTAAAGAGCTATACTCTCTGGAACGACAAAACGCGTCTTTTTCAAATCAACGCGTGCTTTTGCTCCCTGCCCTTCTGATGCTCCCTGCCCTTCAAAGTGCATACCGTGAAATGCATTCCCTTTCACTGTGATATTGGAATCTCCAATATCAATCTGAGGACCTTTATTTCCCAGCAATAAAAGCCCATGGGCATCACTCACATTAACAGAACCTTTTACAAACTGAACATAACCATTTCCAGATATATGAAAAGCAGCGTTATCACCCTGATGATCCGCATTTTTCCCTTGTCCCCCTTTGCTAGCCCCCCCCTTACCGCTCATAGAGACACCCTCTAAAATAAGGACTCCTTTTTCTCCTGCTTTAACCCCCAAATCACCGAAATTCACTTGAGTATTTGTTAAATAAACTGAACTTTGAAATTTTCCTCCTGCCAAAGCCCCTACATTAATTGCATCAATCGATCCACCAGATATTGCAATTAAGCCACCTTGAGATTCAACGCCCACTAAAACCCCACTCAACGTGGAATCGGACAGAGAAACTCCCGCCTTTTCTGATACCTTTACGCCATATTTCCAAAGTTTCTTTTCCGAATTGTTCTTTTCATCTCCAATACCCTTAACAGTTATATTCTTTCCACGAAGAGATGTATTTGCCTTAGACGCCTCTATAGCTCCATGAACACCATGAGCATTTTGATCTGTGAGCGAATAAACTTTATTATTAATTTCATGCGCTTCACCATCATCACACTGATAAAACGCTGCATTTTGATCACATGAAAACTTCTTTTTCCCAGAGAGAACTTGAGATTCAGCATTATGCGCAAAACCATCAATATGATGTGTCAAAAAAAGAAGTGCTGTCGTGAAAGTACATAAGGAGAAACGATTTTTTAATAGACCAGCCATAATTCCACCATAATTTTTCCCCCCTTACTTATAGAGAATACATAACGTATTAAAAAGTTTAACCAAAAGAAAATTTAATACGTTTTGATTTGATGTGTGTAGTTTATTAATATTTTTTGTGTTTTATGTAAATATGGAATTAGAAAAGGACTAAAAAATACAATCTAGCTCTGTCATTTTTACAAAAAAATTATAAAATAGAGCTGAAAAACAAAACAAACATCATCTCTAAAGCTGCTCTCTGCAAAAACGATTTTAATCGGTTTGCATGCATTAGATGCTTCCCTTTAAATGTTACCTAATCAATACCAAAGCAAATATAGCCAACATCTTTATGATCAATATTCTATTAAGAGGATAAGCATTCTGTAAGTAGAAAAGAACATATGTCCAAATTAGGAAATAAAAGGAACACACATCTGTTGCTAAATAATCTTCATGGCAAGAAAGCCTAATTTAGAATAGGAATGTATAAAAATCAAAATCAATTCCTATTCTTACCGTTTCTTTCAACACAACTTTACAAGATTCAAAAGCATCCAAACTCCTAGTCTTTAAAAAATGAAGATTCCACATAACTTCATCCTGTTATTTATCGTATTCCTTTTAAGACAACACATTTCCTAAAAAACAATATTATGTTTCTCATTCACCAGTTTTCTTAAATATCTCTCTCATTTCTTTTACCCCCATTTTACAACAGCAGCAAAAATATAAAGTTGATTGAATACAGCCCTCTTTACCCTTGAGCTGTATCCTTTACCAACTTTAATGGTATCACTTCTTTCCTCTTAATAGAATTCACAAAGCGATATTGACGTCTTTTCTTCAATGACTTTTTATCCACTTGCCAATCCTCCCCATGCAAACGACAGCTTTTTTATGGATTCAAGAGCATTGAAAATATTTCTAGCATTCTCAATTAAAAAATATCTTTATCAGTCAGCATATTATAAATAATATGAAAAAAATCCTGTAATACGCGTTTTAAAACGATAACGTGCAATTTTTTTCAATTTTTCAAGAAAATAAAAGAAATCCAGCCACAAAGCATATTAAAGAGATGCAAAGCTCATACTCTATAAAAGACTATAACAACAAAATGAATAGAGAATAAAAAAGCCACAAGCGTAACTTGTGGCTTTTCAAAGATTAAACAAAAGTTAAGTAACAATACTAGAAATGATAACGCAGTCCACCAGAAAAACTCGTTCCAGAAAAACCAGCTTTCGTGAGCTTATGCTGATAAACCAAATCACCATGAATCGCAAAATTGGGTGATAATTGGGCATTAAAACCTAATCCAGTTTCTAATGAAGAACCAAAAGCACCTAGCTGAAAAGCATCTTTAAAGTGCACAAACTGTTTTCCTTCAAAACCATGAGAAAGATGAATCTTGCCATAGAAAGAAACAACTTGAGACTCATCAGTGGCAACCAGCATTTTTGTTAAACGCCCTCCAACACGCCCTACCCACTGATGAAGCTTTCCTAAATCAATATCAAAGTCGTCCACATCACGCACTTTATTAAATTGAAGATATTGATAAACAACCTGAACTTGTGGATCAAAAACAAAACCGTCCTCTCCCACCATAAATGTTTTACCAGCTGTCAATGAAGCACTTAAAGGATTTCCCTTTAATGTTGCCGTTTTGCCTCGTGCTGTTGTTAGAACATCCCCCTTAAACAAACCATAAGACACAAGGCCATCAACGTAAAAACCTGCCTCATGCTGCATACCGCCATATGCTGCAACTGACCATTTATTAAATGTGCTTTTTTGACTCTGTTCAACATTCAAAGGTTGCAAAGAAAATCTCTCATAAGACCCGATAATTCCAAAAGAAGTGGTCCCATACATATTTTCAATTGCTTTTAGTAAAACACCTGCCTCTACAGCATTATAATCAAGCTCACCGCCATAACCATATTCAAGCGCAGAAAGATTTGAAGTATAACGATGATTGCCGCCATAGCCGCGCACAAAAAAGAGAGGTTTTTCGCGATTTTCTAACAAACCACCAGAAGCAATTCGCAAAGCTTCTAATCGTTGATTTTGATTGCTAACATTCATCAAACCAAGATGACGTAAAGCATTAGGCAAAAGGAGATAAGTCGGAACCTGCGGAACAACAGCCTTAACGCCAGGCTTAGGACGAGGCTCCGGAGCCGGTCCTGGAGGAGGCGTTGGACGAGGATCTGGTTGAGGTTTTACATCAGGATCTACCGATTGACTTTCAAGACGGAAGTCCCAAAACTCTCCGCTCCCTTCAACTAATCTTTGATTGGCACTTGCTTTTCCTAAACGAGATCCGGGACCATAACCATAAAGCTTATACTGATAAGGTAATTCGCCTAACGCGACATACCCCCCTTCTAACTGAAAAGAATCTTGCTTTGCTTCTCCAGAAACTTGAATGACTGAAATACCTTCCTCATTTCCCCCCCTTCCCGTATATCCTCCTGGACTTCCTGCAACAGCATGCACACGGAGCATTGTTTTTCCCGAAACATCACCATGAATTAAAACACGATCCGTCTTTTGCTGACCAAGAGCCCCCCCTTTATCCAGATAGCTATGAAGAAAAATAGAGGCCCCGTCCCGTGCTTTATAAACTTCACCCTTTCCCTTTCCAATACGGAGGGTTTGATAATCATCACCAGAAGAAGATTCTTGTCTTTTAAAATGAATAGAGCTCTTGCCCATAAGACTAACGAGAGAAATAGAAGAGTTACTTGCATCCTCCTGTTGATCCCTCTGCGGCTTTTGTTGTAAAATCCACGTAGAACCGCCTCCCAAATAAAGTTCACCATTAGAATCTTTATCAACGTATGTGCGACCTTCAAGAGTAGAACCATCAGCTAAAACCGTTATAGAAGCCCCTCTCTTAGCTTTTAATAAAAAATCTCCTGAACGAAGCGTGCTTTTCATCAAACTCACTGCACCAGAAATAACATTTTCACCATAAAGAGCCGTATCGTCTAAAACAGAAAACTCTGTTGTATCAAAATTAACAACTTCTAATCGTGGTGGTACCTTTTCATCCTCTAATGAAATCTCTTCCTTTTTATCCCCACCTTCGCTCCATGGTTTTTCTCCCTGAAAATAGATACCATAAGATCCTGCACCCTTTACGGTAACAGAGGAAGACTTAAAATTAGCCTCAGTTACATAAAAGTTATTCGATAAATCCCCAACGTCATCTTCGGTATCAGATTTTTCTTCAGATCGCTCTTGTGCAGAGTATAAAGGCTTGAGCGAATTTCTTAACAATATACCATGCATGCCCTCAGCTTTAATATTCCCCCCTTTAAACTTAACCTCTCCCCCTTCATCCATTAAAAAGACCGCATGATTTTCGCCTTTTTTTCCCTTTCCAGTAACAGTAACACCATCAAGAAAGACTTTCCCCCCTAATATTGCAGAAATACCATGACTGTCCGCAAAGTTAATCTTGCCACCTTCCACCCCGATCTCTGCCCCACTATAACTTAAGAGGCTTGTTGGTCCACCGCTCGTGTTAATGTTTGTATTCTCTAAAATAACCAATGAATGTCCTATTGCTTCAACAGCCCTATCACTCTCCTCTATACGCCCTTGTTTGATCTCAATAATGCCGTCGTTCGCAAAAAGAGCTAACTTTGTATTTTGAAGCGTAGGGTTTATCAAAACAATCTTTCCATTATCTGATACAGCGACCCCACGCAAAAAAGATCGACCAAGAACGTCACTGCTAACCGTTACATTTTTTCCCTCAACTCTAGTCCCTCTCTGCTTTACCGTTATGGCCGTCGGCTCAGCAGGATAGTTGGAAGCATTTTCATTCGTAATCTTATAAGATTTATTATCAATTCTAGCTTCCCCACAATTATCACATATATAATACAATCCACTATAGTAATAAAATCCAGGCTTTATACCTCTTTTATCAGAGTCTGCATCTTTAACAGAGTTATCTATATTTTCCTGTCGTCCATTCTCTCCATCCAGTCCACTCAACTTACGATAATCACTCCCGCCACGAATACCCTCATCGTTATTGCCAATATTAATCTTATGATTAGGAGGAGAATATTTATCCCCACTCTCTCCCTTAAGAGGAAGCTTATGCACATTACTTCCGCTAAGATGACCACTATAGACACCCCTCCCCCTGATAACATTATCATTAGGAAGAGCACTGATAGGGGGGGGGGGCTCAACACCACTTATACGAGGAGGAATAATAGGACGCCCCTCAACACCACTGATAAGATAGTTTCTGTTTGAAATGGGCGGAACAAGTGGGAGGACATAAATATCAGCCTCGATACCGCTAACGCTAATACCATAAGAAGACCTATTAAGACGTTCCTCTACACTTGCAGCAATCACTATTTCATTTTGTATAAAAGAAAGGATAGCTGTTGTACAAGCACATAAACATACATGATTTCTAAACACTTTAATCATAGTTCCCTCGAAACTTTCCTTCCCCTCTCATTAAAAATAAAAGCACTCACAAAACATCCCATTGCACCACTTCAACATACAAAAGCTGTACAAAAGACATGTCTCTCATGCTCATTTGAATTGTGTAATGAATTATCCCTATAAACTTGGCAGAAGCTCTAGGTGCAAAACCATCTATAAGAGAATAATTATAAAAACACAATTTATAGGTGTATAATGCATTCTGTATTTCGTGTAAAGAAAAAATGAAATCAGTACGTGTAATTAATTAAAAAAACAATTTATCCTTGTATAGTTTTAGAAAATACTCCACAACAAAACGAATGAAAAAATGATTTAAATCAGTGAAAAAAGCGCTCAAAAACGAGCTTTAAAAAGCATCAAATATTATATTAGATAATATCAAATACAGAACTTAAAAAGATAACATAACACAGACTGGGCTCCTGAATATTTTAAAAGCCCATACAAATGGGGCACTCTATCGCATCATCAGCAGCAAAAGTGTTAAGAAAATTCACTTTAGCGTAGAAAAACGCGCTCGTGTGCGCAATAAGTGTTATCTTTTCTATTCATATTAAAAAGACGAGAATCTTTTAAGAGCAATACAAATTGTTATAAAGAAAAAAGGCAGCACACTGTGCTGCCTTTTTTAAAAAGTACACCTTGTACCTTATATTAGAACTGATAGCGCACGCCTCCGGAGAAACTTGCTCCAGAAAAACCAGCCTTATTAAGCTTATGTTGATAAAGAATATCAGCATGCAGAGAAAACTGTGGCAACAATTTGGCATTAAACCCTACCCCAGCCTCTAGTGAAGAACCAAACGCCCCTAACTTGAAAGAATCGCTGAAGTGCACAGACTGTTTTTCTCCAAAACCATGAGCAAGATAAAGCTTACCATAGAAAGCAACAGCATTTACGCCCTCAGAACCTGTAGGATTCTTGGTTAAGCGTCCACCAACACGTGCCACCCATTGATCAAGGTTACCCATTTCAATATCAAAATTGTCAATATCGCGGGCCTTATTAAATTGGAGGTGTTGATACACAACCTGAACCTGCGGATCAAAGACAAAGCCTTTATACCCTGTCGCAATTGTCTGGCCACCGACCAAAGAAACATTCAAAGGATTACCTTTCAATGTTGCTGTCTTACCTCGTGCAAGAGTGAGAACATCACCTTTGAACAGACCATAAGATAAAAGACCATCGACATAGAAGCCTACATTATGCTGCATACTGCCATATACCGTAGCAGTCCATTTATCAAATGCACTCTTTTGACTTTGCTCAACATCTAAAGGTTTCAGAGAAAGTTTTCCATACGTTCCCATAACCCCAAAGGATAAAGCACTATCAGTGTTTTCAATAGTTTTCAGCAGCACACCCGCCTCTACACCACGATAGTCAAGATCACCGTCATAACCATATTCAAGTGCAGATAAATCTGAAGCATAACGGTAACTTCCACCATAGCCGCGTAAATATAAAGCAGGATTTTCACGAACCTCTACCATTCCCGTAGAAGTCATCCGCAAAGTCTCCAGCTGTTTGTTTTGATTGTTAATATCCATCAAACCAGTATGGAATACGCTATTAGGCAAGACGAGATAAGTTGGTACCTGTGGAACAACAGACCTAACAAATCGCTCCGAAAGGGCAGCAGATCCAGCAGACTTAACATACTGATTTTCTAGACGGAAATTCCAAAACGCTCCACCATCCTTAACAAATTTTTGCTGAACATGCTGCTCTGCTGAAGTTACTTCTGGACTATAAGAACGAAGAGTGTACTTGTAAGGTGAATTCCTCAGCGCAACATAATCGCCATCGAGTTGGAAAGAATCTTTCTCTGCTTGACCATAAACCTGAATAACTGAAACGCTGTGAGCAATCTTGGCATTTTTTTGACCATTTCCTACATTGCCCGCCTCACCTCGTACATGTATTTTTGTTTTTCCAGATACATCACCATGAATGACAAGTTGATCCGTTACTTGCTGACTACTTGAATCATGAGGATTTAAGCGTGCATTGAGATGAATGACAACATCACCCTGCACCTCATAAACTGTGCCTTTTCCATTTCCAATATGGAGAGTTTGATATTTTTCTCCAGATTCCGGAGATGCAAAATCAATAGCACTATTTACAAGCCTTACAGAAGAAACGCATGAATCTACACACCTCGAATCTGGTGTACCCAAATCCTTCTGCGTACTTCTTTTGAGAATCCATTCTGATCCGTTAATCAAGTCTAATTTTGCATAAGAATCTTTATTAACGCGGACACCACCTTTAACAATAGAATTATCGATTGAAACCGATATATTAGAATTATTCTCAGCCTTCAACAACAAGTCACCAGCAAGTGTTGTTTTATTTGCTAATGAGACATGACCACCAGAATTATTACCATAGATTGCTATACCCTTTGCGACTTCAAAGTTAGTTTTTTTCAATGAAATTGCCCCTGTTACATGTATAGGCGTTTTCTCCTGTTGGGATACAGCACTTTGCTTAACCACACTTTCTTGTCTAGAACCTTCTTTTTGTGTTACTCCATCAAAGTATATCCCATAAGCCCCATCGCCTTCCACTTTAATAGTAGAAGACTCAATATTCGCGTGATTCATAGCAGGACGTTTCTCCTGATTCACGGCAGGACGAACCTCAGAAGATCTCCTTATTCTAGAAGAACTCTTTTCAACCACATCCGCATCACCAGAATTCATAACCCACAAAACATGAGCATCCGTAACAACATTTCCATTCTTAAAATCAATAGAAGCATTATCATTTAACAGAAATGCTGCACGTCCAAAATTCTCTTCAGAATCTGACTTTTCTGCTTCTTTTTTCACAGTAATGTCAACTTTGTCTAACTTAACGCTACCGCCAGATTCAGACCTCACAGCCACGCCCTTTGCCTGAGTGATGACCCCAGAGTTCATGGTTATCGTACCGCCTTTACTTGCCAACCCAGCGACAGCCAAAGCCCCAGTCAGGTTAATTTTCGTGTCTTTCAAATCAATAGATGATCCAGAATCTGCCAAAGCCCCTACATAACGAGCACTGACCGTTCCATCAGTCATCTTAACTTTTCCACCGCCTTTAGCTTCAAGCCCAATCACAGAAGATTGAATTATTGACTTCTTATCCAAAACAACCTCTGCTTTTTCTTCCGCAAGCACAGCACTAATAGCCTGTAATGTCGTAAGATCAATATTATTCTTATTATCATCCCCTGCTCCAATAATGGTGGCAGTATCTAGCTTAATAACTGTACTTGGACTCTTTGCATGCATAGAATGCTGGGTGTTATCACTTGCCTTCAGTATCTTACCTGTTATTGTATGAGATTGGCCATCACTACACAAATAAGAAGTCTGCGACCCACTCTCACCATTCTTCTGCATATCAACACACGTAGAAGAAACAGCTGCCTCAGCAGCACTATTAGCCGAAAGAATACGCCCAACAGGTCCATTAGAGGATGTAGAAGATTTAATCTCACTAGAAAGTGCAACAGACTTCTCAGAAGCAGAGGGGTTAACCCTATTAGAAGGTGAAACAGATTTCTCAGAAACCTCAGAAGCAGAAGATCTCACGGAAGCTGCTGATTTTATAGATGGAAGACTATTCGATATAGTACGCCCAGATGATACAGAAATCCCATCTGTCGATATCACCGAAGTCTCACCTGAATCAGATCTCGCAGCTGAACCAGTTCCTGAAGGTATACTTAGCAAATTTCTACTTCTAAATGAAGGATATGTACCCGATAAAGTATATAGGATAGTATCAGACGCCCCAGATCTCGCACGACCAGCAGATGCAGCAGAAGGTACAAGAGGCGTAGTAGCAGAAGTAGTTACTGTTTCAGATGTTTCAGATCCCACAGGCTCACTAGTTGCCCCTTCCTGAGACATATCAGAATCACCAGAAGATGTAGTAGGAGAAGGAACAGAACTCTCAACAGTCTGAGGCGTAGTTAATTCCGTATCCGTAACGGTATCACCACTATCTCCATTTCTATCTGTTGTTACAGACGACTCCCCTTCTAACCCTCCTTCTATTGTATACTCTACTTCATGACCCCTAGGTGGACTCGGGTTAACAAGACGGTAAATATCTACCCCATCGCTTGTTTCTAGCCCATCATAACTCGAATACCCATCACCTAGGCCCTGAATATAAGAAGAATCATCTCTGTCCTGTTCACCAACAAGTATATTACTCTCCCCTTCCCCTATTGAAGTAGATGGAACACCTCCTGTAGGACCAGAATTTATGCCGGAAGCTTCACCAGATACAGGAGTTAAATCCATATCAGACTCACTGTCAGACCTCCCAAGTGATGCAGGATTCCCAGCTGCACCAGAATTAACACCTCGATTAGGTTCTTCAGTTTCAGGATTTCCAGATACTGCAGGAGTATCAGATGAAGCATTTTCGGTTGCAGGAAGATCACCTCTCTCAGCTCCCGTTGCTTGAACTCTTGAAAGATCAGAAGATTGCAAGTCCCCAGAAGCTACGTCAGCACTACCAACTCTTGTTCTAACAGGCAATCTTGTACTTGTTCTAAAAGGCAATCTTGCATCTTCTAAACGAAAGTCCCAAATCTGGCGAGCTCCTTCCATCAAGCTTGTATCAAAAGGTTGTATTTTAACAGAAGAATCTGGGGAATCCGTAGAAGTTATAGAAGCTGGAGGATAATCTGAATGATAAGCACGAAGAACATACTGATAAGGAGTTCCAAGCGTAACATAATTTTTTTTACTAATGAATCTATCATCGTCTAAACTAAAAGAGTTACTTTCCGCCCTTCCAACAACTTGAATAAGTGGAATACTATACTTATTTTGAGGATCCCTATGCCAACCTACTGTGTGAGCCTTCACCTTCACCTTAGTTATTCCAGAAACATCACCATGAATCAACAGCCTATCAGAAATTTGACCACTATTTGTACCAGATACATCGACATTGAATTGAATTACAGAATCCCCCTCAGCGCTGTAAACAGTGCCTTTTCCTTCTCCAATGCGAAGAGTTCGATACTTAGTGACAGTACCGCTACTTTGATTTTCTCTACTACTTACATGTCTTCTTGGAGGAGAAAACATAATACTACTATCTTTAAGAATTACAGATGAAATACATGAATCTATACAATGCGGATCTGTACCTTCTAAACCTTTTACTACCGACCATCGTGATCCATTAGATAAAAAAATCCTCGCATGAGAATCCTCATCAAAACGAGTAGCGCCAGAGATGACAGAGTTGTGGACGAAAAGTGATAGATCAGCAGATTCTTCAGCTTTTAACAAAAGCCTACCCGCAACCGTCGATTTATCTTGTACAAAAACATCAGCACTAAAACCATTGCTATAAACAGCTATACCCTCAGGGACTCGAAGATGAGTATTTTGTAAAAGAACTGCATGTAACTCTTCATTTTCATCACTTGGTTCTCTCTTACTTTGCGGTTTTTCAAGCACATTGCGGTGTTGTATTCCAACTGTATTATCAAAATATATACCATAAGACCTCTTACCAGGCACCACAATAAATGAAGATTTTATAGTAGCATCTAAATTTAAAGAACCAAACAATGCTTTAGAGCCCAAAAATTCCTTTTTCTGATTCATAATATTAAACAGATCGGAAGCAACTCCATTCAAAACTCGGGCAAAGTTATCATCACCTTCTTTACTACTAATTTTGGAAAGAACATCGGGATCTACGAGAGGAAGAGAGGAAGAAAGATCAGATCTCTCAGAAGGTTTAAAGTATATGAAGCCGCCATTTCCAACAATTTGTTTGAAACCACCCTTTCCAATAGTTTTTTCAAATCCATCTTCGACCTTCGCAGCAACCCGTAAAAAACCAGCATCGATATTACCAAAAATACCATTGATATTTTTAAGACGTTCCACAGCTTCAGAATCTTTAGAATCCTGAGAATTTGAGGAGAGGGTCCCGATATACTCTTCAATATTTTGATCAAAATCATTTTGGAGCTTCGCGCCGATCTGCAAAAAAGCAGCATTGGGAATATTAACGTTCCCATTATTAAACGAAATATAACCTCCACGTGACATCAAAACAGTACGCCCAATATCCTGAATCAAATCTTCGTGATCATCAAGCCCATCCACAACTTCAGAACCTTGCCTCTGAGTAGAATCAACTTGCGTAGATCCTATCTGCCTTGGATTCCTTGATTGGGATTTGGAAGCTTCGTTAATTTTAACTCTATCTAATAAAACAATCCCCATCTCTGAAGAGATAACCCCTACTCCATTGTCATGAAATCCAAGATTCCCTCCTTGCATCGATACTAAAGATTTAGAATCACTCCACAAACCAATTGTCTTCACGCTAACAGACGTATCACTCAAAAGAATAGCCCCCCCCTCTGAAGCCACTGCCTCCACATAATCATTTTCGAGAAAACCACCAGACATAGAAATCTTTCCAAGACGAGAAGCTCCAAGCCCAAACACAAATCCCTGAACACTTGAATCTGTCAAATTAATCTGAGCGCCAAGTTCATCCTTACCATCCACAAAAACAGAACCCATCCCTCCCATCTGAACTTGCCTATTTTCAATGTGGTTAACATCACTTCGCCCCCCAGCTCCATCCTCAGCCAAAATAGATACTCCAGACACTTTTAAAACTGTAGACGAAGGGCCACTTACGTAAATAGCAGAATCATATTTTCTCGCTGTTTTAAGCTGAAGCTGACCTTCACCTTCACTTTTTGCAAGTGTGTGTGTCTCACCATCATTACAGACAATAGGAGCGCTAGCTGGAGATTCTTTACTCCAAGTACAACGCGCAGTAACACCACCAGTAACACCACCAGGAGCACCACCAGGAGCACCACCAGGAACACCACCAGGAACACCACCAGGAACACCACCAGGAACACCACCAGGAACACCACCAGGAGCACCACCAGGAACACCACCAGGAACACCACCATATGAACCTGATCCTGCTTGAGGACCAGCAACCAATGGAGAAGGAGAAGGTAGTTGCGCTACTTCATCCCCAGATGTCCCTCCATTAGTTGGCAGAAATGACTGAAAAGAAGAAGCTCCAGGAATACTAGGAAGATATGATGTCAGTCCTCCAAGTGATGAGACTGACGAAAACCAACTACTTGCCCCCACAGAAGCACCCGCCCCCTGTAAAAAAACGAAAGCACTTGTTGTCAGTGCACACAAACGTGCGCGATTTTTAACTACATTGATCATATGTCAAACTTTCTAAATAATGTTGCAAAAACACTAGAATTAAGTGAAAATGAGGTAAGTGAACAGTTTGTAACATATGTTAGTCAACTTTACAACATAGTGTTATTTATTGTTGCATCATTTTGTACATAAAAATGTCTAAGTTAAGTTTTTAAGTGTACAAACCCTTGTAATATCAGATAAAAGGATAAAATCAGGATGATAAAATATATGAAATGCGTGACCACTGTCTTACTCGTTGCAATGAGCTTTGCAACGATTTTGTGGACACAGATGAGTGTCGCAAATGCGAGTACTCAGAAAAATGTAACGATTAATCATGTTTCAGGCACAACTTCTGTTCCCGCTTCTCCGCAAAAAGTTATTGTGTTTGATCTTGCCTCGCTTGATAATATGAAACGCCTTGGCATCAAAGCGGTTGTTGGTATTCCTGAAGGGAAAAAACCATCTTATCTGCAACAGTTTAATGATGAAAAATATGAGAAAATAGGCACTCTTTTTGAACCGGATTATGAAAAAATTGCCACTCTTCGTCCGGATTTGATTATTATTTCTTCTCGAACTCAAGCTAAGTATAACGATTTATCCAAAATTGCTCCAACCATTGATTTAACAGTAGGAAACGAAAATTCTCTTGAAGATATTAAACGAAATGTGTCTATTCTTGGGAAAATTTTTAGCAAAGAACAGGAAGCAGAAAAGGAAATTGCAAAACTCAATGAAACTTTAGCTGAAGTCCGTAAAAATACCCAAGGAAAAGGTACAGGGCTCGTCCTCATGACCTCTGGTGGAAAAATCAGTGCTTTGGGTCCAAAATCACGCTTTGATATTTTTCATTCCGCTTTTGGAATTACCCCTGCAACCGATAAGCTCACCGTACAAAAACATGGGCAACTCATTTCCCCAGAATTTATTCTTGAGACAAATCCTGATTGGTTGTTGGTAATTGATCGGGATGTGGCAATTGGACGCGAAGGACTATCCGCAGCACAACTGCTCAACAATGAGCTTGTGCACCGCACAACAGCCAGTAAACAAAACCAAATTATTTATTTGGATTCTTGGAGTTGGTATCGTGCAAGTGGTGGTTTAACAGGACTCCTTGAAACCGCTAAGCAGATCAATGAAGCATTTACAAAGAGCAAATAAAGCTTGCTTGCGATATGAATAAAATTTAAAAACAGAGGTTGTTTATGAAGCAACCTTTGTTTTTTTATTAAGTTTTGTAAGAAAATGGTTTAACGTGAAGAATTATTGGATAACCATAACGCTTCTAATTTTCTTGTCTATCCTCAGCATTTTTGTTGGTTATTCTGATGTTACACCTTCTGATCTCTTCGCAGCCGATCCCCATGCATGGCTTATTTTTTGGCAAACGCGTCTTCCTCGTACTATTGCAATCCTTTTAGTAGGTGCATCGCTTGCACTTTCAGGCATGATTATGCAACTGTTGACACGTAATCGCTTTGTCGAGCCATCAACCGCTGGAACCGTTGAATCTGCTTCCCTTGGCATTCTTTTTATTATGATTTTTCTGCCCGATATTCCTGTTTTAGGAAAAATGATCGTTGCGGCACTTTTTGCCATGATGGGCACTTTACTTTTTATGTTTTTATTGCGCCGCATTCCTCTAAAATCAGCTCTTATTATACCCCTTACAGGGATTATGCTAAGCTATATTATAGGCTCTTTAACCAATACCATTGCAGATTATGAAATGTTACTTCCTTCTCTTCAAGCTTACTTATTTGGTAGTTTTGCCATGATTCTTGAGGGGAAATATGAACTTTTATGGCTCTCCCTTCCCCTTTGTCTTCTAGCCTATTCTACTGCTGATCGCTTTACAGTTGCAAGCTTAGGAGAAGATTTTACCAATAACCTTGGATTAAATTATCGTGTTGTCATGTTTTTTGGTCTTTTTGTTGTTGCTGCAATCACTGCTGTTGTCGTCTGTACCGTCGGCCGTATTCCTTTTGTTGGATTGATTATTCCAAATATTGTTTCAAGTTTCATGGGAGACAATATGCGCTATACCGCTCCTTGGGTAGCCATCAGCGGTGCAGGATTGGTCTTGATTTGTGATCTTTTAGGACGAATTATTCATCCATCTCTTGAAATTCCCATCAGCACTATAATGGGCGTGATCGGTAGTTTTATTTTTATGATACTGCTTTTACGCTGGAGAAAGCGTCTTGGATAGAAGAAAAAAAACAATATGTGTATTCACAACGCTTATCATCATAGCGTGTAGTGTCATAAGTCTTTACATGACATGGAATATTAATATTTACACGTGGAAATTCCGTCTTACAAAACTTTCTTCTCTGCTTCTTATCGCCTACGCAATAAGCGTTTCTACGGTTTTATTTCAAACAATCGTTAATAACCGTCTTCTCACCCCTTCAATCATGGGATTTGATCAGCTGTATATTTTAATAAAGACTATCCTTATGTATTTTGTAGGCTCTCTTTCTTTACCCTTTTTGAATGAAGAAGGACAGCTCATTCTCGAATCACTCATTCTCATTCTTTTTTCCATAAGTATTTTTCGCTGGCTTTTTTCAGGAAGCTTAAAAGGACTTCACTTAACGCTCTTGATAGGTGTTATTTTAGGCAGCTTTTTTTTCAGTTTACGAATGTTTATGCAATTGCAGCTCAACCCAGACCAAATGATGAATTTAACGGATATTATGTTTGCAAATTTTAATAAATTTAACACGTCTCTCATAAGCTTTGCCACAATAATTATTTTCATTTTGAGTTTAATTGGGTGGCGTTCACGTCATCTTCTTGATATTTTAGCTTTGGGACGTGAAAATGCTCTCAATCTTGGCATTAATTACCACAAAAGTGCGACAGCTATTCTTATTTTTGTTTCCATTCTCGTCTCTATTTCCACGGCCTTAGTAGGCCCCGTCACCTTTTTTGGATTGTTAGTTGCCAACCTTTCCTATGAACTTTCTCCTCAAGCAAAGCACAGTGTTGTTATACCGATTGCAATATTATTAGCAATTATTTGTTTGGTGGGAGGACAATTTATTTTAGAGCAAATTTTTCACATAGCAGGACGTTTAAGTTTTATCATTGAATTTTGTGGAGGAATTGTTTTCTTAACGTTACTTATGAAGGGAAAAGTAAAATGATTGAGATCAATCATCTTTCCAAGGCTTATGGAACACAATTGATTATCGATAATTTATGTCTTCATCTTCCAAAAGGAGGAGTTATTTCTCTTATTGGGCCTAATGGTTCAGGAAAATCAACTCTTTTGATGTTGATAAGGCGTCTTTTACCACACGACAAAGGCACAATTAATATCGACGGTTTTGATATTGATAAAATGCCCTATGATATTTTGGCTCAAAAACTCTCAATTTTACGTCAAGATAATCCTTTATCCTTCCGTTTAACCGTGTACGATTTAGTGAGTTTTGGTCGCTATCCTTATTCAAAAGGCTGGTATACACATGAAGATAAACAATTTATCGACAGTGCATTACGCTATCTCGGCTTACAAGATTTAAAAGACCGTTTTTTAGATGAGCTTTCTGGGGGGCAGCGTCAACGAGCTTTTATCGCCATGGTCATCTGTCAAGATACCGATTATCTTCTCTTAGATGAACCATTAAACAATCTGGATATGAAACATGCCGTTTCTATGATGAAGCAGCTACGCCGCACAGCTGATGAACTCAAAAAAACCATTCTTATTGTAATGCATGATATTAATTTTGCCTCTTCTTATTCAGATATGATTGTAGCATTAAAAAATGGGAAAGCAGCCTATTGTGGGACGCCCAAAAAAATCATGCAACCAGAAATTCTTAAAGATATTTACGATATAGATGTTCAGATCAAAACAATCAATGACATACCTGTTGCCTTTTATTATCAATAGTCGGAAAGTTTCTCTTTTGTCCTTGTTTACACTCTAAAATCTGATAAAAGTAATAATCTTGGCTTATTGGGGAATAGTTTAATGGTAGAACAGCGGACTCTGACTCCGTCAATCTTGGTTCGAATCCAGGTTCCCCAGCCAATGTATGTGTGTATGTAGCTTGCCTGTAGCTTGCCAGCAGGTTTTGTATATTTTGACACCAGGTTTTGTACCAATTTATTTTCTTTAAAATGATTTTTCAGGGGTTCTCAAAGGGTCTTCAAAGACCTTTCAAAGATCATTTAAAGACCCTTTAATGAATCTTTTTTCTCTTCTCCTATAAATCACAATTTTTGATAATCAGTCATAAGTAGGAATCGCATTATTTGAAAAGCAGCATGCATAAAATGGTATCTCTTCTTTTAGCATAAACTGCGTGATAGCTTTTCGGTTTTCTGAGGCATTATTAAAACAAAAGAAGCTTGGAGTAATTGGGTAAACATTACCCTATTACTCCTTTAAGGAATAGGGACAAGTTGTCCCAATTGCTCTCTCCCACCCAAAATGCAAACATTGCACGTTGATCTCAAAAAACATTACAACCGATCAAAGGAGCAGGTTGCACCTTTGATTTTCTGTTTCTAACACGTTTAAGTTTCTCATGCCTCTTTTCCCTTATCTGGTGCCTCTAAGGTTATTTCTGTGGTGTATCCGCTTTGCTTTTCATAGCGATGAGCACGGTTGCAGCATGCCATGGACCATTGATTTCACCGCGGAATCCTTGCAGGAGAAGCGGTTGACCCGCCATGATTTCAGGACGTCCCTCAAGGCTTAAAGACCCACTGCCCATGGCTCGACAAAGCCTGTCTGATTCGGAGGCAGCTGCTGCTTGTGCTTCTTGCTCACAAGGATAGCACGTCCGCAGACGGCGAATGGGCCCCGTATACCCTGTACGATGCGTAATGGCGTGCTGTTGTCCTTTTGCGCGATCAAAATACCGTGCTTCTATCATGCCATACTGGGTACGCGGCTCAAGACTAAATTCCCAATGGGAACATTCCTGTTGATGAATTGTCTGGAGGGGGAGATTGTCCCCACTTAAAAATAAAAACTTATTGTCTTTGATCAAAAAACGCGCCTGCATCCGATCAGCAAGGCGGGTTAAAAAATCAATCGCCGATTGATCGGTGCGCACCACATAAGGCAAGGTTTGTTTGGTGAATTTTTGGCTTACCTTTGCTTGATAACCATGACGTTTGGCAAGGGTCTCAACAATCTCAGCAATGGTTTTGTGGTCAAAATGTTCGCTGTTCTGTTCTTTGATCTCCGCACGCATCGAGGCGCTTTTACCACAAAGGCGCAAAATCTCTCCATCACTGCCCCCACAACTGATCACCGTCTCCACAACAAAACGCCCCATAAAGGCACGGATGCTATCCTGATAACCAAAGGTGACATGGAGTGCACTGTTCCTGGAGGGAATCTCTAAATCATTGCCGCTATCATCAAATTCCGCCTCGAATGTATCGGCTTCATTCCCCGCATTGTCTGTGATGGTTGCCGTTAAAAGACGCTGGTAAAAAACCTCATGAACAAGTTTCTCCCCTACCCTTACCTCAATAAAGGGATGTGTGCGCATTAATCCCATAGCCGTTTGACCACACTGTTCTTTTCTTGAGGGATAAATTCAGGCAGAAAAACTTTTAAACCCCGCGGTAAAAAAGTATCATACCCAGCAATCTCTGGATTAGCCTCCAGGGTGGCTTCTAAATAACCCCTCAATGACCCCGCTTGCCTCCGATCTCCTAAAACAGACAAGGCATGATGATAACAAATCAGGTCTAAACTCATATCCTCTAATTCGATCACGAGCTGCTTTGCGGGGATCTTCATGGGCTATCCTCCTCTTGATATTGACCCACTTGATATTGACCTTGTGGTTTTCCCCCATCAAAAAACGGCAACAGGCTAATGGAATAGCGAATACGTCCCGATTGACCAGAGCGGCTAATATAATCATGATCTTTCGTGACACTGGTAATCACCACACATCCAAGCATTAAGGCACTGGAGCTATCATCGCTCATCCAACGGATCATCTGAACGGGTTGAGCCGCACGTATGGTTCTGGTGATAGCATAATGGCAACCCGGTCACCAAACTATTCTGGAAACAACACACCATGGATGGTTTTGGGATCATTGCCATAGCCGGTAAATTGCAAACCAGGGGCCCCACCAAAACGCTCTAGGCAAACCCATGAGGCAGAGAATTCCTCTTCAAACGATTGGTAATTAAGCCAGTCCACATAAAATTGATGCGGTCCTAGCATCAGCAAAGGATCTTGCATGCTCCCTCCCCTCATTCTGTTTATCGTATTATTCTGTCCCGCCATTCCTATCTTGCTTTAATACACCTATGAATATTGGCTCAAAGCATATTTGGCCATTAATAAAATATCATGAGGAAATTCTTGGTGTCTTATAATATTGCATTAAATACGAAAAAGTATTTTTTAACTATAATAAAAAAATACATTCTAAATTAAACTTATATGTTGCGTATTTAACGATAAATTCAACTTTAATTTTGACAAAAAAAGAAAAATAAATTACCAAAATTATGTGTAATTAACGAAAAGCAATATCTATTTTCTGTTCTTCTTTTGAAGACTGCGGGGAAGTAAATATTGGGGGCTTTAAAAGGAGAGTATTTGTGTATAAAAAATCCCTTCTGTCATCTATGGCGACAGCCGCTATCGTGCTGTTTAATATCCAATTCAATGTCCATGCTGAATCTCTTGAAGTTTCTGGAGAGAAAAAAGAGGTCAAAGATGCCACTTATGAGACTCTCCATGCCTTAAAAGGCGGTCAAATCACCGGTAAACATTTAACGGTAAAAGCACCATATTACTATGATACATACGCTGTAACGGCTGAAGGCGCTAACAGTATGATTGAGTTATTAGATAATACAATCATAGAAAACAAAGATAATGAAATTAACTTAGGTCTTGAAGCCAAAGACGGAGCGACAATCAAAATGATTGGAGGTTCTATTATAACTTTCAACACTGGTGCTTCTTTCACTAACAGTAAGAGCAAGGAAAATACACTAGAAAATGTACTCATAACGAATGCAAAGGATGACCTAGAAACAACTTCAGGAATAGTTACTAAGAACAGCAATCTTACCTTAAAAGACGTAACTGCTCATGCTTTCAAGGCTCTAGAGGCAGATGATCATTCTCAAATAACAATATCAGGAGGGGAATTTAATGCAACGCTTGATGGAATATCTGCTAAGCAAGGCAGCATCATTGATATAAACAACAATGCTAAGATTACCTCATCTCTTTCTAGCGGATTACATGCAAATGGTCCAAAATCTAAAATCACAATGACAGGAGGAACTGTAAAAGGCGGAACTACTCTAGGCACATTGCGTGCAGAAAACGGCGGTCATATTGATGTTACAGATGTTGTTATAACATCAGTAGATTATGGAACTGGTGCTTTCGTAGAAAATGAAGGAAGTGTAATTGAACTGCACGGCACAACAATTAAAGATGTTTCGACTGGAATTGAAGCACATGAAGGTAGCACAGTCAAGATGACTGGAGGCTCCATTACAGCTTCTATCATAGGAGCTCAATACACTGAGAGTAACAGTGATAAAAATAAACTGGAAGATGTGGTGATATCAAGTCTTAAAGATGATGAAACACCATCCTCTGGAGTAGATGTCATCAAAAAAAGCAAACTCTCTTTGAAAAATGTAACCATTACTCAAGTAAACCAAGGCATAAATGCTCTTGATCATTCTCAAGTAACAGTATCAGGAGGATCAGTTTGTGCAAGCACTACGGGAGCATCTGCTACATCTTACAGCACCATTACTTTAAAAGACAATGTAAAAATTACTCAAGCATATCACGGCATAGATTCTTCTGATCATTCTCAAGTAACAGTATCAAGAGGATCAGTTTCTGCAAGCACTACGGGAGCATTTGCTGCATCTTACAGCACCATTACTTTAAAAGACAAAGTAGCCATTACTCAAGTAGATCAAGGCATAAATGCTCTTGATCATTCTCAAGTAACAGTATCAGGAGGATCAATTTCTGCAAGCACCGTAGGGATGTCTGCTGAATCTGGCAGCATCATTGATATAAAAGATGAAGCTCACATTACCTCATCTAATGGTGGTGGATTATATGCAAGCGATCTACAATCTAAAATCACCATGATGGGAGGAACAGTAAACGCAAAAGAAGCTGCTTTGTACACTGCAAACGGAGGGCACGTTGATGTTACAAACGTTTCTGCAACAGGGAAAATCGGTGGTTTGCAACTCGCATCTGTTCTTTCTACTGTTTTAAATGAATCATATGATCCAAAAAATTATCAAAACACTGAAATCAATTTGACCAATACAAAAATCCATGTCGACAATGGCACTGGAATTCTCATTGCAACTTTCAGTGATAATACCATTAAAAATATTACCAATCTGTCAATTGGTACAGCCAATCTCATAAATTCAGAAATCCATGCCGATGTTTTATTAGGAAACGGTACTTGGGGAGATAAAGACTTTTTGGAATCGATAAATGCAAAAACAATACCCATCGGTAGCTTTACCTTAAATGCAGATCATTCCATTTTAGAAGGCAGAGCAAACATTGCAAAAGAGAGAAATGTACACTTTGACCTGAAAAACGGAACACAATGGTTCTTAAAAAATAGCACACAAGAAAAAGATGATAATGGAAAACTCCTTGATATTGCTCAAAGGTCACGTTCTGATGTTTCTGTTCTCGATCTCAATGACAGCTCTCTCATTTTTCAAGAACCAACAGAAGATCATTACCACACATTGCATATAGGCTCTGGAAAACCAGAGACCAAAGCCGTCTATAATGCAACAGGCGATGCACAGATTTCCTTCAATACTTGGTGGAGTGATGGTAAACCAATCGCTGAGCAAAAAACCGATCAGCTTTTGATCAATGGGGATGTTTCAGGAACGACAAATGTTCTTGTTAATTTAAAAGGGAACACCACTCAACAAAAAACTTCTAATGTTGAGAAAAATATACGAGGACTTTCTCTTATCCAAGTTTCTGGAACAGCTGAAGAAAGCTCTTTTAAATTAGCCCATGGCTATACCACAATAAATGGTTCACCAGATAAATATATGCTCCGTGCCTATGGACCAAACTCAAGCCAAGGCAAAGCGGATATAAAACAAAATCTCTTCGATGAAAAAAATGAAAACTTCTGGGATTTTCGTCTACAACCAGAGTTTCTTAATTCTAATCCAGAGTCTGGCTCTAATACCGGTGGCTCTGGTTCTCATCCTGAAGAAAATGTACATGCGCCTGTAGCACAAATGGCAAGCTATTTGGTCATGCCCAATGCTCTCTTCTATAGTGGATTGACTGATATGGCTGAACAAAATGCATTGTTGGCAAATATCAGAACATCGCTCATAGATAAAGGACAAGAAAAACAGAACGGCTTTTTCTTACACACCTATGGAAGCACAGGAACCTTCTCCTCTGAAAGCGCACCACGTCAATATGGTTATAGCGGTGCTGATCTTCACTATGCCGCTCTACAAGGAGGGGTGAACTTCGCAACACTGGAAGGGCATAATACCACAACACGTTTCGGTCTTTTAGGAACCTATGGACAGCTTTCCTTTACGCCAAAAGATATGCAAGATGCTGGAAAAAACACCGTTGATAAATGGTCCCTCACAGCCTATGGAACCATACAATACGACAATGGCTTTTATCTTGATACGTTGTTATCCTATGGCTTCCTAAAAGGAGAGATCACCAATGCCGTCATTGGGACAACCGCAAAGTTGAAGAATGCCAAAATGTTGAACATCTCCACCACTGTTGGCAAACAATTTGCAACAGGAATGCAGGGGGTAACATTTGAACCCCAAGCTCAAGTTGCTTATCAACATTTGGCATTTGATACAATTTTAGATGCTGATAATCTAACCATTGACATGAATAATCCTCATCAATGGATGATCCGTGTTGGCGGACGTTTGACCAAAAGCATTACCGCTGAAAACAACCGTCCTATGTCTTTCTATGGAAAAGTCAACTTGATCAAAACCTTTGGAGATGATCAAGCACTCCATATTGATAAGGATTATAAACTTGATGCTATGGGAGCTGCGATTGAAGGTGGGCTTGGTATCAGTGCACAATTATCCACGAATCTCTCCCTTCATGGTGATGTCAGCTATCAACAAAAGCTGCAAAAAACCGGTATATCGGGAGCAAGCTTTTCAGGCGGAATACGCTATCAGTTTTGAAGCAAAACTGTAAAATAGCCATTCTATTCAATGTAACAAAAAAGGCAGCACGATATGCTGCCTTTTTAATTCTATGACGATTTGTTTTTTAAACGTTTTTTTAAACTGAAAGCAACAAAATATTTGAAGACTGTCATTGATCATTGGAATTTTTTTACAAAAATTCTTCTTTTATAAAAAATAAAGCTTAGCATCTTTCGATGAATAATACCCAAAGCTCTAAAAAAGAGCATAACTAAAAAATAAGATGATATTATAAAATAATAAGAAGCTTTTTCAGAACACGCAGCCATTATTCTCTTCTGTTATTTCTCACACATTTAATGCTTAAAATCTTAAAATAAAAAAAACTAAACATAAAATGATAAGTAAAAAATAAGATAACACTATCAAACAAAGAATTTATGTTAAATCACTTATATATTTCAAAACCTGAGTTCTAATAGGATTTTAAATATTATAGCTTAAACACTATCCAGAAAATTCATAACTAAAAAAAATCCTATTATCCTCCCTTCCCTTTTAACAAAGCCGCCAAACATCTCCAAAAACTTCAAAACAAAAAACGACATTTTTTGTTCAAAAAAATCGATCATGCTCTTTGTTCTCTATGAACGATAGGCTCAATACTGGCTTCAAAAAACTCTTTTGTATAATCGTGTTGCGCATGGAGATTACGCAACTCATCATTGCTAAGTTCTTCAAGAATAATCCCTTTATGCATAATTCCAACCCGTTCACAAATATGGGCAACAACAGAAAGATCATGAGATACCATCAAATAAGTAAGCTTTTTTCTCTCGCGTAACGATTTCAACAAGTTTAAAATTTCAGCCTGCACCGACACATCCAATGCAGATGTTGGCTCATCAAGTAACAAAACCTCTGGTTCGATAATTAAAGCACGAGCAAGAGCAATACGTTGGCGCTGCCCTCCAGATAATTCATGAGGATAACGATAAAGAAATGAAGAATTTAAGCCAACGGAATCTAAAGCATCCTCCACCCTTTCTCTTTGATTATCCATACCGTGGATTTTAAGCGATTCAGAAAGCACCGTATGAACCATTTTTCTTGGATGAAGCGACGCATAAGGATCTTGAAAAACCATCTGAATACGGCGCAGAAAACTCTTGCCCCTTTTTTTTGCGACTTCTTCTCCATCAAAAAGAAACTTTCCACTATATTCTGGAATAAGCCCCACCAATGTATTTAAAATAGTTGATTTTCCACATCCGGATTCACCAATTAAACCATAAGCTTCACCACGCTTAATATGAAAATTAACATTTTTAACAACGGTTACGGCCTTGTGCCTGTGCCCAAACGTTACAGATAAATTAGAAACATCAATAATATTCTCACAATTTGCCATGAGGAACCTCCTCAACACCATTAACAATCGTAGGATTATACAACCAATCAGGGTCGCGCTCAGGAACAGCCAAAACATCAACAGGATTATCAAGCCGTGGCAAACTTGCTAGCAAAGCCTTTGTATAAGGATGACAAGCGCGAGACAAATCAGAAGCAGGCAACTCTTCTAGCACACGTCCCGCATACATCACCAAAATACGATCACAAAAATCAGCAATCATATTCAAATCATGACTAATGAAAATAAGCCCCGTTCCAGACTTTGTCACAAGTTCATCTAATACAGATAAAACTTGTCGTCTGACCGTAATATCAAGTGCAGATGTTGGCTCATCGGCAATAATTAAATCAGGTTTTGGAATGAGCATCATTGCAATCATCACACGCTGCCCCATCCCTCCAGATATTTCATGAGGAAAGAGACGCATCACATGTTCAGGATCACGGATATGAACAGATTCTAACATAGATATGGTCCGCTCCCGTGCTTCAGCTTTTGAAACACGGTAATGAATACGGTAAGCCTCCATAATCTGCTCCCCAATCCGTATTAAGGGATTAAGTGAATATTTGGGATCCTGTAAAATCATTGAAATACGCTTACCACGGATTTTTCGCATCTGAGGTTCACTTGCAGTCAATAAATCAACATCCTCAAAGCGCATTTTTTTAGCTTTAACAATGGCGGATTTTGGACTCAGCTTTAGTATTGCCCGTCCAGTCATCGATTTTCCCGACCCAGATTCACCAACAATACCAATTTTTTCTTTTCCGACAGAAAAGCTAACACCGCGCACAACTTCTGCAATGCCGCGCGTTGTAGGAAAAGAAATACGTAAATCTTCTACTTCTAATAATTTATTACCCATTGCGTGGATCCAATACATCACGAAGACCATCACCCAACAAATTGAAAGCAAGGCTTGCAAATAATATTGCACAGCCTGGTATTGCTGCCAACCACCAATTTGTCATCATAAATTCCCGCCCCGAAGAAAGCATCGCCCCCCATTCAGGACTTGGAAGTTGTGCTCCCAACCCTAAAAATCCAAGGCCAGCAGCTGTTAAAATAATCCCAGACATATCTAAAGTTAATCGTACAATCACTGAAGGAATACACATGGGCACAACATGAAACAAAATAATTCGCCAAGCAGAAGCTCCCTGCAAGCGAACTACAGAAACATAATCAGAAGAACGTATCGTCAAAGTTTCAGCGCGCGCTAAACGCGCAATTGGTGGCCATGCTGCAATCGAAATTGCAATAGAAGCATTTTCTATCCCTGGTCCCAATGCGGCTGAAAAGGCAAGAGCTAAAATCAAACCTGGAAAAGCGAGAAAAATATCAACAATGCGCATGAGCACAGTATCAACCCATCCTCCCATATAACCAGAGACAGTCCCAACAATAAGCCCTATTGGCCCAACAATAATTGTTGTAAGAAAGACAACATAAAGAGTAATACGAGAACCAAAAACAAGGCGACTAAAAATATCACGTCCTAACTCATCTGTCCCAAAATAATGGGCCATAGAGGGAGGCTGCAACCGATGCCCCAGATCATTGCTAAGAAAATCGTGCGTCGCAATCCAAGGAGCAAAAAGTGCACATATGATAATAATACAAATAATAAGCAGACCAAATACAGCCGAAAAGTTATGAAAAAACTTTACCAATGCGTGATAAATTCTTTGTATGTTTGCTTGAATTATGGACTGTGGAACAGGATCGTTTAACCAAAAGCTCAAAGAAGATGATGATGGCGATTTATGATGATTACTGACTGTCATATTCAACGTGTCCTTGGATCAAAAATGCGATAAAGCAAATCAGAAAATAAATTAATAGCGACAAAGATAAACCCTACAAGTAAAGTACATCCTACAACTGCATTCATATCTCCAGCGAGAAGAGCATTTGTCAAGTAATGCCCAAAACCAGGCCAAGCAAAAACTGTCTCCGTCAAAACAGCCCCCTCTAATAAAAAAGCATAAGAAAGTGCAACAACGGTAATAACTTGAACAGCAGCATTCCGAAAGGCATGCCCCCAAACCGTTCGCGCCCATGATAATCCCTTTACACGTGCCGTAATGATATATTCCTGATTGAGTTGCTCAATCATAAACCCACGAGTCATACGACTAATATAAGCCATAGCCCCGAAAGCCAAAATCAAAGCAGGCGTGATAATGTGGCTAAAGACATTCCCAAAAGCCTCCCATTGTCCTTGGCTAGCAGTATCCCAAAGAAAAAATCCTGTTTTGGGTTCAAAAGAATATTCATAAAGAAAATCAAGTCGTCCTGGACCACCAACCCAGCTAAGCTTCGCGTAAAATATTAACAATGCCATGAGCCCAAGCCAAAATGTCGGTGTAGAATAACTCAAAAGTGTAAAAACACGGACAACATAATCAATAAATGAATCGCGATACATTGCCGCAAAAACACCAAAGGGGATTCCAAGAGTTGTGCCAATAACAATAGCAACAGTTGCAAGCTCTAATGTTGCAGGAAATACACGCATAATATCTTCTAAAACAGGACGCCCAGACGTTAAAGCATCTCCAAAGTCAAATAAAAATACATTATGAAGATACTTCCAATATTGAACAATCAACGGCTTATCAAGACCCAGCTTATAATACATGGCATCATAAGCTTCCTGACTGATATTATCACCAAGAATAGAGAGAACAGGATCGAGAGGAAGAAGGTGACCAAGAAAAAAAGTAATCGTCACCAACCCAAGCAATGTGATAAAAACTGAAATAAGAAGTTTTAATCCCTTGGACAAAAAGTCCCATAAAAATAATTTTCTCTGCTTTTCTGATACAGCTCTTTCAGTCTCTGAAAGTGGCAAAACCATTATTAAAATCCCCTCTGTAGCGATAAAATATAAAGCGAACACTTTTTTATAGAATGAAACAATTTATTATTAGCACGTTCTGCAATCCTTCTCGATAACATAATACTTCTTTTTATTTTTCTGCTTCATTGTAGTAAAGCCTAAAACTATTCCAAACCCATTTTTTGACATCTGATCCCATCCCAACAGTATAATATGTCTGAAATAAATAAACCATAGGACCGTGTTCAAACACATAATTTTGTAAAGCACGATATTGCAAAAGCCGCTTATTTTGATCTTGCTCAAACAAAGTATCCATCACCATTTTATTGATATTTTCATCATAATATCCAGCGCGCCAAGCTAAATACATATTATGCTTTTTTGTAAATGTTGGATCAGGATTAAAAACATGATTTAACGAAGCAGGATGCCCATCAGGATCAGCACTTCCCCATCCCATAAGTGCACTATCATAATTTCCACCACGCACACGGCTTAACAATTGATTTTGTGCCATTTTCTCAATGGTAAAATCAACACCAATTTTGTGCGCATTGGCTTGAATAGACTGCGCGACAGAGGACATATAACTAAGACTACCCACTAAAAGATTAGCTTTAAAACCATTGGGATAACCAGCCTCACTAATCAACTGTTTGGCTTTTTCCAAATCTAACTTAAAGGGCACTCCTTCTTTTTCATCCAAAGCGCCAGGAATTCCCAACGCCATATAGCTCGCGCGTGGAATGCCAATACCCTTTAAAACGGTCTTTCCAAGCCCCTCATAATCAACCAAATAACGAAGTGCCAAACGTACCTTTTCGTTAGCAAAAATTGTATTCTTATTATTCAGCGACAGATAAATAATCTGTGGTCGTAAAACACGACTAATTTTGACTGGTCCTCCCTGCTTTTCAATATCTAAAATATCCTCTGAAGAAAGATCACGCGCTATATCTACATCACCCTTTTCCAAAAGAAGTCTTTGACTGGCTGAATCCGCAACATGCTGTACAACAATTTGCTTAATTTTAGGTGCATTTCCCCAGTAATGTTGTGTTGCTTCTAATACAACTTTTTCTCCAGGAGACCAGCGTACCAATTTATAAGGTCCAACACAGGCTGTATGGGTAGCCAAATATTTATTGCCCATGTCACCATTAACACTTTCTGCTTCAACTGTTTTCCGATCAAGCAAAGCAGAAGCATAGGATTGTGCAATAGCTGTCAATATAAGCTGAATAGGATAGGGTTTATCTACCTTTAACTGTAAAGTTTTATCATCAAGGGCTTGAATATGCGTTTCCATATTGTCTTTAGTAAAGCCATAATCCTTCAAAAACTGAGAGTACCCTAATCCCAGTTTAATAATCCGGCGCATCGACCATACGAGATCTTGCGCCGTTGCTTTTCTTCCATCATCAAACTTTAAATCATCACGAAGATGAAAAACTATTCTTTTCCCACCATCTAACACATCCCAAGATTGTGCCATAGCAGGACGAATTTTTGTAGGATCATGCTCATCATATTGCACAAGCGCACTGCAAATATTCGTCAATAATTCACTTGTCACAACCTCAACGGTTTGCGCTGGATCAAAACTACTAATTGAATCAATATTCCATGCCATCACCAATATATCTTTAGACGAAGCACTGAATGCTGGTACTACAGCCCCATTTAAAAATCCCATTGTGCTTAATAAAATACAAATTCTTTTCAACACTCTTTTTCCCCCATTTTATCTTTTCTTTTTGTGTTCCCATACCTTTTTATAGAAAGTACTTGTAACTTCATCTTCTAAACAGCATGGTATCAAATATCAACTTCATTTAATCAAACTGAGCATCTATAAAGTAATTTTTCTCATAGAGAGATTTATTATTCAAATGAGGAAAATCTGTAATCATAAACAAAAAACCTCCCCAATATAACTTCCCCTCTTCGCTCCGCCTTATAAATGACCTCAATCATATACGCCCCCCACAATTTTATTCTCCTAAAAAAACTAAAGAACTCTTCTTTAGGAGAATATTTTTACCATGTAATGATGCCTCAAGCCTTTTTTATCTTGGACGGCACGAAAAAGCACGCTTATTTTTCAATTGCACTATAAAAAATACGCGGCGCACTATTCCAAACCCATTTTTTGACATCAGATGTCATCGCGATAACACTATATTGTTGATAGATAAACGCATAAGGGCCTTTTTGCATCAATTCACGTTGTAAATCAGCATATATTTTTGCCCGTTTTTGTGGATCTTTTTGAAATAAAGCCTCTTCAACTTTTTGATTCATCTCTGCATCAAAATACCCATGCTTCCAACTAGGATAGGCTGTATTTTTTGCCTCAAACCGATTATCCGGATTATAAACAAGACGTGAAGCCATTGTATGAGGATCCGCAGAATCATTATTCCATCCGATAAAAGCCGTATCAAAAGCCCGTGCATTTACTTTTGAAAACAACTGTGTCCCTGCCACACGTTCAATTTTAAGATGCACACCTGCCTGTGCTGCACTATCTTGGAGTGACTGGGCAAAGAGCACAGTATAAGGAGCATTTGAAACAAGAAAATTTGCTTCAAAGCCATTCGGATAACCAGCTTCTGCTAAAAGTTTCTTGGCTTTTTGAATATCAAGCTTAAAGGGTTGCCCTTCTTTTTCATCCAAAGCCCCAAAGTTACCAAGAGGAATAAAACTTGCCCGCGGAATACCAATCCCTTTGAGAAGCTTCTTACCAAGACCTTCATAGTCTATGAGATAGCGCATCGCCAAACGTACTTTTTCTTTAGCAAAAATGGGATTTGTCGTATTAAATCCCCAGTACATCATGGTTGGCACTAACACCTTTTCAACTTTAATATCCTTTGCTTTTTGCAGATCTGCAAGATCTTCAGGGGTCAAATTACGAGCAACGTCGATATCATGTTTTTGCAACAATAAACGTTGTGTTCCAGGTTCTGCAACATGACGAATAAGGATCTGCTTCAATTTTGGTGCATCTCCCCAATAATGAGAGCTTGCTCGCAACAAAAGAGCTTCTCCAGGGCGCCAACTTTTTAACTCATAAGGACCAACACAAGCCGCATGTGTTTTCAAATACCGATTTCCCAGATCGCCATCTTTTTCATGCTTCATAATGGTCTCACGATCAAGCAAAGCCGTCGCACGACTCGCAACAACATTATTAAGAATAAGCTCTGCTGGATAAGGCTTATCAAATTTCATCACCACTGTTTTTTCATCAGGCGCTTGCAAAGCATCATCAATATTTTTCTCTGTAATGCCATATTCATTAAAAATTGCTGCATTCCCCATCTTCAATTTGACAATCCGCTTCATCCCCCAAACAAGATCATTAGCGTTGGCTGCTCTACCATCATTAAACTTCAAACCATCACGCAAATGAAAGGTAATTACCGTACTGTGATCATCCCCTGAAACATCCCAGTGTGTTGCTAAAGATGGAACTATTTTCGTTGGATCATCTGTCGCAGTACTGACCAAATTATCACAAACATTGTAAATAATTTCACTTCCATAAACATCTGTGAATTGCGCGGGGTCAAATGTACTGATTGCATCCAGATTCCAAGCCATCACAAGGGTATCGGTCGGTGTTTTTGCTGAAGCTTGTTGTACTAACATCCCCATTGACATAAAAACAGAAACAAGGAAACCACCTCTTTTCAATATTTTTCTTTTCAAGTTCATAAATTCTCCCCTTTATTTTTTTATCAATGAATAACAATGAAATGATATGTAAGTTTATAATTATAAAGATTGAACAAATATATTTTCATCCCTTACACAAAATCATCGACTTTTAAATTTCATCAACTTTATAAATTTATTGATTGACAATTTCAATCAAACCATAGTGAACATAGAATATATGTTTTACCAACCAATATCGCACTCTTTGTCGTAATATCTCTTTGCACGCGATAATAAGCTCTATCACCTTCTAATTAATCATCAAAACAAAATTTCATGATACAATTTTCCCCAAAGACATAACGAATATAAAACCTTCTAAACTTTAATTTGCATTATTGCTTTGCCGCTATAAAAATAGAATGGCAAACAACATGCTGTAATAAAATGCTTGGTTTCAACATTAACATACAAAGATTCAATGAAAAATGTCTTGAATACCAGCCTGTCTGAGCTTAAACATCCTCCCCAAAATGGAGCACATACGCAGTAAAACTCCTCTCTAATAGGGAAAAGTTATCAGATAATAACCCCTAACACAAGCAGCTTGAGTTATTTAATGTCAATTTTTCATCGCAGTACTTTATTGTGTATGACCTAGGAAGGTCTTGAACAATAGAGCCTCACACAAATAAACCAACGATCAACCCAAGCAAAATATAACAATACAACAACAGCCCCCACCTAAAAACCATTTTGCATTATCAATAAACATGAATAAAATATTCACTACTTATGTAACGTCCATGTCATTAACGGAAATAAAATACCTTTTCTAAACCATTTCAAATGCCAAACGCTGTCACAATATTTTAGAGTGGGCAAAGTGTGTGTGATGGTGCCGGCTTATTTCTTCATAAGTATAAGATGGTGATGCTTAATAGCTTTACTGTTACACCATTCACCAGCACCATCGCAAAATAAGCTTTGGAGCGAAGTATTTTTTAAGAACGCACATGAATTAGAAACCCAATGGTATCCTGCTTTATATATAAAACATCCTCCTTATCTAACTTCAGATACAGAATAGTTAAGATATTACTCTTTTTTGCATTTGTTTTTGCATTCTCAAAAGTATACTTTTATCCTTTTGATGACCAACAATAATTAAAAAAATCACCACTATTGTATCATTTGTATGCTTCAATTATCTTATATAATGGAGTTTGTGTAATCACACATTTATGAAACAATTCGATGCTTATCCTATCAATCACTGCTCTTATGACAGAAGTTTTACCAATTTATCGACAAAAACACCCTTCAAGGTGATCATTGACAATCCCTACAGACTGCATAAAAGCATAACAAATCGTGGGACCAACAAACGTCCAGCCGCGCTTCTTTAAATCTTGAGAAAGGCGAAGAGAAGCTGGAGTGATGGGGTTTTCCAACAATGTTTGAAAATCTATCTTTTCATAACGCTCCGATTGTGGGGGCTGAAAAGACCAGAAATAGTGGGATAAACTCCCCCACTCGGTTATAATTTCCTGTGCTCTCAAGGCATTATTAAGCACTGATCGAATTTTTCCTTGATGACGAACAATGCCTTTATTCTGCATCAATGTTTGCACCTTTAGCGCATTATAATGACTGATTTTTTCAAAATTAAAGTGATCAAATGCCTCTCGAAAAGAAGAACGTTTTTTTAAAATCGTAAACCAAGAAAGCCCCGCTTGGAAACCTTCAAGACAAATTTTTTCAAACAAAGGGATATCCTCAAAAACAGGTTTTCCCCATTCGTTATCATGATAAGCACAATAAAGTGGATCCGTTCCTGCCCATGCGCAACGAACTTTTCCATCCCTCCCCTTAAGAAGTCCTTTATCAAGCACCACATTTACCATATTAAAAGAGCGTTCCTTGGTCATCACTTGGCGATTTTATCTTCTTGTGTTTTGAACGTGTCGAGGAAGCAGGCTCTTGTGTTGCAACACAGATATCTCCATCAAAAAAGCGTAAATTTATTTGTCCATTTTCAGGAAATTGTGCCAACCGTTTAATAGGCTTATGATCTTGCCCCAAAGCCAAAACAAAACCACGCTCTAAAATATTCTGATAAGAAGTACTTTTTAAAAGTCTACATGCCAACTCTAACGCCGCGTATTGTTTTTCTATACTACGCATAAAAGCACGATGAAGGCGTGCCGTATATTCCTTTGTATAGCGATGTGCTTTTTCACTCTTTAACAAACGAGGCGAAAGACGGAGATGAAGGGCATGAAAAGAAAAACGTTTTTTATCATAACTCACACAAAGAGCACGCTGTAACCGACTTGAAATTTCATCAAAACCACGCCGCGGTAGAGCGAACAGTTGGTCGACACTAGGAAGACCTCGTCTAGCTGCACGCAGCTTTTGTTGATGAAAATCAAAAGAACGTGCAAGTCCTTTACGCAAACGTGCCCCAAGTGACGCAACACTCACTTCAAGATCAAGCTTAACAGGGACAGCCTTTTCTGCGGCTCCTGTAGGGGTTGGCGCACGCCAATCAGCGACATAATCAATCAAAGTCCAGTCTGTTTCATGCCCAACAGCAGAAATAACGGGAAGCTCAGAAGCATAAACAGCACGAACAACAGCTTCGTCATTAAACCCCCACAAATCTTCTAAACTTCCTCCTCCCCGTGCAACAATAAGCAGATCAGGTTTTGGAACTGGTCCTCCTGAAGAAAGTGCATTAAAACCTTCAACAGCAGCAGCCACTTCACTCCCACTTGTTTCCCCTTGAACACGGACAGGCCAAACCAAAATATGCAACGGAAAACGATCAGATATACGATGAATAATATCACGAATAACAGCCCCCGTTGGTGATGTTACAACACCTATAACTCGAGGCATATAAGGCAAAGGCTTTTTCTTTGCTTCATCAAATAAGCCTTCTTCTGCAAATTTTTTCTTACGATTTTCAAGAAGAGTCATCAAAGCACCAACCCCTGTTGGTTCAAGAGCTTCAATGACAATTTGATATTTCGATGACCCTGGATAAGTCGTAAGCTTGCCGACAGCAACAACTTCCATCCCTTCTTCAGGAGGGAATTTGAGCTTTTCCATAAACCCGCGCCAAATAACAGCTTCCAACCGCGCTTTATCATCTTTTAAGGAAAAATAAGCATGTCCCGAAGCATGAGCACCGCGGTAACCCGAGATCTCCCCACGTACCCGTACGTACCCAAACTTTTCTTCCACAACACGCTTTAAAGCACCTGCTATTTCGGAAACAGTAAATTCTGCAACATTCGTTGCAGTTGTCTTTTCACCAAATAAACTTACCATTCTTCAATTCTTTACGCCTATTTTGTGGTTCTTTTCAAAACAATGCATCTTTAATTTTTTAACTTATCGCTTCACCCCATATCCGCGGTAGCAGTGAGAAAACAGCCTCTATCCTTAGTCTCAAACTGATGACTAAAATCATCAAGGTTTAAAATATGCTGATTATTTCATCCAGAATTTTATCAACGACAGTGAAAATATTCAATCTCAACATCCATAAAAATTTAATGAGAAAAAAAATATCTTTCTAAAAGAGCTATATCTTGAGAAAGCCTTCCCTATACAACAGATCGATTTGTTAGCGATAAACTTCAACGTTTTGCAAAAATTTTAAATCCTATGCAAAACGTCGAAGATATCGTGATCGTATTTTTATAAGTTATAACATTGAAAATAGGTTTATTTTTCAACGGAAGCATAAAAAATACGTGGTGCACCATTCCACACCCATTTTTTCACATCAGGTGTCATAGCAACAATGTTATATGTCTGATAGATAAAAGCATAGGGACCTTTTTGCATGAAGTCACGCTGCAAATCAGCATACATTTGCGCCCGCTTCTGTGGATCTTTTTGAAAGAGGGCATCTTTCACCTTCTTATTCATATCTTCATTCAAATAGCCATGGCACCAACTAGGATAGCCTGTGTTTTTAGCCTCAAACCGATTATCAGGGTTTAAAATAAAACGTGCAGCCATTGTATGAGGATCAGAAGAAGAATTATTCCATCCTATAAAAATTGTATCAAAGCTGCGGGCATAAAGTTTTGAAAACAACTGCGTACCGATAAAATGTTCAATCTTAAAGCGCACACCTACCTTTTTTGCATTGTCTTGAATAGACTGAGCAATAGGCAAAGCAAAAGGATAAGGAGATTTTCCAGCAAAAATATTAGCCTCAAAACCATTCGGATACCCTGCTTCTATTAAAAGCTGCTTAGCTTTTTTAAGATCAAGTTTAAAGGGTTGCCCTTCTTTTTCATCCAAAGCTCCAAAATTACCAAGAGGAATAAAGCTTGCCCGTGGGATACCAACATCTTTAAGAAGAGTCTTTCCCAAAGTGTCATAATCGATAAGATAGCGCATCGCCAAACGTACCTTTTCATTGGCAAAAATAGGATTTGTCACATTGAAACCCCAGACAATCAGAGATGGAGCCAATATTTTTTCAACCTTAATATCTGTTGTTGATTGAAGATCAGCTATATCTTCTGGTGTCAAATTACGAGCCACATCAATATCGTGTTTTTCCAACAACAAACGTTGTGTTCCAGGCTCTGCAATATGACGAATTAAGATTTTCTTTAATTTGGGTGCCTCTCCCCAATAATGGGAACTTGCCCGCAATAAAATTCCTTCTCCAGGACGCCAACTTTCTAACTGATAAGGACCAACACAAGCAGCATGATTAGCCAAATAGCGATTACCCATATCACCATCTTGTTCGTGTTTCATCAGTGTCTCACGATCAAGCAAAGCAACAGTACGATTAGTGGAAATATTGCTCAGAATAAGCTCTGCTGGATAAGGTTTATCAAATTTCATCACCACCGTTTTCTCATCGGGTGCTTGAAAAGCCTCATCAACATTTTGTTCTGTGATACCATATTCATTAAAAGTTGCTGCATTAGACAGCTTCAATTTGACAACTCGCCTCATCCCCCAAACAAGATCACGAGCACCAGCAGGCCGACCATCATTAAACTTCAAATCATCGCGTAGATGAAAAGTAATCACCGTACTCTGGTCATCGCTTGCAACATCCCAACTCTTTGCCAAAGAAGGAACAATTTTACTTCCATCATTTTTAGCAGAATCGACTAAATTATCACAAACATTGACAACAATTTCAGCACCATACCGATCATTGAGCTGCGCAGGATCAAAATTACTAATTGCATCAAGATCCCAAGCCATCACCAGGGTATCGGCCGGTGTTTTTGCTGAAACTGGTTGCACCAACATCCCAAAAGCAATAATTACAGAAGCAAAAGGACTGCTCCCTTTTAATATTTTTCTCTTTAAGCTCATAGGTTTTTCCCTTTAAAGTTTATTATATAAATTCCTCACGCAATAAAAACGTGCAAAAATAAAAAGACCAGGCTTTTAAAACACAGCTCCTCAAGACAAAATATCAAACCCTTTAAACAGCAAGAACCACCGCTTGAGAGCGATATTGGTAGGCTAAAACAAAAGAGACAACGGAAAATGATCTGATAAACGATGAGTGATACCACAAATGACAGCATCTATGGGCGATGTCACAACACCTGTAACTTTGAAGATACAAGCCAAAGATCTTCTTTATCGCATCAAACAAAACTTCTGCTTTAAAAATCTTTTTGTGATTTTCCCAAAAGAACCTTCGGAGCACTGACTTCAGTTGCTTTCAAACCTCAATCACCCTTTGATACCTTGATAATCCCCACAAGCATAGTTTACCCCAACAATGGCCACTCCTCTCCTTCCCCACAAGGAAATTTGAGCTTCCATGCCCCCATACACAAAGGAGAATCTCTGGGCGATCTTCAGCATTTCATCATTTTTAAGGAAAGATGGTAAATTTGAAGCATTCGCTCCACAATAACCTCATATTCCCCCAATGCACCTGCACATAACCCAATTTCTTCTCAACAGCACATTTTAAGGTCCCCGCTTTTTCTAAAAAATACTAAATTCTGCTTATATTCGGTATGCCCGCTTCTTGAACAAATAAATTTATTATTTTTTACTTCACTTAAGATTGAAATCTCCAATCCTAATACCTATATATAGGATTTTTCATAAAATGCATAGCCCTTCTTTTAAAAAGAGTATGTTAAAATATTCTGTAATGCATTTTACCGATAAACTTCGATATTTTGTAAAGCTTTTAAGCCCTGCACAAAACATCGAAGATATCGTCTTTACATTCATTGTTATGTTACAACATTGAAAACATGCTTATTTTTCAATGGCATTATAAAAAATACGTGGTGCACTATTCCACACCCATTTTTTGACATCAGGTGTCATAGCGATAATGCTATATGTCTGATAGACAAAGGCAAAAGGTCCTTTTTGCATAAATTCACGCTGCAAATCAGCATACATTTGCGCCCGCTTCTGTGAATCTTTTTCAAACAAGGCTTCCATTACCTTTTTGTTCATATCTTCATCAAAATACCCAAGGCACCAACTAAGGTAACCCGTATTTTTAGCTTCAAACCGATTATCGGGATTAAAAATAAGACGTGAAGCCATTGTATGAGGATCCGCAGAATCGTTATTCCATCCAACAAAAATTGTATCAAAACTGCGTGCATAAAGTTTTGAAAACAACTGTGTCCCCACAAAATGTTCAATCTTAAAGTTCACACCTATCTTTTTTGCATTATCTTGAATAGACTGTGCAATAGGCAAAGCAAAAGGATAGGGAGAAGTCCCTGCATAAATATTAGCCTCAAAACCATTCGGATAACCTGCTTCCGTTAAAAGCTGCTTAGCTTTTTGAAGATCAAGTTTAAAGGGTTGTCCTTCTTTTTCATCCAATGCCCCAAGATTCCCAATGGGAATAAAGCTTGCCCGTGGAATACCAACACCTTTAAGAAGAGTCTTTCCTAAAGTGTCATAATCGATAAGATAGCGCATCGCTAAACGTACTTTTTCATTGGCAAAAATGGGGTTTGTTGCATTGAAGCCCCATATTATCATGGACGGTGCCAACACTTTTTCGACTTTAATATCTGTTGTTGCTTGAAGATCGGCTATATCCTCTGGCGTTACATTACGAGCCACATCAATATCGTGTTTTTCCAACAACAAACGTTGTGTACCCGGCTCTGCAATATGACGAATGAGAATTTGCTTCAACTTGGGTTCCTCTCCCCAATAATGAGAGCTTGCCCGCAACAAAATCGCATCTCCAGAACGCCAGTTCACTAACTGATAAGGACCAACACAAGCCGCATGACTTGCCAAATAGCGATTGCCCATATCACCATCTTGTTCGTGTTTCATAATTGTCTCACGATCAAGCAAAGCAGCAAGACGAAGTGTAACCATATGGCTAAGGATGAGCTGTGCTGGATAAAGCTTATCAAATTTCATCACCACGGTCTTATCATCTGGGGCTTGGAGAGTAGAATCAACATTTTGTTCCGTAATTCCATACTCGTTGAACATTGCCGCTGCAGACAATTTTAACTTAACAATCCGCTTCATACTCCAAACAAGATCATGGGCACCAGCAGGACGACCATCATTAAATTTCAGACCATCACGCAGATGAAAAGTAAGCACTGTCCCTTTGCCATCATCCGAAACATCCCAACTTTTTGCCAAAGAAGGAACAACTTTAGCAGCATCGTCTGTTGCAGAATCGATCAAATTATCACAAATATTGCTAATAATTTCATTGCCATAACGTTCATTGATCTGCGCAGGATCAAAAGTCTCAATTGAATCAAGATTCAAAGCCATTACAAGGGTATCGGTCGGTGTTTTTGCTGAAACTGGTTGTACAACCATCCCCAAAGCTATAAGAGCAGAAACAAAAGGACTACTCCCTTTTAATATTTTTCTTTTTAAATTCATAGATTTCTTCCTTTAAAGTTTATTATATAAATTTCCCACATCGCAAAAACACGCAAAGTAATAAAATGGAACGAACCATAAGCACCGAAAGATAAAGCTTTAAAACCTTTCCCCAAAACCTTCTTGTTCATCATTCCTCTTGTCCATACTTGTAAACCAAACCATACAAAAGAAAACACACTGATATACGATGCCCCCACCAATAACAGAGCCATTCATGATCTCTTAATGTCTACGATTGAAATCTATAAGATTAAGATTCCTTTTCTCTCTTACTGAGAAAGGTTGTCTCTTCTAACATTTTTGAATGTCATCAAAGTATCCCCTGTTAGCTCAAGTCCCTTAATAAAAAGAGCCTTCATAAGAATTTGAAACTCTGGTAAAACAGAAAATTTCGTTAATTTGCTAAGCACAACGACTTTTATTCCTTCTTCAAGTTTTTGCCTCACTCACTGTAAAACAATACCTTCCAATTGTCATCTCATCATCTTTCAAAGCAAAGAAAAGATGGACAACATAAAGAACTAATATTCCACCCCCTCCCAATATACTTTCATAAAGAATTTTTTCTTCAACATGTAAATCCTCTTATCCTTTAGTAATATTAAACCATACAACATTGGCTGCACTGACTTTTTCAGGAAATAATCAGCAAATAAATTGCCCCTTTTCAATCCAGAGAAGTTAAAATCTTCAGTCTTAATATCCCCACAAACACACCCTCAATGAGAAAAAACTCTTCATAGAAGGCCTTGAAAAGAGATTCAACAATATACTCACCCCTCATCCATAAATTCGACGTATTGTAAAACTCGAAAACTTATACAAAACGCCGAATATATTATGATAATACTCTTTATTTATTTGAGAGCATTGAAGACACACCTATTTTTCAATTGCACTATAAAAAATACGCGGCGCACTATTCCAAACCCATTTTTTGACATCAGATGTCATCGCGATAACACTATATTTCTGATAGATAAACGCATAAGGGCCTTTTTGCATCAATTCACGTTGTAAATCAGCATAGAGTTGTGCCCGTTTTTGTGGATCTTTTTGAAATAAAGCCTCTTCAACTTTTTGATTCATTTCTGCGTCAAAATACCCATGCGTCCAACTAGGATAGGCTGTATTTTTTGCCTCAAACCGATTATCCGGATTATAAACAAGACGTAAAGCCATTGTATGCGGATCCGTAGAATCATTATTCCATCCGATAAAAGTCGTATCAAAAGCTCGGGCATCTACCTTTGAAAACAACTGTGTCCCTGCCACACGTTCAATTTTAAGATGCACACCCGCCTGTGCTGCACTATCTTGGAGTGACTGAGCAAGAGCTAAAGTATAAGGAGTATTTGAGACGAGAAAATTTGCTTCAAAGCCATTCGGATAACCAGCTTCTGCTAAAAGTTTCTTGGCTTTTTGAATATCAAGTTTAAAGGGTTGCCCTTCTTTTTCATCCAAAGCCCCAAAGTTACCAAGAGGAATAAAACTTGCCCGTGGAATACCAACACCTTTGAGAAGCTTCTTACCAAAACCTTCATAGTCTATGAGATAGCGCATCGCCAAACGTACTTTTTCTTTAGCAAAAATGGGATTTGTCATGTTGAATCCCCAGTACATCATGGTTGGCACTAACACCTTTTCCACTTTAACATCTGTTGTTTTTTGTAGATCTGCAAGATCTTCAGGGGTCAAATTACGAGCAACGTCGATATCATGTTTTTGCAACAATAAACGTTGTGTTCCAGGTTCTGCAACATGACGAATGAGTATCTGCTTCAATTTTGGTGCATCTCCCCAATAATGAGAGCTTGCTCGCAACAAAAGAGCTTCTCCAGGGCGCCAACTTTTTAACTCATAAGGACCAACACAAGCCGCATGTGTTTTCAAATATTGATTGCCCAGATCGCCATCTTTTTCATGCTTCATAATGGTCTCACGATCAAGCAAAGCCGTTACATGGTTTGCAACAACATTATTAAGAATAAGCTCTGCTGGATAAGGCTTATCAAATTTCATCACCACTGTTTTTTCATCAGGCGCTTGCAAAGCATCATCAATATTTTTCTCTGTAATGCCATATTCATTAAAAGTTGCCGCATCAGCCATTTTTAATTTGACAATCCGCTTCATCCCCCAAACAAGATCATTAGCGTTGGCTGCTCTACCATCATTAAACTTCAAACCATCACGCAAATGAAAAGTAATTACCGTACTGTGATCACCCCCTGAAATATCCCAGTGTGTTGCTAAAGCTGGAACTATTTTCGTTGGATCATCTGTCGCAGTACTGACCAAATTATCACAAACATTTCCAATAATTTCACTCCCATAAACATCATTAATTTGAGCCGGATCAAACGTACTAACCGCATCGAGATTCCAAGCCATCACAAGGGTATCGGTCGGTGTTTTTGCTGCAACTTGCTGTACAACCATCCCCAGTGCTATAAGAACAGAAACAAGAGAACCGCTATTTTTCAATATTTTTCTTTTCAAGTTCATAGACTTTTCCTTTTAATGTTTATTATATAATTCCCACGCAATAAGAACGTGTAAAATAAGGTGAACTATAGGTTCTGAGAAACAAAGGTTTAAAAAATTCAAATAGCACTCCTTGACTAACTGCTCTTCCTGCCACACTCATAAGCCACCCCTCGCACCGATATGCGCCGAAAAACAATTTAATATAAATAAATGGCATAACCGATAACAAAATCTACTGATGATATAACAACGTCTACCATTTAAAATATTAAGACAGAAACTCTTTCTCTCTTGTCAAGTAAGCTCATCTCTTCTTTTTTCTTCTAGCGTTTTTTCCGTCATCAAAGCACTCCTCCTGTTAGCTCAAGCACCTTAATAATAAAGAGCCTTAATAACAGCTTGCTCTTTCAACAAAACAGAAAAATTCACCCATTTTTAATATTGAGCACCTCTCCGCCTTCTACAAAATGAACTTTTAATTCTCCACTCAATAACAAGCTCCTCATTATATCTTATTTCAAAGTAAAAAGAGCACGCGCACCATAAAACCCTGATATTTACTCACGTTCTCGTACAGAAAAAACTTTTTTCAACATCCTGTTTTAATCCCACTGCTCCTTTAACAACACCCAATTCATTGCTTGTATTTTTCAGCAAAAAATATCTTTTCAATTCACTAAGGTTGAAATATCTAAATATAATACCTATATAAGCACAGCATTACTAGAATAGATAGTCTTTTTTTAAGTAAATTTCCTTGAAATATTATTTTTATACAGGGGATAATAATAAACCCGTTATAAAATCTTCAACGGACGAAAACTTTCACTCTAATGCAAAATACCAGAATGTTCTAAAAATTCCCTTACAACTTATTAGAAGAAAAGGATTTTTTCATTTAATAAAAAAAAGTGCCATGAAAATACCGCCAAAAATACAATAGAACACGTGTGTATTTCAACGATAAGCATCGACATTACACCAGTACAAAAGTGGTGAAAAAAGTGAGAAAATGTTTTTTCTTTATGCTAACAATATTACTGTCCAATGATAATACAAAAAAACTCTAAAGATTCGAAAGTATATTTAAATGAGCCGAAAGAAAAAAATGTCAAATTCTTTTCATGTATTTCTTAAAGAAACATTCAGCCGTGTTAGTCTCAAGTTACTTATTCTTTCATTCTCCATGGGTGTTATAATGAAATTTTTTGGATGGACACCTCACAACCTCATACAGAAAATAATAGATTTTCTTCAGTCTTTATGGAAAACAGGATTTATAACGCTTACAAATTTCTTCCACATAACCATGATGGGAGCTATTATTGTTGTGCCTATTTTTCTTGTCTTACGCATTTTTCATAAAAAATAAACGCCTTAAATATTCTTCTTGCACTAGTCTTTGCGAAAAATAAAACGACATAAAAATCCTGTGCTTACAGCGATAATCACCGCAACAATACCATAGAGAAAACGATAGTTGTGCGCCGCATAGAAAATTGTATAAGCAATATGCGCCTTAACAATTTCAAGAGTCGTTGTTGCACTATCAATAAACTGTCCATCACGAAAAAGATAAGCACGAGCCTTATAATGTCCAACAGGAATATTGGCGGGTAAGCGAAAATGTGCTGTAAAAAGTTTATCAGAACCAAAACGAACACCGCCTACTTCTTCATAATAAAGGCTTTTAGCTTTTTGCAGTTTTGTAAGTTCATCACGAAAGATTTGTACTTTTTTCTGATCTTGTTCATCTGTCTGCAATGGCAAATAGGGTATCCCTAACCCCAAACGTTTATAATCTTCAATGCTGGTAATATCATCAATCTCACGCGTTGTGACCATAGAGTAAAAAAGAGGAACATTCTTAAAAATAAGGGAATCCGTATTAACCCATACGCCAGCATTGCGTTTTTTTTCCCGCATGACCATTGGGCGGTTTTGTCCTTCCAAGCTTACAATAACATCATAACGGTTCTGTTGAGAATATAATGGATCAATATTTTCTAAAACACCAGCAATATAGAGATCACGACCAGCAAAATTTGTATCCACCGTAATTGTATTTGTTGTTACAATAATTTGGACAGTTTCGTGATCAATTTGATCAATAAATGTTTTTTCTGTCGTCCCAACATGTGACCATGTAGAAAAAGAAATAAAACAAAAGCAACTTGCAATGATGCATAAAGAAAACAATTTACCCATTTTTATCTCATAAGAATATCCAGAGAGAAAAGATTATCAGGGCGTACAAATAATTGAAAAGCAAGACGCATACACACAATCAACACCAAACATGCAAGAGCCATACGCAATTGTTCAGCCTTTAACTTCCGTCCAGCCCGAGTTCCATATTGTGCACCAATACTTCCTCCAAGCATTAACAAAAAAGCCAAGACAATATCAACGGATTGATGAGTTATACTTTGCAAAATTGTCGTGAAAGAAGACACAAATGTAATCTGAAAAAGTGAAGTCCCTATCACAACACTGGTTGGAACACGCAGCAAATAAATCAATGCAGGGATCATAAAAAAACCCCCACCAATTCCCATAATAGAAGACAACAACCCTACAATGAGACCAATCCCTAACACTGGAATAATGCTAACATAGATCATAGATGCTCGAAAACGCATTTTTAACGGTAAGCGATGAATCCAGTTATGTCGATGGCGACCTACAAGACGAACACTGGCCTTATCCACCTTACGCTTGCGCATCATATCATACCAACTTTCAACAATCATCAAGCTTCCTATACTTCCAAGAAGAATCACATAAAGAAGCGAAATCATGAGGTCTAATTGACCTAACTTTTTCAAAACAGAAAAAATCGCAATCCCGATTAACGAACCAACCCCTCCTCCAATCGCCAAAAGAATACCAAGCTTGATATCAAGAGTCCGTCGTCTAAAATGTGTAATCGCCCCCGTTACAGATGATGCAATCATCTGGTTAGCTCCTGTTCCAACCGCAATAGCAGGGGGAATATTATAAAAAATCAATAAAGGCGTGATGAGAAACCCCCCACCAATACCAAAAAGACCTGAAAAAAAACCAGCAATGACTCCCATACCAATCAAGATCAGCATATTGAGTGACATTTCAGCAATTGGCAAATAAATACTCACAGACAGAACCTTTAAGATAATCTGAGGCTTTTAACAATTGGAGAATCTTTCTCCAACTTATCCCCTTTGTCCAATAATCTCTATTGCGTGTTTAAAAGGATAATTTCAATCGTTATCGCTTTCGTACAATTACGAATGCGCAATACATTTCACATCTATTAACATCAACAGCGTACAAGCTAAAAAAAACGCGCTCCTTTTAAAAAGCTATAAAAACATAACGTTATCACACCTATAAATGCAACGGTTAAAAAACAAAGGACACTGTTTTTTACAAAATAAGATAAAAAAGAGAGATATCTGCGAGACTGTGCTTTTAAGGTAGGAGAAAAATCATTCTCAAGACAATGATGAGATACTGAGCAATGGTTAGATGTTGGAACCTCCATACCCTTCTCTTCTATCACAATATGCTCCGCTGCTTCTTCAGTCTTTTTAAAAGAAGACTTCAAAGCATCTCTGGGCAAAGGTGCATCACTGGGCAGAGAACTTTTATTTTCTTGCTGTAACACATTTTCAGCATTTGTTTGGAGGGAACTTATACTGTTTTGTCCTGAAAAATTTTGCACCTTTTGCAGGAATAAGCGTTCTTGATTTTCTTCACATTCCATCTGAGCAAGTTTCTGTACAACAGAATCAGATAATTTTGAATGAGGCATCTGTCGTGTTATCGCAGCTTCTTTTAAGCTTTTTTTTTCACTCTGTAAACTTTGAACAAGTGTCTTAATCTGCTCTAAAGACTCAAAAATTCTCTTTTCCCTTTGGCGACGAATATAATATTCAGCCAAAATGGCCCGACTAATATCATCTAAGTAAGATTTAAAATGTTCTTCGACAACTCCCTGCGGATTCAAAGGACGGGATGAATGTTTCATTTGCATTTGTGCATAAACAGTACGTAATTTTTGAGCAATATCCGACATTGTTACTTCCACAGGCGTATCCACTCTCCCCTTCTGCTTAATAAAAGAAGAAGGTTGATCTCTCCGAACCTGATTGGCAACCTGGTCGTTCGTATGCCCCTTCGTATTCACAAATGCCTACCCCTCATTAACCTTTTTGAAAAGAATCACAAGAAATGATGAGAAAGTATGCTCTATTTTAGTAAATAGAGCTTTAAGAATTCCCTCAAAATTTTTGTTAGAAATATTTTTCCCACTCTTTATCTAAAATATTTGTCTAATATTCATCCCAACTATTTGAAAGAAAGATCTTAATTTTTCTGCCCTTAAGGTTTAAAGCGTCAGATCATTCCTCATTTTTATTTTTTTGCTTCATTTTTCATCGTATAAAGTCCCTATTGCACCATCATAAACAAAGCCTATAAAACAAAAAAAAGAATATTCTTCCAAGACAGATTAATTTTTTTACTTTTTATTCAAGCAAATAAGGCAATTATAAAAATGCAAAAGAGATGACGATTGAAAATGACGACAAGAAAGTACACGTAAACATAAAAAGACTTATATGAAAGAGAACACAAGTTATAAATGAAGACTTCATTCTAAACAATTTGGTTTCTTATGAATATTGCTATAAACTTTTGATTAGACCAACAAAGAGGATCATCATGAAGATAATTGTCGCTGTCAAACGTGTTGTTGATTATAACATCAAGATACGCGTCAAACCCGATAATACAGGCGTTGATCTGTCTCACGTGAAAATGTCTATGAATCCCTTTGACGAGATAGCCGTTGAGGAAGCAATTCGCCAAAAAGAATCTGGTAAAATTTCAGAAGTTGTTCTTGTTTCAATTGGACCAGAAGCAGCCCAAGAAACTTTACGAACAGGGCTTGCCATGGGGGCTGATCGGGCACTTCTTGTCACAACAGATGAGACACTTGAACCTTTAAGCATCGCTAAGGTTCTCAAAGCCATTGTTAATGAAGAAAAACCCGATATGGTCTTTTTAGGAAAACAAGCAATTGATGATGATAGCAACCAAACTGGACAAATGCTCGCCGCTCTTCTTGGTTGGGGACAGGCAACCTTTGCCTCACATCTTAACATAGAAAATGGGCATGCTACCGTTACACGTGAGGTTGATAATGGAACACAAACCCTTTGCCTTCCCCTTCCCATAGTTATGACGACCGATCTACGGCTCAATGAACCGCGTTACACCTCTCTCCCCAATATCATGAAAGCAAAAAAGAAAAACATTGAACAAAAAGCTCTTGCTGATCTTGGCATCGACACGAAAGCACGGCTCACAATTTTAAGTGTTGAAGAGCCCAAACCTCGTCAATCTGGAATTAAAGTTGCTAATGTAACAGAACTTGTCAACGCACTAAAACAAAAAAACTGCATTTAATATTCTCTAGAGTAAAAGCAATACGCACATAAAAAGGTAAAAATTATGGCAATTCTTTTATTAGCCGATCACCATACAGAAGAAACCGCAAAAGTACTCACCGCTGCGCACGCACTGGGAGGCGATATCGATATTTTAGTTTGTGGAGAAAACATTCAAACGATAGCAGAAAAGAGTGCTAAACTTAATGGTGTGCGGCAAGTTCTTACTGCTGAAGCTGACTATTTAGCCCATCAACTGGCCGAGCCTATGGCCAATACAATTGTCACACTCGCCAATGATTATGATGTGATCATGGCGCCATCCAGCAGTACTGGAAAAAATGTGATGCCGCGCGTAGCAGCCCTTCTTGATCTTATGCAAATTTCAGATATTACCGCCGTTCTTTCACCCGATACCTTCAAACGGCCCATTTATGCAGGCAATGCAATTGAAACTGTCCGCAGCCATGATCATAAAAAGATTATTACCGTTCGCACAGCCTCTTTTACACCAACGCCTTCCCAAAATAATTCTGCACCCATTAAAACAATAACACCAGCGCCCAATCCCAATCTTTCGTCTTTCGTAAAAGCAGAAACCAACAAAAGTGATCGTCCTGATCTTACCTCTGCACGTATTATTATATCAGGTGGACGAGGTCTTGGTTCACAAGAACAATTTATGGCCCTTCTTCTTCCTCTTGCAAATAAATTAAATGCTGCTTTAGGCGCCAGTCGCGCAGCAGTTGACGCAGGCTATGCTCCCAATGATTGGCAAATTGGACAAACAGGAAAAGTTGTTGCCCCTAAGCTCTATATCGCTGTTGGCATTTCCGGTGCAATCCAGCATTTAGCCGGTATAATGGATGCACAAACTATTGTTGCCATTAATAAAGATGAAGAAGCACCCATTATGCAAATTGCCGATTACGCCCTTGTCGGAGATCTCCACCAAATTATTCCAGAATTGGAGAAAGCTTTATAAGCTATGAATGCCTCTCAGCATCTTCAATAGGAAGAGATGAATTTTCACAAAAGTCATTGTTCAAACAGAGCTAACACCAATAGAACTTTTCGCCATGCAAATCGTTGTTTTACCTCTTGTGGGCAATCCACGCCAAACTATTCCAGAATGGGAGAAAACTTTATAAGCCATGAAAGCACCTCTGCATGACCAACGTGAAAGTATGGAGTTTGACATTGTCATTGTCGGGGCAGGTCCTGCAGGGCTTTCTGCTGCAATTCGTCTGAAACAAATTAATCCTGAGCTTTCTGTCACAATTGTTGAAAAAGGGGCTGAAGTTGGAGCCCATATTCTCTCTGGCGCCGTTGTTGACCCCATCGGTATTGATACACTCTTACCAAAATGGAGAAGTGATCACGACCATCCTTTCACAACCCCTGTTACCCGTGACCAGTTTTTTTTTCTAAAGCCTCAAAAAGCGACACGATTACCCAATATCTTGTACCCAAAAATCTTATCCAATGACGGGTGTTATATCGTTTCACTTGGGAATGTTTGCCGCTGGCTAAGCAAAAAAGCCGAAGCACTGGGTGTCGAAATTTATCCAGGTTTTTCTGCAACAGAGACCATCCAGAATGAGAGCGGAGCCATCATTGGTGTCCTCACCAGTGATATGGGACTTAATAAAGATGAAACCCCGGGAAAAAATTATATGCCTGGTATGGCATTATTGGCAAAATATACACTAATTGCGGAAGGCGCACGCGGCTCCATTACAAAACAACTGATACAAACATTCAACCTTAGCAAAAATCGAGAACCCCAAAAGTTTGGTCTTGGTCTCAAAGAGCTCTGGGAAATTGAACCGCAAAAACACCAGCGCGGTTTAGTTCAACATTTCACCGGTTGGCCCTTAGACAATAATACCGGCGGGGGTGGTTTTCTTTATCACCAAGAAAACAATATCATTTCCATCGGTTTTGTTGTGCACTTAGATTATAAAAATCCTTATCTTTCTCCCTTTGAAGAGTTTCAACGTTTTAAAACCCATCCAAAACTCTATGAAATTTTCAAAGGGGCAAAACGTCTTTCCTATGGGGCGCGTGTAATCAGTGAAGGTGGGTGGCAATCTGTACCAAAACTCACCTTTCCTGGTGGGGTTCTTATTGGCTGCTCTGCTGGCTTTGTCAATGTTCCTCGTATCAAAGGATCACACAATGCCATCTTATCGGGCATATTAGCCGCCGATAAAATTGCGACCGCTCTTGCGCAAGGTCGTGCCCATGATGAAGTCAAAGAAATCGAAGAACAATGGCGAAAAGGGCCCATTGGCAAAGATCTTTATAAAGTGCGAAATGCCAAACCGCTTTGGGCAAAATATGGCACAAAATATGGGATTAAACTTGCCGGTTTTGATATGTGGTGGCAACAATTGTTCGGATTTTCCTTATTTAAAACGCTCTCCCATGGCAAGGAAGATTATGCCTGTCTTGAACCAGCAGAAAAATTTCACCCCATTGCTTACCCAAAACCCGATGGTATTATAACTTTTGACCGCCTTACAAGTGTTGCCCTTTCCAATACGCACCATGAAGAAAATCAACCTTGTCATTTAAAAATAGCCTCATTAGAAAAACAAAAAGACTCCGAATATGCAATCTATGGAGGACCTTCCATACGCTATTGCCCCGCCGCTGTCTACGAATGGCTAGAGTCTCATGATCATCTAACATATAGGATCAATGCTTCAAATTGCATACATTGTAAAACGTGCGACCTCAAAGATCCAAACCAAAATATCACCTGGACCTGTCCGCAAGGGGGCGAAGGTCCCTTCTATCCTAATATGTAACCCCTCCCCCAATATCATCATTGTTCATTTTCCTAAAATTGAAAGAGACAAAACACAATGGATCAAAATATTTTCCTTAAGATCAAAAATCTATCGATGACCTTCATACATTAAGCTCTTTTACAATACAAAAAGTTATTCTATTGTGAAGTGACCAACTATTTAAGTAAGGAGGCACGAGCAAATAAGCCGTTGTAATGATAAAAATGTGCTGGTAAAAAGTGAGCAAAAATAGCCTATGAGTATAGATAAAAATCTTATTGCGGTAAGGGGAATTTGATGAAGAGAAAAGAGCATGTGTGAAAAAGCATATTTTATAGGTGCGCATGCTTATTCAGCTCCCATCATAGAGCCAGGGCTTTATCTTGTAGCAACGCCTATTGGAAATCTTGCAGATATTACGCTTCGTGCTCTGCAAGTTCTAGCAGGCGTTGATATTTTAGCGTGTGAGGATACGCGGGTAACACGTGTTTTGTTGGAACGTTACGGTATTCAAAAAAAAGCTTTTCTCTATCATGAATATAATGCGCAAAAAGCAGGTCCAAAGCTCTTAGCAGCTTTAGCAGAAAACAAAACGATAGCGCTCATTTCAGATGCGGGAACACCGCTTATTTCTGATCCTGGATTTCGATTAGTCGAAGAAGCCCGTAAGGAGGGTCATAAAATTATTCCGATTCCTGGCGCCTCCGCTCTTTTAGCTGCTCTGATACCGACAGGACTTCCAACTGACAGTTTTTTCTTTGCAGGTTTTTTGAGTGCCCGCAAAGCACAGCGCCAAAAACGATTGGAACAATTAAAAGAGATTCCAGCGACTTTGATTTTTTATGAATCACCGCATCGTCTTATTGAAACTTTACAAGATATGGTCTCACTTTTTTCGGCGGATCGACCTGCCGCCATTTGTCGTGAATTAACAAAAAAGTTTGAAACTATAGATGTTTCTAATTTGGGAAGTTTGTTGGAAAATTACAAAAAACAGACACAGATTCGTGGAGAAATTGTCGTGCTTGTTGGAGAGTCATCATTTTCTTCTGTAAATGTAATAAGTGATCAAGAAGTTGATGAAATGTTATTGGAACACGCACAAACACATTCCACGGCTCAAGCCGCAGCTTTGGTTGCAAAAAAGACTGGACTTAAAAAGCAGGAACTTTTTCAGCGGTTAATTTTTCTAAAAAATATGTAAAATAATGCGTAAAACCATACAAAAAAAACAGAGACAAAAATCTTTTTATCGGGGAGTTCGTGCAGAAAAGTTAGCCGCTTGGTGGTTGCGTTTCAAAGGATTTCACATAGCTGCAATGCGTTTTAAAACAAAGTGTGGGGAAATTGATTTAATTGCACGGCGTGGAAATCTTGTGTTAATTGTTGAAGTTAAAGCACGTTCAACGTTGGCAGAAGCAATGGAAGCGGTTTCCCATATGAATGAAAGGCGAATTGAGGCAGCAGCCGATATTTGGCTCGCACGACAAAAAGATTATGCCCTTTTATCTGTACGCTTTGATTTGATAGCAATTTTACCTTGGCGCTTACCACAACATATCCCCGCATTTTTTACCTCTGATTAATAAGAGGCGAGCCACGTTTTAACCATACTCAATAAAAAACATTTCGTTTTCATGTGTATATGCGTTAAAAAAAATCTATAACCGTTTGAGCGCTATAAGGAGTGAAATATGGATGATTATGAAAAGTTTGCAACAGGTTTGCTCATTATTTTTGGAGCGCTGATTATTGGTGGTTTAATGGCAATGCATATTGTCCTGATGAATAAACCAGGTTTTTTATTTGCATTAGCTGCAGCTGTTATGGGTTGGTTTTCTGCTTTTGCCGTTCTGTTTGACAAACCAAAAATCTATTTGGGGTTGATTATTCTTGCAATGCTCTGCGTTGCTTCTTCAATTAGCATTTATGTTAGTTAAAATGTCTCAGCTATTGATTGAGATTCCTTTTAAAAGGTAAAACTGAGGAATAAAAATGAAACTTGGCTTTTTGGGAACAGGTACAATCAGCGCTTGCATAATTAATGGCCTCATGACAAGCGCCTTTAATGTTTCTTCCATTATTGTTTCACCGCGCAATGCACAAATAGCAGAGCGTCTTTCACACACTTATGATAAGGTTATGATTGCTGAAAATAACCAAGCGTTGCTCGATGTGAGTGAGTGTGTTTTTCTCTGTTTACCAAACCAAATTGCAGAAAGCGTTTTGCGTTCTCTTCGTTTTCGTCCAGAGCAACTGGTTATTTCCGTTCTCGCTATGGCAAAAGCAGCAGAAGTGGAAACGTGGATCAACCATAAAGTTTATCGCGCTGTTCCGTTACCTTTTGTCGCAGAGTGCAAAAATTTGACACCCATTTATCCCGATCACCCCTTTTTACGCACCTTATTTGATACATTGGGGGGCACATTGGTACTAGAAGAAGAAGAACAGTTTAATCTTTTTATGACAGCGGGCTCTCTGATGGGCGTATATTTTAATTTTATAGAAACAGCCCATCAATGGTTTATAACACAAGGGTTGAAAAAACAGCAATCAGCAGAGTTTCTCACCATGATGTTTGGAAATCTTACGGATGAAATGCGTAAAATTATAGCAACGGATCGCTCTGCCTCTCTTAATTTTGCACTGCTTGAAAAAGAGTTTTCAACAAAGGGGGGAACAAATGAATTTTTGTCAAATTATTTTTCTCGTCAAGGGGGAGGCAGAGCTTTAACAACAGCTCTTGAGGCAACTTTACAAAAAATGAACGCTTCTAAAAAGACTTGAGCAACATTTTTTTCATCTCAATTAAGAGAGAACTATGGATCAATTGATTTAGCTTTTTGTGAACATGAATTGATAAAATTATCTGCTATAGATCTTTCAAGAGCAGGACACACGGGCTTTTTAAATGTCTACCCCTTCTTTCATTTCCCCCTCCATTTAATTAACATGGATAGAAATAAATCTTTTGTCTCATTTTACTTTTTCTTATCATAAAATAAAAAATGTTTGTTTGTCTATTGTAAAGGAGAAACAACATTGAGAGAGCAAAAAATATAATGGATATTATTTATTGAAGTAAAAATGGTATGAAATCTATACACTTCACAAGAGTTTTTACGTTATAGCATTCACAAGCCTTCTCGTGAGACGGTTGAGCCGCTTTGAGGATATTCTCTTTAAAACAAACCTTGTATAAGAAACATCAATATATTCTTGAGAATTTTGTTGTTACGTAAAAAACATATCCAATAAAAACCAAGAAAAATGAAAAAACGTGAAAAAATGCGTCGTCTTCACTTTTTAAAAGATCTTTCTTTCGATGCTTTTGAACGTAGAAAAAACGAATAAAAAGGTGATGATAGAAAATCATTTTTTCCGGATTAGAATTCATATTTTCCTTACAAAGGAGAAACTATTTTGATGTCTTTCATCGTTGTGTTTTAGCAAATTCTCTTAAACAAACTACATTCAAAAGAGTTTATTTTTTATTTGATCAACAATTGTACGATATAGTTGAGCATGCTCGCCATCAGGCTGAGCAACAAAAATAGGCACCCCCTCATCTGAAGAAAATCGTAAAGCTGCATCAAGCGGTATTTCTGCTAAGAACGGGACCTCTCGACGTTCCGCCTCTCCCCGTGCTCCACCATGACCAAAAATATCGTAGCGTTTTCCTGTATCAGGAGCGATAAAATAACTCATATTTTCAATCAGTCCTAAAATAGGAACATTGACTTTCATGAACATTTCTATCGCTTTACGTGCATCAACTAAAGCAAGATCCTGCGGCGTAGAAACAACCAGTGCCCCCGTTAATTGTACCTGCTGTGCAAGTGTTAATTGTGCATCCCCTGTACCCGGCGGCATATCAACGACTAAAACGTCTAAAGGCCCCCATACAACATCTCGTAACAATTGCGTTACAGCAGCCATAACCATAGGACCACGCCATACCACCGGTTTTTCTTCCTCAACCAAAAATCCCATCGACATTAATTTAAGACCAAATTTTTCAAGAGGTTGAATCTTTTTTTCTCCCATGAGCAGTGGTTTTTGATTAACAAGTCCTGTCAAACGTGGCAAAGATGGACCATAGATATCTGCATCCATAATCCCTATTTTGAAACCTGAATCTTGTAAAGCTAAGGCGATATTGATCGCCATCGTCGATTTTCCTACCCCCCCTTTTCCAGAAGCAATAGCAATGACATGACGTACACCTTCTATAGGCATTTTCACAGGCAAGAGATTCGCTCTGCGTCGAGGTGCTCCCTTTGTTGTTTTTTCTGCTGTAAGCGTAACAACAACAGATTGGACCCCCTCCAAAGCACACACTAACTCTTCTGCAGAACGGCGCAATGATTCCCATTCTTGCACACGTCCATCAGGAACTGTAATGGAAAAGAAAACCTTGCCATCAGCAATTAATATTTCTGAAAGCAGCCCCAACGATACAATATCTCTTTCAAGATCTGGTCCTTTGATTTTACGTAGCACGTTACGGACAACCTCACTTGTGATAAGATCCACGCTCTTTCCTCTCTATAAAACACCAACAAATACAAGCATAAGAACGAAAAATACTGACAGGTTCATCCCTTAACATTTTCGACTTTAGTTAAGAGTTATAAAGTATAAATGACTTATATTTTATCTCTTTAAAAACACAAAAATTGAGAAAAACTCTCATATCAAAGTATTTTTAAATTAAGCATACAACAATCTATCATGCTTTCTTGTAAGCCTTTAACGCCTTCGTCATTTATTTTTTTTAGACTCAATCGCTATTTTCTTACATTTTCAAAGTATCATAAACAAAGTGTTACAAACAGTTATAAGGTGTCTTATATTTTTTCAAGTGAGAGAAAAACAATCTAAGATTGACTTTTTTCATATTTTTTCTTATGGATTAACGGCTGTCTGATAGGATAAAATTGTTCATCACGCGCAAAACTGCTCATAAAACGAAGATTAAGAAGGGCCGCACTCCGCGGTATTTAAATAAATGAAACGTACGTACCAACCATCTAAACTTGTCCGTAAACGCCGCCATGGATTTCGTGCACGCATGGCAACAGCTGGAGGACGTAAAGTTATTGCTGCAAGACGTGCTCGTGGACGTAAGCGGCTCTCTGCTTAACCATTTAAATTTTCACAACCGTTAAGGACTGCTCATTATTTCTTCGTTGTGAAACTTTTGTTATGAACCTCTACTGCTTGGTCAGCCAAGCATTTAGTGAAATTGCGAAATGTTCTTTTATGAAGAAAAAACATCCCTGCCGTATTCGCAAAAGAGCAGATTTTTTGGCTGTCCGTACAGGAGAGAAACGACGTGGTCCTTTATTTTTACTCGAAGTTAAATCTCGTGAACAAACAACAGAAAGAAAATCTTCTCTTGTTGCGCGTGTAGGCTTCACTGTTACCCGTAAAAACGGTAATGCTGTAAAGCGTAATCGTATCAAAAGGCGCTTGCGTGAAGCCGTGAGAGTTGGTGTAACAAATCACATGGAAGCAGGGACTGATTATGTCATTGTAGCGTATCGTGATGCATTATATGCGCCTTTCACATCTTTGATTAGTGAATTAAATCGGCGAATAAAACCAAAAACAAAATATCAGCAACGACAACAAGGGAATACGAATGGAATATAACCGCAATTTCTTTATCGCTATTGGCTTATCTTTCGTAGTGCTCATCGCATGGCAATTTCTTCATGTTGCTCCCAAACAAGCAAAGTTACAAAAACAACAAGTCATCGCACAACAACAGCAATTGTCAAAACAACAGTCAACCCTTTCTACTCCCACGACGAATTCTTCTGACAATCCCTCAACGCATCAAGCAACATCGCTCATCGAGCACCCAATGACTCCTGAAGTCCGGAAAGCTGTATTAGCTAAAACAGAGCGTGTCGAGATCAAAACCAATGAATTGGAAGGCTCTATTAATCTTGTTGGTGCACAGTTTGATGATCTTCTCCTCAAGAGATATCGTGTAACCGTCGATAAAAAATCACCGGAAATCGATTTACTAAATCCTCAAGGGTTCAAAACGACCTACTTGGCCGAATTTGGTTTTACAAGTGCATCTTTGCCAGCAAAAGCCTTACCACAATCCGATACACAGTGGCAAATAGAGGGGAACAATACAACCCTGACCCCTTCAACACCCATCACTTTAATTTATAATAACGGACAGGGACAAATCTTCCGCCGTACCCTTTCTGTTGATGATCATTACATGTTTACCATTGAGGATTCTATCAGCAATGAAAGTGATCAACCGATTTATCTCTCATCCTATGCTCGCGTTGCACGTGCAGCACCACCAGAACATACAAATGCCACTTATTTGCTTCACGAGGGGATGATCGGTATAGCTGGGGATTCGCTCAAAACTGAAAAATATAAAACCTTAGCAGAGCTTGATCCAAATCCTGATAATGGACAAAAGAGCATGACTTTTTCCAAAGTAACAGGAGGCTGGATTGGTATTACCGATAAATATTGGGCTGTAGCGGTTATTCCCCCGCAAGATAAAGAATATACAAGCCGTTTTATTTATTTTGATCGTTTGCAAACGCATTATCAATCTGACTTGCTAGGATCGCCTTTAACGATTGCCCCCAATGAAACAAAAACTGTTACAAATCGCCTTTTTGCTGGTGCAAAACAAGTTGAAATCATTAATCACTATCAAAATGACCTAAAAATCAATAAGTTTGCTCTCTTAATTGATTGGGGTTGGTTTGATTTCATCACAAAACCCATGTTTGCCCTCATTGATATTCTTTATAAGCAAACAGGAAATTTTGGTATTGCCATCCTTCTGGTCACAGTCCTTTTAAAAACACTTCTTTTCCCTCTCGCCAATAAATCTTATAAATCCATGGCGCGTATGAAACTTCTACAACCGCGATTACTAGAAATAAAAGAAAAATATCCCGATGACCGAAACAAACAACAGCAAGCAATCATAGAACTGTATAAAACCGAAAAAATAAATCCCCTTGCCGGTTGTTGGCCGATGTTGGTTCAATTTCCAATATTTTTTGCTCTTTATAAAGTTCTCTATATCACCATTGAAATGCGCCATGCTCCTTTCTTTGGCTGGATTCAAGATTTAGCGGCCCCAGATCCAACGTCTCTTTTCAACTTGTTTGGTCTCCTGCCATATACAACGCCAGCATTTCTTATGATTGGTGCATGGCCTTTGATTATGGGAATAACGATGTTTCTACAAATGCGTATGAATCCCGCTCCTCAAGACCAGACTCAAGCGATAATCTTCACATGGATGCCTGTTGTCTTTACTTTTATGCTCGCCTCTTTCCCTGTTGGTCTTGTCATCTATTGGGCATGGAACAATATATTGTCAATCATTCAGCAAGGTATCATGATGAAGCGCCAAGGAGTTAAAATTGAGCTTTTTGATAACTTGAAAGTCATGTGGAAAAAAACACCCAAAAAAGAAGCGCAAGAATGACAAGAGATTCTTCCCTTTCTGGAATTTTTTCTCGCAATTGGGTTTTTATTCGCGGTGTCCCCGCAATACGCTTTCTTCCCCCTGAAGGACCACCAGAAATCGCATTTGCGGGACGTTCCAATGTTGGAAAATCATCTTTAATCAACGCACTCGTCCAGCAAAAAGGCTTAGCACGAACCTCAAATACACCAGGACGCACTCAAGAGCTTAATTATTTTGTCCCCGATGGCTTCAGTGGACAACAAGGAGACCTTCCCCCTTTCGCATTGGTAGATATGCCAGGTTATGGTTTTGCTGCTGCGCCTAAAAATCTGGTTGATGCTTGGACAAATTTGATTTTTAGCTATTTACGGGGACGCACAACACTAAAGCGTGTGTACCTCTTGATTGATTCACGACACGGAATCAAAAATAATGATGAAGACGTTCTTGCACTCCTTGATAAGGCAGCCGTTTCTTACCAAATTGTTTTAACAAAAAGCGATAAAATCAAATCAAATGCTTTGGAAAAATTAATGGTGACCACACAAACAAAACTTCTCAAACGTCCAGCAGCCTATCCTGAAATCCTTGCGACCTCTTCAGAAAAATCATACGGTTTGGAAGAATTACGTGCTGCTATTTTACAAACCATTGCATAAGAGAAGGCATTCATATTATTAACAATTTATTAAGCATAATTGCCAGCGGCTGCTAATGATCTTGTACTTCTCATCAAGCATCTTTATAAAAAAAGATGACTTGAAAGAATTCTTATCCACTCTACTTAATTGTGTAAATTATGCTGACACTTTTTCACTCTCCTCTCTCCACTGCTTCGCGCTTCATACGCCTCATTCTTGGGGAATATGGTGTAACCACTCAACTGATTGAAGAATATGAATGGGCGAGAAGACACGAATTTCTTGCTCTCAATCCCGCCGGTCATGTTCCTGTTTTTCTCGATGAACACGAAGTTCCATTATCAGGTCCCTTTGTTATCTGTGAATATTTAGATGAAACCCATGGAAGTTTACGACAAGAAAATAAACTCTTTCCAGAAAATCCTTTAGATCGTGCGGAAGTACGCCGTCTTAATGACTGGTTTTTAAATAAATTTGAAAATGAAGCAACGCGCCATATTGTACGAGAAAGAATCCATAAACGTGAAATGCCCCTCTCCATTGGCGGAGGCGCTCCTAATTCGCAGATTTTACGCAATGCACGGGCCAATATTCCACCCCATATGAACTATCTCAATTGGCTGTGTGCCTCTCGCGATAGCTTAGTGGGTTCTTCCTTGTCCTATGCTGATCTAGCAGCAGCCGCTTCTGTTTCTGTCCTTGACTTTTTAGGAGAAATTGACTGGGAACAATCCCCTGCTGCCAAAGATTGGTATATGCGAATTAAATCACGACCCTCTTTTCGTTCTCTTTTAACAGATCGTGTTCGCGGAATTGTTGCAAGTACTCACTATGCTGATCTTGATTTCTAGTCTCCTCTCACAAATACAAGTAAAAATAAATTTTATCTAAAGAAAGCTTCTCGGTTTATAAATTTTATGCCTGCCTATAAAAATATAAGAATAGATTGCTTCATGATCTTATTGAAGAGAAAATAAGAATCCATCATACTCTCTTATTTCAACCCCTCTTATCATACTCTCCCCCAAAATCATTTTTATAAAAAGATCCATATAGAGATAAAATATTTCACAAAGGAGTTTAAAGTCTCTCTTTAAAGACAAGAGCTGCAGCACCATTAGAAAGTGAGGACAATAAAATAACAATAGTTAATGCTTAAGTTTCCCTCCTCTCTTTCCAATCTATGAAAAAACGCCCCCCCATACATAACGACTTACTCTTAATACAAAAAGCGTTATCACGTGTTTTTACAAAATAACAATTTTTGCCAACTCGCTTTCCTAAAAGATAAAGAATCCAACCAACGCCCATGTGTCGACGATTCAACTTCTCAGACATCTTCCTGTTTCTTCCTCTTTTTATGTGTTTTTATTGATAGATAGCATTTTGATTTAAAATGATAATTTTTAAAATTGAATCATAAACTTCAAATATTTTTCTTATGCGTTATAAGCGGGATTGGTGTGTGAAAAAATTATCTTATAAAAAAAATAAAAGTATCTATGAACATTTCCAGGGTCCAAGAGCTAGCAAAGCGTATGATGATGCCAATTTTCGCTTTTATGAAACGTAGCGGTATAGAATAGATTTTATATTATTCATGGAGATTTTTTCGTTATACCCTTCAAGCGCACCATCATAAAACGAGCTTTAAGAGCATTAAGACCAATATTTCTTTAAGACGAGCGCATAAGTTAAGTATATTTTGTTTGAAATATTCTTCTTTACATGAAGAACGTGCCCCACTATTAGGCTTTTCATGCAAGCTTTACTCTATCCATCACATGATCTAACAAAAAATATCTCTCTGTAAATTTGTAAATCTTATACCACTTTCCCTAGACGATAGAATTTTACAGTACAAAAGGATAAATTAAAGCAGAAAAAAATTTTTCCCTATAAAGAAAAAGAACGGTTGGAAAGAAGTCAAGAATTTGCCTATACTACGGGGCATTAAAGTACTATAAGGAGATGAAAATGCGCCTTACAGTTGTTGGTGCAAATGGAAGAATGGGACGTGAACTCATTACAGCAACCGGACTTAGAAAAGATGTAGAGCTTTGTGCTGTTCTTGTGCGCAAAGGCTCACCTTTTGTAGGAAAAGATGCCTCTACCTTAATTGGTTCAGATTCTCTTGGGGTTTGTATCACAGATGATCCCGAAAAAGCTTTTTCAAACACAGAAGGGATTGTAGATTTTTCACAACCCCAAGCGAGTATTCTTTATGCTCATTATGCGGCTCAAAGAAAACTTGTCCATATTATAGGCACCACAGGATTTAGCAAAACAGAAGAAGAAAAAATTGCAGAGTTTGCGAAACATACAACAATTGTCAAATCCGGAAATATGAGCCTTGGAATAAATCTTTTAGCCAACCTTGTAAAGAAAGCAGCCAAAGCATTAGAAGCCAATGATTTTGATATTGAAATTTACGAAATGCATCATGCAAACAAAGTTGATGCCCCTTCTGGAACAGCCCTTCTTCTTGGACAAGCAGCAGCTGAAGGTCGAAATGTTATGCTGCAAGATGTACGTGTCAACGAACGCAATGGCCATACAGGGAAACGCGAAAAAGGCTCCATTGGCTTTTCTTGTTCACGGGGTGGAACAGTTGTTGGCGAACACAATGTCATTTTTGCCGGTTCCCATGAGCGCATTATTCTTTCCCATACAGCACAAGAACGCTCCATCTTTGCCAATGGCGCATTAAAAGCAGCTTTATGGGCAAAAAACCATGGAAATGGTCTTTATTCAATGCTCGATGTCTTGGGATTAAACGATGAATTTTAAACAATCAATAAAATAGAGGCAATTCATAATGGGACGCACACTTGTACTCATCCGTCACGGACAAAGCGAATGGAATCTCAAAAATCTTTTTACGGGTTGGAAAGACCCTGATTTAACAGAAAAAGGTCATGCTGAAGCGATAGCAGCAGGAAAAAAACTGAAAGAATCTGGTTTAAAGTTTGATATCGCATATACATCTGCTTTACAGCGTGCCCAAAAAACAGCTCAGCACATTTTAGAGCAAATGGGACAATCAAATTTAGAAGTGATCAAAAACTCTGCATTAAATGAACGTAATTATGGAGATCTCGCTGGTTTAAATAAAGATGAAGTGCGCCAACAATGGGGGCAAGAGCAAGTGCAAATGTGGCGCCGCTCCTATACGATTGCCCCCCCGAATGGAGAAAGTCTACGCGATACCGGTGCACGCATTTGGCCTTATTATCTTTATCATATCCAGCCTCATATTTTGCGTTCTCAAACTGTTTTGATCGCAGCACATGGAAATTCTCTTCGTGCCCTTATTATGGCGCTTGAAGGTCTTACCAGTGAGCAAATTATATCTCAAGAATTAGCAACCGGTATTCCTATTCTTTACACCTTTAATCCCGATTCAACCATTGCATCAAAGACAATCATCACACCTTAAACTTTCAAAACCATGATGCCCTCCAAAAGTTTAATTCAATCATTTTAAACAAAGAAAATAAATTCTATAATTTTATTGACAGAATTGCTTCATGCGCTTAGATGATTTTTATAAGCCCAGATGGCGGAATTGGTAGACGCGCAGGTTTCAGGTACCTGTGCCGCAAGGCGTGGAGGTTCGAGTCCTCTTCCGGGCACCATTAACTTTATATCAACAGTAACTTTTTTATTTTATATACATTCTTTTATGTGAGAGCCATATAGATAAACATAAGAGCATAGGATTTTTTTAACACGTCCCACAATTATTTAAAATCAAGACTTCTTTTGAAGGTATTTTTTCTATCCTTAAAGCCCAAAGGATCTACGCTGCTAAAAAATCAAAATCTTTAAAGATCTCTCTAGAGCAGCATGTTCTTTTCATTGCGTATAATTTGTTATTTTTAAACGTAAAGGATACCCAAATAAAATTGAAGAAATAATTTTTTTAACATACCTCAAAGTCTGTTCTAGACAGATTCTAGTAATTTTTTTAAGTATTGGAAAGCCCTCTTGCGTCAAACCATTTAAAACTCTCATACACATGATAACAGTTTCATGTTGCAACAGAGTAAAAAGTTTGATTATGAAATTCTTTTGAGAAAAGCAGCCCCCTTTTCTAAAAAGAAATGCCCTTTTCTTGATCTAAGAACTCTATGATTTTGGCTTCCATACCAATGTAGGTACAGACTTTTGCCAATCTGCAACAGAAGATAAAAATTCTAAAGACACATCTGAGTTCTATTTTTGAACCCTCTTTTTTTATTCTATCGAAAACATGAAAAAATCTATTCAATCATCAGTATGAAACATCTTCATGCTTTAAAACGGGTACTATAAAAAAATTGAAACTCTGTGCCGTTTTTATTGTTCTTTCTTGAATAATCCCTCGATTGCTGCATCTCGTTCTTTAATCACTTTTTCTAACTCTGCAGCAACCTTTTTATACAATTTCGAACGCTTAAGAAAAGAATAATAAAGCGTGATAATTGCTATGTTTAAAACACAACTAATAATTATTATCGCGAAAACAAACAGTATCATAAGAACCGTCATTTTTTTCTCCTTTTTTGTACTATAAGAGCTTTATCTCGCTGCTGAAGAGTATCTTCTAATTGTTGAAGTGTTTTTTTCAATTTCTTTGTCAATCGTATGTGTAAAATTAAAATAATCGGAGAAGCTATAGAAAAACATAAAAAAAATGAATGCGATAAAAATACATATAAAAGTCAAAATATCGAACTCTCTATCGGCCTCACCCAACATCCGGACAACAGAACCTAAAGCCATACTGATAACAAATATGCAGAAGATTATTTTATAATCCTTCGATGAAAGCGCTATAGCTTCTTTAAACGCTAAAACTCTAGATTCTGTATCAAATGCTGAAGAAGCTTCCGAAACCTTTTCATCCAGATTTTGAAATGTCTCATTCAATGGTTGTGTTTCTTTGGTCGTGTTTCTTGCCTTTTCATGCTGGTCTCATTTTATTTTTCATTTTCGGAGTGTGTTTCTCGCGCGTTTTTATCTCTTTTCCATCTTTCTTTTTCCGCTCTTTCACAGTTCCTGTTACACAAAAAACAAAGAGTCCCTATAATAACCGTAACGGATATGATGAGTACTATTGCAAATCCCACCGTTTATTCCTTTTTCAATGACATCGTTGTTGGATCATCTCATGCATTCTTCCCCATCGCATCAATGAACAACCTTCTGTTTCTTTATCGCGATATTTTTTTCAGACTTTGAAGTTTATTGTTTAAACGATCAACTTCGTGATCAAGCCTTTCAAGTTCTTTATTGAGTCCATCAATATGCCCATGATGTTTAGAAATCACTTCTAAAGTATGTAATGACTGAGACTGATCCTTAAGCTGATCGACTTTGTTTAAAACGCGAAAGGCTTCTGTTCTTTTCTCAACATGCTCAAATAGCGTAAAAACCTTCTCAAGCCGCTCAAAAATTGCAGCATTTCGTTTTTGCGTTATCTCATATTTATAAGTAAGTTGTTTGTTGTTTGGCATCGTTTTCAGCAATGCCAAATAGAGTTCCTGCTGTTCAAGAGCTATTCTCTTCAAATCCTCTACCGCTACCCCTAATACCTTCATTGTATCATTCCATCCCCGTTGCGCATTTTCCTTTTCAAACTCAACGGAATCCAGCCTCTGAACAGCATCATCCCGCTCCTTAACGACTTGGGAACAAAATAATTTATCCACGCCCGTATAACCATGCGATGCGGAAACAAGGTATGTCAGCAAAAATATGATAAGCAATAAGCCTTTTCTCAACAGAATTTTTTTTGTAAACATTTTTCTATTTTCTCGTATAAAATACCTTAAAATAAATACCTAAATTCTCATCAAAAGATTCGAAATTAAATTTATTCAATCTCTTTAGAATAATCTACGATAAAAATAAAAGGGGTAAATTATACAAAAAATAAACCTATAAAAACGAATTTATTCAACAGAGTAGTTACGAACTTTTTCTGTTGAGTGAGATATCTCTATCAGAACAAGTTAATCATTTTAATATATAAATAATTCAAAAGTGTTATTTTGATTAATAAATACGCTGACAATTATGAAAATACTATATATACAAAAACAGACAAAACGGCTAACTGATAGGATACATCATTTTCTCAAAACTCATCTATAAATACTTTTATAAATACTTTTTGTAAAAATATTCACTTTACATCATAAAACTCATTGACAATAATCACTTTTTTACATCCTTATTCTCTCACTTAAATGATGAATATGAGTTATGAAAGCATAATTTTTAAAGGGAGGAGGATCATGGATCATACAGAATGTAACTAATGACTAGAAAAAATTCTTTTCCCTGGAATTATTTTCTAGAAAGAAGTTGGTTTGATCTACAAGTGGGGAGGAAAAATGAAATAACAGTATCTTTTGGAAAAATACACACGTATTGTTGTTCGTGAAAAGGATGCCATTTTCGGTGCTGGTTCAAAACATTCATTATCAATGATAAGAGATTTGGGATAACTTACTCCTTATTGCAGCACAATGGATCAAAAAAAAAGACTGTCGATGAGGTTTATAATTCACTATCGTCTGTTATGCTAAAAGAAAATTTTAATCGTGCGTTTAATTTTCTTGTTTCTAATCATTTTCTTGTCCAAGCTGAAACATCAAACAATATTCTCAATAGTCGCTATTCTAGAAGTCATCTCCATTACCAAAGTTATGGTATGCATCCAGTCTCTATCCAGCATACTCTTTTGCAAAAAAGTGTCGTCATTTTAGGCTGTGGTGGGATTGGTAATCATGTATCAGCAATGCTTGCAGCCTCTGGTGTTGGGAAATTGACTCTTGTTGACAATGATGTGATCGAGTTGGCCAATCTTACGAGGCAAATTCTTTTTACTGAAGATACTAGGTCTTCCGAAAACAAAAGTTCTTAAGCCTAAACTGCTACGAAGAAACAGCCAAAGTGAAATTCATGAATTACAAATGTTGATGACTGAAAAAGAGGACATTAAAAAGCTCCCCAAAGCTGATGTATGGATTATTTCTGCTGATTTTTCTGATCAGCTAGGAGTATGGATCAATGAATGGTGTGTAAAAAATAAACAAGCCTATATAAATTCTGGTTATGTTAATGATATAGCTGTCGTTGGTCCATTTTACATACCTGGGCAAACTGGTTGTTACGCATGCAGCGCATCTATAGGCAATCTTCCAGCAAAAAGTGATCATCTTATTTATGAGGCTTGTGTTATGATTAATAATAACTTCAAAGTTGCTACATTTCCTCCTGTGAATACTCTTTCAGCCGCCATGTGTGCCAACGATGCTCTTAAATTTTGGGGTGGTTATGGAAGCCTTCTTTCCACTGATCAAAGCGTGGGAATATGGAGCAGCCAGCTCTTCATAGAAGAACGCTCTCTCAAGAAAAATCCTCACTGTAAGGTTTGTGGAACAACATAAATGAACAGACCACGCACCCTTGCTCTCACCTATGGCTCTTATAATGCCGTACGCATGCTCATTGGTGTCTACCATACGATTTTTTTTAATGTCGATGGGGGTGAGTCTCGCACAATTAGCACTACTTCAAGTTGTCTTTTCCACAACTATTCTCCTGCTTGATTTTCCTTGTTCTGTTTTAACGGACAGATATCGACGTAAATATTCCGTGATAGCTGGTGTCTTTATGACAGGAGTATTTTATCTTCTCTGCCTTCAAGCTCCTCATATGACAGCGCTTATTATTGCGCAAATTCTCTATGCAGCAGGCATTTGCATCATTGTCAGCGCCATTGACGGATGGATTTACCATTCTCTTGGTGATAAACACGATCACTTTTCGCATTATGCGCACCTTTATCACCAAGTGAATTCTTTCGGGAGTATTTTCAGTGGAATTGTAGGCATTGGAACGATTTATTACTCTGGACAATATTTTATGGGATATATTATCTCATGCCTCATGATGGGGATTATTTTTTGGGTCTTCCTTATTATTCCTGAAGAAAAGAAATCAACGATTGAAACACACAAAACAAAAACAATCTTGCACAATGCCAAGGAAACGCTCTGGATCTTTCAAAACACCGTGGGTGGAGCATGGTTTATTTTCCTCATGTGTCTTTTTAGCGCTGGAATTCAGATTATTTATCATTTTTGGCAACCAATTATCCTTGTAGGAGAAAAAATTGATCACCTCAATGGCTCGCAAATGTTGGTCCTTATGTGCTGTCATATTGGAGCCTTTTCAGCACAGTATTTTTCAAATTTACTGATGTCGAAATATCATGTCCTTGATAAAAAATATAAGAATTCTATCAAATATTTTTCCTTCTTTTCTTCTCTGATGTGCACCGCACTTTATTTTTTCGTTCATAACAATCAAACAGTTGCATCCGTCATTGCCTTCTCTTTAATCCATGGATTTATTTGCACTGTCCCGATAGGAGCAAAAAGCTTATTTTTCTCAGAGCTAAGTCAAACACAAACGCAGCATATTTCTGGTGTTGTTGGTGCTGTATCTTTTAGCGGCAGACTATTTTCAATTACCGTATTAAGTATTATTTCTTTTCTTCCTGCAAAAGTTTCTCCCTCTTATTATCTCATCTTACCGACCCTTACTTTTTTCACGTGTGGTTTGGTCATCATGAGATGGATAAAACATTCTCAAAAGTCTTGATGAGCGGAAAACCATAAAATTATCACCCACAAAGTTTTTTTCTAAAAAAAATTCTTCTAAAAGAGATCGAGGCTTCCTTAGCCCCTTAATACATCGAGCTTTCAACAGACAACATCTCCATAACGCAATAATTTATAAAGATCATCGACCAAACTCAAATATCGTAAGATTTTTTCATCAAATCTATTTTATCTTGAATCAATCAAAATCATTTTCCTACACGTCATAAGCGGAAAGAGCCTTATGGGTAAAAACGATTTAGAAAGGAAAGAAGCCTTTTTATTCTATCCCATTCACAGGTTTCATTGCGAAATGAGCTTAAGAGAGATATCTTTAAAACCAGCGCATAAATTGGTAATATTCGTATTATATTAAGGGTGTAATCCCAAACAGAATAGACAAAACGTGCCCCCCATGATTTTCATTATTTCACGGACAAAACTGTTACAGATTGGTGAAAGTTGTAAAAGTTGAATTCATAAGATAATGAGTGATGATAAAATGGGTATCTTTTTCGCTTTGATATTTTTTAAAATGAAATGATCTTCCCATTTTTTAAAAATCATTCTCTCATAAGTTACAATATTTTTTCCCCTATTTGGCCTATAAAAGCTGATACAATGGTTAAAAAAATTAAACGGTTAAAACAATAAACTGTCTTAAATATTATCTTAACATATCCCGCTGTGTTAGAAGTCGATATTGATTGACATGCCATAGAAAAAGCAAAAACATCATAAAACAACAAATATGCCATCAATAGATTGGAGAAATATAGGGATATAAAACACTTTGTGAAACCATACCCGTAATCCATCTAGCTTTACGCCCACTTAATTCTTATAAGCGTTTGTGCTGCTTCCTATATTTATAAAAATCCGCAGACAATCTTTCACTAAAAAATTGGCATAGCGATTTGCATGAAATCGATTAAGTTTGAAACATCTCTTATTGGTTTTGCTTTAATTTCCACTCTTAGAAAGCATTTTTTGTCATTTGTTTCATGAAATATAGAAAGCCCAGGTATAAAAAAACAACACAAAAATTAAGAAAAAGGGTTAAGAAAACAAGTAGTAATACGCGCGGATCATGTAACCGCTAATAAGGTTTTGCGCATAAAAACATTGTTTGGCTGAACTGAAAATAAAAGAGCATCGCCCTCTATCAAAACAGTTGATAAAAAGTATCTAACAATAGAAGCAATTAAAAAAACAACAAAAATTGGGGAGGATAAAGAAAAGATTAAGTTAAAAGAACAAAAGGAAGCAAAATTTTCCAATTAATATACTGATTATTACTGAATAATGGCGGAGAGGAAGAGATTCGAACTCTCGAGAGCCTTTTGAGCCCTACTCCCTTAGCAGGGGAGCGCCTTCGACCACTCGGCCACCTCTCCAAGGAGTTGCATAAATGGTATCAATAAAAAGTTCAAGACATTTTCTATTTTTTTCCCAAATATCTGAAATTTTTCTTGATTGATTCCATAGGGATCAAAAGTTAATGAAACAAAAATTGTGTCTTTTTTACAACATCTTCTTGAATAGTACGTGGATACATTACAAAAAGTTCATTTCATATTTGAAACTCTCGAAATATTCGTATAGCTAGAATGATAAGTACCGCGTATTTTACTTATGCCTTTATCTTTAATGTATTAGGCAAGTGATATTCTTTAAAAGAAGATTAAACGGACCTCGGAGATCCCATATGAATATAAAATCCCTCTTTTTAAGCTCTACAGCAGCTTTTTTAGCAATTTCTGGAGCACATGCTGCTTCAAAAGTTGTTGCCGAACCTGAACCCGTAGAATATGTTCGCGTTTGTGATGCCTACGGAAAAGGATATTTCTATATCCCTGGAACAGAAACCTGCATGCGTTTATCAGGGAGTGTTCGTGCTGATTTTGTCGGCGGTGGTAATATTGATGCAACCACCGAAGCTGAGCTAAACAACAAAAGAAAAACCTATGGCTCATCATCACGGCTCACCCTTGTTTTTCAAGCTGCTTCTGAAACAGAAATGGGAACCCTTCGTTCATATGCGAGAATTTTCTCAAGCTGGGGAGATGGTAAAGAGAAAGCTGGAGCAAGGCTTTCAGCCGCTTACATTGAGCTTGGTGGATTTCGTGTAGGTCTTGATGATACCATTTTCAACAGCTGGACTGGTGGTTATGGAAATGTTCTCAATGATGATAGCATAGCACCTGCTGGTACAACACGCACCAATTTTATTTCCTATACCTTTAACGGTGATGCCGGATTTTCTGCTATTATCGGATTTGAAGTAGGCAATAATTCAGATTCTCTTCCTGAAGTACACGTAGCAACAATAGGAAGCGGCTATATTGAGAAAGATGGGAAAGTTATTCCTATCACAGAAGATACTCGTCCAAGTAAAGCAATTAAAAATTACACCCCTAATGTGGTTTTGGGTATAAAGTTTATGCAGAAATGGGGTGGTTTTTCAGCCGTTGCTGCATATGATGCTTACTACAAAAAGTGGGCTGGCAAAATACGTGCAGATTTCAATGTTAACGACCGTTTCAACCTATGGGTAATGGCTGGTTATAAAAATGGTGTTGATTACTACACCGAAAATGCAGATGGTGAGTTATCACGACGCAGCACAACGATCTATGCAAACTGGGGCGGTAAATGGGCGGCTTGGGCCGGTGCCACTTACAAACTCACGCCAAAAGCAGATTTGAATGCTCAAATTTCTTATAGTGCTGTAAAAACCTTTGCAACGTCTGTCAATATTGCATACACGCTGGTTCCAGGTCTTGTGATTACACCTGAATTGACCTACGTTTCTTGGAACGATGATCGCGTTATAAAGGATGCAAATAATAATGATAAACCTTTCTTTCATGGAAAAAATGCATTCCAAGGTATGATCCGTTTACAGCGTTCATTCTAATTTTATTAAGCTAGAGCTTTGAAAAACTGGCGACATAAGTCGCCAGTTTTTATTTTTAAAATCAAATATCATAAGCAACCTTTCCGGATACTTATTTTCTTAATCCTTCTGACAAAAATGACTTAATTTTACAAAAATATTATCAAGAAGTTAACCTTATAAGCTTGATAAAAATAACTTCATACGGTTTACCCGTCCATCAATTCAAACAATCTCTTCCTTGCTCTTTAAAGCATACCCTCCATTGCTTTATTATCTAATTGATCTTTCTTTTGGTAAATTATAATCTAACCTTTATAATTTAAGGCATGATCTTCTCAGATAAGTCCTACCCTGAATACTCAGTTTAACTGCACTGAACAAGAAACCTCACTCCTCTCAAAGCACAAAAATACCTACCGGCATCAGTTTGTAAGTAATTCAATTGCTCTGGGGAGAAACTTGAGGGGGATATTTATGATTCATTTGTATAAAGGGCTGACAGACAAGTCTCATCCTGAATATTTTTCCACCTTTATTTTTAAAATACTTCAATTAAATTTCGTATTCTTTATGTCTCTTGTATCATGGCCTTCAATGATGTTATTTTACAGCATGATAGACGATACACTTCACAGAGAATTCTATACTCTTTACGAATACTGTTGCAAAATATGTGTGTGATACACACCCCCAAAATATTCTAAAACAAACAGGTAAACACGCAATAGAAGTCCTTTTTGTTTGAGGCATTCTATCTTGCATGATCCCATTATACACAGCCTCTTAACTGTAGATGCTTTTAAAGGAATAAGAATAAGAAACAGTAAAACTTCATCTCTATAAACCATAAAGTCTTCCATAGAGTTATGTTTCCATAAAATGCCTTATGCCACGCATACAATTTTAAAAACGATAAACGCTCTTTTATATGAAACCAATCAGCAAAAATAAGCGCTCACACGTCATCATAAAATATCTTTTAATTCAAACGAACTGAATTCACGAAAAATATTTATCAACCAATGCATAAAGAATTGCCGCTGTTTCAATATCGAGAATCCCGTCATAGTTTTCTTGACGAAAATGAAGTTGAAAAGCTCGAATTAAATTTTTATATCCTATTTCAGTAGATGCCACGGAAACATCATACCCATAACATTGCAGCTTTGCCAAAGCCTCCTCCTTAGAGGGAAAACTCTTAGAAAATTGTTCTTGATAGTGATTTTTGGGCTCATCATCATACCATGCCCCTATCCCAACTTTATAAAGTTCTTTCCACGGAAAAGCTGCTCCCGGATCACTTTTTCTTCCAATGGCAATATCGCTATGCCCCACAACATCCGTTGGCATAATATCAGGATACCGTTGAAGAATATTCAATGCAAGCTCTTTAACGGCATCAATTTGTATTGGATTATAGGGAGGAAAGCTCTCGCCATTATGCTTCATTAAATCAACGGTCTCTTCTAAAGACTCAGAATGACCCGTTGCTAAATTAACGATTTCAATGCCAATAGATGTATCATTGAGATGACTATGCCCAGCCCATGAGCTAACACCCGCATGCCACGCACGCTCGTTCTCATCAACCAGATTAAAAATACGCATATCCTTAAACCCAGCCTCACGATATGTCTGCTCTGAAGGGTCAGGAATAAGATAGTGTGCACTAACCTTTTCCCCTGTAAGAGCCATGACCGAGGCTTTAAAATCAATAGACGTATAATGCATGACAAGAAAACGAACCCGACGATTAAAACTCTTAATAGAACGATAACTGTTGTAATCAATCGGATACATAAAGGCCCTTTCTTTTTTTCACTAAAAAACACCGTGTATCACAACAAAGAGGACACAACCCATTGAAAAAATTGCAATGAACCTTTTATCAAGATGAATTACGTCAAAAATTTGTTCACCGACAACATTAACAAACGCACTGTATCAAATATTTTTCACACAAATTCTCTCACAATGATCAATTGAAAAGAAAATAAAAGTATTAAACAATCATTCCTTAAATCTTCACGTCTTACAGAAAAAAGAGCTGTTCCTGCTATCCAATTGAGAAACATTTCCTCAAAGCGAGCATTCAACGATCACGCAATCTAAATAAAAGCATAAAGGAAATACTTTATGAAATTTTTACAGCAAATTAAGAGCAGATAACTGAACAGAACATATTTGCAATCAACGTTTCACGGATATATTTTTCAATAAAATTTGTAAAGCTTTTCTATCAATGATACTGTTTCCTGTCTTCTCACACTATCTCTTTCTGATTTATAAAAAATAACGATTATTTAAAACGTTTGAGAAACACAAAGTCTCTGAATTTTCTTCATATGCTCCTAATGAAAAATAACATATTAATTGACAATGACTATTAATCTTTTTTTGCATTTTAGATGGAATAACCAGATAAATCCTCTTCTATTGAATTAATCAAAACTATTTATTTTCACATCAAAAGCAGAGTTTAATAGTTAGATAAAAACAACACCGTATGATGCATGTATCTCATCCTCTTAATCTAAAGAGAAAAATTTATTGCAACATTGTGTGCTAGAAAAGTGACACTACGAAAATCCAATTCAGCACATAGACCTTCAATATTTTTGCTGATAACATAAAAATGAAAAGGCCACTGGAAACCAATGATGTATCTTACGAAATATCTATCAGCAAACGGGCCTAACTTTTAGCACGAGAGAAGAACGGGAAAAAGATATAGAAATCGATGTTCTCTTAAATGAGGGACAAACTCTTTTGCGACGTTTCCTTAACTGACAACAACAGCAAACAAAAGAATATCGCATTCAGTAATTTTTACCAAAATTTTTCACCAGATCGCTTAAGAAAGACAACCTCCTTCATGTTTTTCAACATTCCCACCTTATATCACCATAAGTGAATTCAATGAACAACTTTTATGGGCTTTAAAACCTTCAATGCCCCTTGCAGATTTCTGGTCCCAGCCCATTACCTAAGAGCACAAGAAATTTCTTTTTCATAATCCCTCCATCCATTCGCTAACGATTGCATTCGTCATAACAGGATTATCATCCCACAAACGCGTACCAGCCCTAGAAATTATTCGATATTCATGATTGACACATTGGCTTTTTGTTTGATTATCAACCGTTGCAAGTTGCGATTTTTCACCCACCAACGCTAAAAACTTACCCGTATATTTAACAATCTCATCTCTAGCATCCAATGCCAATAAGAGTTTAAATCCTCTTGTCATCCGTTCAATAGCTATGCTTTTTTGATCTTTCGGAATTTCCAAGGCAACTCTTTTTTTAGTGACACCATGAGAATGCATAAAAACATTGAGTGTTTCCAAAGCGCCCGTCAAATCATTATTTTCTAAGTGAATTAAAATATCTCCAAGACGCCGTTGCAAAAGCTTATCTGGATAGCCAGGTGCATTGATAGCAAGTACAGCCCGCACATTAGGAAGCCGTGATGCCAATATTTGTACCAACATTCCAGCCATAGAAAATCCCACAAACACCGCAGGCTCTTTAAAATACTTTTCGAGTTCTTCTATCATAAAAGATAAAGTATCGACAGCAGAATGATTGAGAAAATGAGAACTCTTAGGAAAAAGAGAGAGTGTATCCAGCAGCGTTACTTGGAATCCTTTTGTCGCGCAGAGCTTTGTCAAAGAAGCACAAAAAGCTCCCTCATCCCAAATGGGCATCACAGGAGAAAGAATAACAACATGACAGCTCATTGATCGATTGCTCCTCTTGCTCCAACACACACATCAGAGCCCAAACTCTTTCTCCTAAATGTCATGAAAATACAAAAGTATGTTGAAACTTTACGTCCCCCATAACAACCAATTTTTTTAAATTCAACCGAAGTTTATGATCAATTTTAACCCCGCTCGATTAAACAACTGAATAAAAAAATCACTCAATAACAGAGTCCAGAAGCGTGTAAAACATCAGAAATATTTCTGCATAATACGCTCTATCATTTTACTCAACTTATTTCTGAGGTCATAAAATGACGCGCTTTTTGAATATAAATAATAAAACCAATCATGCAACACACGGCTAACAAAGTTGCCATAGCCCGCGGGCTATGACCAGAGATTTTTCCGATAAGCGCCGCACTGAGTGCTGCACTTCCCAATTGCAAAGAGCCCATAACACCAGAAGCCGCCCCCGCCGCTTGCGGATGCGATGAAATAGCCAACGCTGTGCCTAAGGGTAATAAAAAACCATTGCCAAAAGTAAGAACAGCAATCGCCATAAAACTTGTCACAAGAGGCCATGGACTTAGATACATTTGCAAAGCAAAAAGCACTCCGCCTATCACAAAAATAACGTACCCTCTCCCCACAGTCTTTTCCATAGACTCGCGTTCGAAAAACCACCGCGCCAAAAAATTTCCCAAAATATAGGGCAATGAGACACCAATATAGCTATAACTGATATAGATCGGCGATAAACCCAAAGTCGTGAGTAAAAAAGGCGATTCCACAATATAAGCAAAATAGGCCGCGTAAGAAAAACACGGAATAAGTGCATAAAAAATAAATTGTTTATTTCTGAGAACGCCTAGATATCCCTTCATAAACCCTATCGGAGAAAAAGGTTGTCGCTTTTGGAGGGGGAGGGTTTCAGTTAGCACAAAACAACACAATAAAATGGTCAAAAATATAAAAACACTTAAAAAGATAAAAGTGGCTTGCCAATGAAAAGCTTGTATTAAAAGTCCACCAATGAAAGGTGCAAGTGCTGGTGACATTCCAATAAAGGGGAAAACAATCAAATAAAGTTTTCCTGCTGCTTTTTTATCCAACAAATCATTGATAATCGCGCGACTTAAAACAAGTCCCGCACAAGCTCCAAGACCTTGCAAGAAACGTAAGACAAGAAAAGCATGAATATGAACCGTATAAATCACACCAATTGTTGTGAATAACCATAAGAATAAGCCTAATAGAAGTGTTTTTTTACGCCCAAAATTATCACTCAGAGGTCCATAAATAAGCTGTCCAAGTGCCAATGCAAACAAAAAAACAGCCACTGCACTTTGAATTTGAGATTGAGTCACTTGATAATACTGACGCATATCCCCCAGTGCTGGTAAAAAAATATCTGTAGAGATTAATCCCCCTGTCGATAAACATACAATAAATATAATAAATGACAAAGTATATTTACGATTCATAAATAAAATCACATTTTTAAAGTTAGAGATTAATTAATATTTAATTGAAAATGAAAAATATAATGATATTTTTATCTTATATAGATAAATAATAATGATTAAAAGCGTTATTATTTTACCTTATGAAATAAATTGCTATTATTTTTTAATAAATAAAATTCTATTCTCCATGCTTCACATGCAAAAATTCAATCCATGAAGAATCTTCCTTTACACACACTTTGCCCAATCTTCCGTTACTTTTTCCATTGATAGCATAAGAAAAAGCACACCCCCTCTTCACAGTAAAAATCCCACTTTCTATACACGATCCATCAAAGTTAATTGATAAAATGCAAAGCATAAAAACAACCTCAGACACCTCTCCCCCAAAATCGCTATGGTATAAACAGAGCAACAAACTTAATCAGCGCAATTTTTCAAATATCAAAAATATTTTGGATTTCTCATTAAAAGAAGTGTTCGAAATAATAATCAGTATCAATAGCAATCTGAAAATGGCTTTGAAAAATTCATTCACAAGCTATTTCAAAGGTTTTAACCATGAAATAAAGAGCCTAAAAATACACATGGAAAAAATAATGAGTGTCTGTATTTTCAACAACATCATACCGGAAAAATGCAAAAAAAGTCTTTATAGAGATATATTTAAAATACAGAATATAAAAGACATAAGGAAATCTTTAGCGACTATACACCAATAACAGCGCATCCCCCTTCTAATACACAGATTCAAATAAACATTATAAATTATGGTACCTTCGTACAAAACAGTTCATCAGAATCTATGTATATTACACCTTATCAAAAAGGTGAAGACAAAACAAAAAAATCAACGTTGGATATAGTCTTATAAATTGTTAAACATTGCCTCAAAAATTTTGAATCTGTCCTCTTGGTGTTGGGAGTTTTTACTCAAAAGCTTGAAATAGTTTTTCAAGCATTATGGCTAAGTAAAAAAACAAGGAGGAGAGCGTACAATCAAACGATCTTCTCCCCTCTTCACTTATCTCAGCTTTTTAAAGCTTTTCAAATTAAAGCGTATCAATATTATTGATCATCAAAACATACTATTCGTCATAAAAACAACGCATAAAGATGAAAATTATAGCGACCATGATTTCTTAAAAAAAAGCAAACAACAACGATAAAATTTTACTTTTTATCCTCAAACACAAGGAACATCATCAACAACCAAAAGAATACTCACGCAAGAATAATGATACTTTTTATGAAAAGTAAAAAGCGCATGCATTTCCTATAAAATACTGAATGATCAATCAATATGCGCCTAAAACATCAATATCTCTCTTGATGCTGCGGATTATCTGTTGATCAAAATATTATCATAAAAACACTCTTTTTGAATTTTCCAACAGAACCCTGATAGAACAAGCCAATGACATCATTTTACACAACCAGCGCATAATGTAAAAAAAACGTTCAATCTGTTTGCATCTTAGACGCTCAACAAAATTCTCCATGAATCGCTCTAAAAACTTCAAAAGCAAATAAATCTTCTGATGATATATAATCTTTTGCTTTGGTTAATTCGTTTCCCCCCCTTAAGAGGTTAAAAGAGCAAAAAAACCTCGGTAGACCAAAACTTTAGCAGACAATTGAGATCTTACAGCATTGCCCCCACAACCTACAGCACAAGCAACAGCTTGAACAGCTTCTCTCTCCCCCACAACACGAGGTGCCAAAAGTTATGCTGTCTCACAAAATCTCATAAGAGATAAAATGATCACACGAACACATCTTTCCTCAAACATACATTAGATCTTTAGAGTTTGTATATTCAACATTTTTCCTCTCATAAAATGTTGCAGTGTTTTTCTCTTCATTTTAGCGTCTCTCCATCTATTTTGGAACATAATTGTCCACAAGGCATTCTATCTCCAGCATCAGTAAAGGAGATAAAACATGGAAACCCGCATTCCTGAAGACACCCCCTTCGATTCACATTTTCTAGAGAAAACATCCCTAGAGACCGACTACCCATTTTTTCAACCACCTATTTCATGGTCTGCAATCTTTGCCGGACTTCTAACAGCTCTTGCCACCTCAATCTGCCTCTCTTTTCTAGTCGCAGCATTAGGCTTGAGCCAAATGGATTTCACTTCTTCAAACCCTTTTGAAGGCTCTTTCTTTTCCTTTGGTATAGGATCTCTTATCGTAACATTGATAAGCCTTGCCTTGGGCGGTTTTGTTGCCGGGCGTTTTGCTGAATCCTCAGGAGCCCTGCATGGCTTTCTCACTTGGGCTCTCTTAACACTGCTGATGACCCTCCAAGCCATCCACGTGGTTTCAAGCACCGCAAAAATAGGTGCTCAAGCAGCCCTAGAAAATAGCTCTATGCTTCAACAAACCGTGGACAGCTTTAAAACAAAGGTTGCTCCCCTGCTGACAAAATTAAACAGCGAGGATTTTGCAAAGTTTTTAACAAAAAACAGCGACAATGGTATCAATTTTGATAAACTCCGCGACGAGCTGCGTACAGTTCTCAACAAAAGCGACATCCCTGCCCTCAATCCTGAGCGCTTAAAAACATCCTATCAGGCAGCACTCAGTGATATTGGGGAGGCAATCACAGCTTTTAAAAATGATCCTTCGTATTACCGTACCACTCTGAAAAATCTAGAAGAGCGCCTTTCTGATCGTATAGAAGATTTGACAGCAAAATTTAATCGAAGCGATATCATCAATGCCCTTATGAACGATGGCATGACACGTGCTGATGCACAAACAGCCGCCAACAAAGCCATTCATGTTTATCAAAGGGCAGAGGAAAAAACTGCAAAAGCGATAAAAGTGCTTGAAGAAAGGACTGAAACCCTCTCTGACAATCTTGAAGGAGCTATTAAAGGTGCCAAAAACACCGCCACAAAAGTCACCAACACAGCCTCCAAGATGGGCTGGTGGGGCTTTTTAGGTAGCCTGATAGGCGCTATAATTTCCAGTGTTCTTGGTTATTATGGTTACAGAAGCCGTAAGGATTCTTTCACGCTTTAAAAGCTTATATTCTATAAATCAAGAAACACTTCAAAAAGCTGTACAAACTGTACAGCTTTTTTTTATCATTGGCTTGAAATGTTTTTTGTATAACATGACAACCTCTACATTACTTTACCATACCCCACACAAAGTCTCTCAAAGTTTAAATTTTAAAACAAAACACATAAATAATAAGAATGTAGCGTTCTCATCGTCTCTATAAATCAAACATCTTTCAAAAAGAACAATCTATCCTTTTAATAAGAACACAGAGTACGCTTCAATTATATGAAGTCTATCTCTTAAAAAGAATAAGAAATATCTTAAATCAACATAAGATTTGACAAAAAAAAAATCTATGCTAGGCTCTAAATTCTGGTAATTTTTATTTAAATTATCATGTATTTATAATTATAATATGAGGGAGGAATATATGAATATTTCACTTAATGAAGTAGAAGATGTTATTGAATTGTCTGCTGATGAAGTTGTGCCAACTGTGACAAATGATAAGTATGCACAGCGTAACGATGTTCAGGTTTATCAAGATGAGCTTGATATGAATGGTTCGCTGGAAGTTTAATAATATATTGTTGATAAAGATCTCTTTATACATCTAACTTTAAAAGTTAAGCATATTTAAAAACATGTTTGAATTATTTTCAGAGGGTTTTGCTCAAAAAGTTTGGGCAAAACAAGCAGCTGAATTGTCAATTTCACACATCCCTTTCATGGAAAGGGATGTATTAGATGCTCTAAGGCAATACGCTCTGCATCCTCATAAACTCTTAGCTCTTAATCCTAAATCCGAAGTCGTAACGGTGGTTAATGGAGTGCGGAGTCCACAACCTCTTCCAAACCTTCTTGTTTTAGATACGGATAAAACGATAGAAGAATATACTGCCCGCGTTGACCAATATGCCGAAGGACAAGAATGGTCGGTCATGTATTATGGGTTATATGCTGCAACCCCGTTGCTGTGGGACGCCGCAAAACAATTTGCAGATCAATTAGCACATTCTTTGGGGTATAGACCTGGTGGACGCGTGGATATTGACTGCTTTATTGGCCGGTATTCTTCTACCCATGTTGGAATCCATGTGGATCACGCTCATAATTTTGGTTTTACTCTACAGGATGGTAAAACGATGTTTGCATGGCCCAGCACACGAAGAGACCTTCAAGGGCTAAAATATCCTGAATATAAGGAACATAAATCAACAGCAACTGCGCTGCAAAATCGAACAGATCGTGTTGCCTATTTCCCTCATGATGCTTTCCATGTTGCCGAAACGAGAGAAAAGGTTGCTGTAAATATCAATATCGCTTTTTGGGAAACAGCGCACGATGCACAACACCATAAAAATTATGTCACGCATTTACTCCGTCTTAATGATCGAACGCGCCATGATATCCGCACATCAGGAAGAGCAAGTTTAAACCCTGATAATGCTTTTCAACACTCTGCGCTAAGCTCTGCCATCGCAAAGGGTACCTTAAAACGCCATATGCTGGTTTCTCAATTAATAAGCGATACAAGTTCACGTTTATGTGTTGGTCGCCCTCTTATTGAGGTCTCTGAAATTGAAAATGAAATCACTCTTCGCGCATCCGCAACCCTCCAATGGGTGCCCTTAAGGGAAACAAATGAACTCCTCATCGCTGCCAACGGGCATTGCACAAATTTTGAGTATAGCTCTCATCTAGAGCACTTCCTTTCTCAACTTTCATCAGGAAAAAAATTAGATCTAGCAAAATTAAATGATAAATCCTATAAATATGCACAGAATGAAATTTTAAAAGCTGTAAAAGCTTTAGCACGTTGGGGAGCATTGTGACAAAGAAAAAGTCCATGATGTTCGCCCAAATGGGACTTTTCCTCGTTTTGGGCTTAAGCAGTTTTGCTGATGAAACAGTTCAAGTCACTCTTATTCTACACTTAGCAAAAAATACATCCTCCATTTCAATGCTTCTGTTAGCGGGATTTATCGGAGCAATTTGCGCAGGACCTATTGCCCCGCATCTTTTGCATCATTTCAAACCTGCACGAACAGTACCCATTATTTTATTATTTCAAGCAATATTCGTAGCTATAGCTGCAATGACTAATCAATTTTGGTCTTATATTACTATTGCTTTTGCACTAGGTTGTACTAGTTCACTCTTTTGGTCCTCAATCCTTGTTACTGTACCTGACTTTGCAAACAATGATCACCAATTAGACCGCATTAATCGCATCATCCAAACGGTTCGTAATCTTGGTTATATTGTCGGACCACTGTTAGGGGGTGTATTATATGGTCTATCAAACGGGCAAAAAGGGCTCTTTGCACTCTCAATCATGGTTCTCTGTGCAGCCTTGATCACCACATGCTGTTTTAAAAGTTTAAAAATGCATGTACCAACAACAAACATGACACAGCACAGCAAAAAGAAGCTAGATTTAACGGGACTCTTGCGTAAAAAAAAGGTTGTCTATGCTCTTGCTCCTCTTATTATCACCATTATCCTCACTTCTACTCTAAGCGTATTGCTGATTGTTCGTATGCGCACTGAACTAAACTTAAGTGGAGAAATCTATGGAGTAATTGCAAGCATGTCGAGCCTCGGACTCGTGGTTGGTCCACTCTGCTTCTCCAGCCTTTTCCACCGCTTTGGCAATGCCGCTGGAGCATCATTGGCTGCCGCAACCATTGGCTTTGGAATTTTTTGTTTATCCTTAACACAGCTCATATGGTTGATGATGTTGTCATCTTTCATCCGTGGGAGTGCCAACGGCGTGCAAAATGCTCTGATGGCAAGTTTTATGATGAAAGCTATTCGGAAAGAACAACGAAACAATCAGATGCCCGCCTATATCTTCATCATACAAACAGCCGTATGTATTGGTTTTATTAGTGCAGGTTTTGTAAAAGTGCACCACACCCAATACACACTCCTTATCATCAGTATCGCTACCATGATCACAGGCATCTTAGGCTTTATCGTAAACCGCGCTCTACAAAAAAAGGAAGGGGATCATGCTGAATAGACTTTGCCATCTTTTCTCTCACACAAACCATGCACAAAAACAATATGACAATCACCAGCCCATCAAATTCCGCTCACATTCTAATAAAATCATTGTATCTCCCCTGCCCATAGCAACCAATAGGACTTTGATAAACCACTCTGTGTGGAGCAGTAAACAACCATTCCCGCAGCAATATGGGAACTTTAAAGTAAAACAAAAATCGGTTACATCATGCAACAAGATCCTATAGGCTTAAATTTTTACCATGGAACAGGCGGTTATGTATGGCAATTAGCAGACACCATACAACATGACTTGAATGAAAACATCCACACCCTTGCCTTACAAAAACCCACACCACCTCTCGCAATCAATTCTTTTTCCGTTTACCCATATAAATTACCCCCCTCAGCACACGTTCAATGGGCAAAGGACGTACAAATCATAAAAAATAAACCGGCTCTCATTGGCAAACGTCAAATACAACCTATCACCGCTGTTTCCACCAAAAGCAGAGCTTTTGGTGGATTTGATTTACTAACATTTGCAGCACTTTATGATGGCTGTTCTGTTCAATCCTTGAAAGAAATCAAACTCAACGGTTGCCTTTTTGACGCAGAAAATCTTTTGATATCCTTGTTGCGACACGGTCTCATTCAAACAGACCAACAGGACTTTTCGCCGGATCATGCAACAGCTCTTGTACGAGAACCAACATGTCGTCTTGTCCATTCTCCTCTTGGGTCCCTTGCCATTAATCAGCTCAACGGGCGCACAATCCGTCTAAATGAAAAAACCAAACCTCTCTTGCAAAAAGCTACAACAGAGATACATCTTCAACACCCCATAGAACAAACAATAACATTTTTTGTCAAAGCAGGAATGTTGCGCTTGGTAAAAGAATAAGGATCAAAAGATGCCCCTCATAAGACCTGGTATGGGAACAGAAAACAGTATTAATCTTCTTCACACGCTCATTCAAATGGCAAGGCCACGTACCGTCATTGAGATCGGTGCGGGGGATAGCACATGCATGATTGCTAAAGCACTGCAAAAAGCAAAACAAGCATGGCAACAGGATAAAAAACTTTTAGAATCCTCCACGTGGGAAGAACGTACGGCTTTTCTTGACCCTTCAGGTGTCCTTGAGAATTATCAACCACGATTGATCACCATTGATGATTTTTCAGTAGAAGGTCAATCCGCTGAAGAAGCATGGCAAAAACTGCTCCAAGACGAGGACATCGAAAAAGACATGGTAACATTCATCCATGAGAATTTCTTCTCTCTTGATGATGCAACGCTCAAGTCTTGGGGACCCGTAGATTTTGCTTGGCTTGATGCTGGAACGCCCGCAGATGATGTGCGATTTGTTACCACCCTTTGGGAACATATCACCGCTGGGGGTTATCTCTGTTTGCATGAACCAACCATAACCACACCCGTTGCTCTTGATGGAGCACAACGGGTGCGACGTGTGAGAACTCCTTTGTGGGAAGAAATTCTCTACCGTCTTGATGGATCCTATGAAGCCTTAACCCTCCCCGAAAACCATAAATATCGCCAAAGTGGTCTAGGGATTATTCGCAAACGCACCCCTACCGAACAAATTGTACGCGCACAATCGCTCCAAGCAGAACTTATAGAAATCAATGAACCGCCCCTTCGCAATGATCTTTTGCCCATGGGACAAGAAACCCTTCACAAACGGAGTAAAGCCAATTCATTGATCTCTGCCATGACCTCACCGACATTGCGCGCTGTTTACGCTGCCATTATCCTTGGTGCGAAAAATCTTTCTGATATCCTCAAAACTGTCGATTGTGATGCCAAAACCATTCATAAATCTATCAACCGTCTTTTAAATCTTGGTCTTATTCAAAATACAACAGAAGGATTTCAAGCCGAAGGAACGCTTTGGCAAGCACTAGAAGATAAAAATGAGCGAGAAAGGGAAAATTTAAACGACCGCCATTTAGAAACAGAAGAAATGCTTACAAAAATTGTAGAAACCTTTCAAAGAGAAAAAATCTATAGCGAAAAGGAAGTCTCCAAGATATGCAATCTCTTTACGGTAGATTTTGCCAGATTACGACGCACCCTCATTGAGAGAGGATTTTTACAACGCCATGGGGGCAAATATCAACGCATACGCTAAAAGAGAATTGAAAAACGTTAGCGAACTCTATCGTTTTTCTTCTCTATTTCAAGAGGATGAATAACCTTCCACTAAAAAAATATAATTTCATTAAAAGGTTACAAAATCATTCATCTCATTCATATGTTGACAATCTATGGAGATGAGATTAGCGTGTTCTCTTCGTAAGAGATGCAATGGGGAAAAACAAAAATACGGGATGTCAATTGGTTATCCAATAGGATTAAGAACAGTCAAAGCCATCAGGAGAGAATATGGGATCAAGGTCTCAATGACCTGACAATTGTTGCACGAACATCAGGGCGCAGTATTGTTGCTCAATCTGGGGAAGCTTATATTGATTTTATGTCATGTTCGTATCTAGGACTAGAACGTCATCCAGCATTAAGTGATGCCGTAAAATCTTCTGTAGAGAGATTTGGTGTGCAATATGCAGCTGCACGAACGCGTGCGAAATGTATATTATTTGATGAACTTGAGTTAAAGCTAAACACCATTTTTCTCGATTCCCACTCTGTTATATTTAATTCCGTAGGTGCAACCCATCTTACAGTTATGCCCATCTTAGGTTCAGGAGAACTTCCAGGATATCCTATAACAGCAAATGGTATGTATGGATTATAGATAAAGAAACGCATGCATCGGTGCAAATTTTACGTGGTATACTTGAACAATTTGGAAGTTATATAAGAATCCCATTTAAAGATATTACAGCACTAGAGAAAAGCCTACAGGAAAGTAAATTACAAAATAGAACGCCTGTTTTGGTATCTGACTCTCTCGGTTCTATGGGAGGAGCAAATGACATTAAAAAATTAACAGAATTAGCGAAACTGTACAACGGATACTATTACGCAGATGATGCACACGGTACCTCAATTATCGGAAAAAATGGCTGTGGTTATACACTGCATTTATTAGAAGAATACAAAAAAAATCTTATTTTAATTTCTTCCTTGTCAAAAGCATTTGGTTCCCATGGTGGTTCAGCATCATTTAGCAACAAAGAAGCTGCATCTTTTATTAAAAAATATGCGCTTAACTATATTTTTAGTGGTCCACCTTTTCTCCCAGGAATAGCAGCTTGCCTTGCTTCTGGAGATATTCATCTTTCACAAGAAATGAACCAACTTCAATGTAAACTGCACGAAAATATCTCTTATTTTGATCAAAGAGTCTCCAACATTGAGGTACAGGAAAAGTTGAGTCCCATTAGATCTATCTTTATGGGTGCTGAAGACAAAGCGATAAGTGCCTCATATAATTTAAGAAAGCGCGGTTTTTTGGTTACAGCGGCAATGTATCCAACAGTGGCTAAAAAGAAAAGCATCATTCGCGTGGCGATATCAGCAGCACATACTAAACATGATCTCGAAACATTTGCAACAAATATGAATGAATTGACAGAGCTCTCCTCCACTTACTGAGATCATAACAGCTTATAAAAATGCGCCCGCAATATTACAATTAAAGCCTATGGCTTTGAAACCAACACATAGAAAAGATTTCTTCTAAATCATGCAAACGCAACTAAAACCACAAGATCGTTTTAATCAGCTCATGGCTAAAATAATAAAGAAACGCACTCAACACCAATATCAATCGTTAGCGGCTTTATACATTCTCAAAGTCGATGAAATAATTAAAATATTTTCTCTTTATCAAATATCGTCATGAAAAGGATTTAGCAATGGAACTTTATTGGATTGTTGCGCAAGAAGAATATGCCAACGCACAAGATATAGAATATTCCTATTCAGAATACACAGAAGAGTTTAATAAAAGAGGCATCAAATTCCAGTTTTTAAAATTAGAAGACTGCCTTATCAAAGCAAATCATGCAGATGAATTTATTTTTCTATATCAAGGTATTCCACTAAATCCAGATCACTCTGCATATATTTTATCCAAAGCAGATCTAAACCCACAAGCAAGAGCCATCAGTCTCACATTAAGAAATTATTTTAGGATAAGTGGTACACACCTTCTTAACGAATGCATTTATGGCATAGAAAATCTTGAGTGGGATAAGATTGCGCAAATGGCATTAGCACGTAAGCTAGGAGCTCCAGTGCTTCCATTCACGATGTGTGGCTATCATAAACAAACAGTTCCTACAATCACATCTTTTGTTTCATCAGAATATGAATCTTTTATTTTCAAACCCGTTGGCTCAGGAATGGGATTTGGTGTCATTAAATCAGATGGATTACAACATGCAATGAGTATAGGAAATCTGATCTCAACTTCTTCTTCTGAATATTTTTTAATGCCTTTTGTAAAGGATGCACAAGATGTAAGATTTTTCTTTATATCAGGAAAACTCTGTTTTGTGAAATTCCGCACACCTCAAGGAGACGGTTATATTGGAAATGTTGCACGCGGGGGCAAAAATACAATTCTTACTGAAGAAACTTTTATAAGCGCATATGGCAAGGAAAAATTCTATCCTGAAATGCTCGATATTTCTAAAAACATCGTCGAAAAAACAAAAAACAATCTTCTTGCAGTGGACTGGCTGGTGAATCAAGAAGGATACTATTTCAACGAAATGTGCACAGCAGAAACAGGGCTAACAAAACTTCCTCAAGAGATACAACAAAATGTATTTGATCATTTAACGACACTTCTATGGAAATTCCATGGACAAAAATAAAATTACTTTTTTCATCTATAGCGCAGTTTTTCTTTCTGAATTTTCCTTTTTCTTTGTACTTCCTCTCCTTGGAAACTCTTCTCTCATAACTGCTGCCAATGTTGCGTTTTATCTCGCTGGATCGGTAATCCTTGAAAGCATTCTCATGATAACCACAACGGGTTTATTAGAAAGATTTTCGCGTAAACTCTTAATGGCTACCGCCTTTATTTTAAGGAGTACCGCTTTCCTGTGCGTTATACTATCGCTCAAACCTTCTGCATGGTTGATCTTTTTTACCTTAACGGCTTTTTCGAAAGCAATTTCAAAGCCATTTTTGAGAGAAATTTTATCAGAACATCTCAAGGGAAGTGCTCTTAAGCGCGCTTTAACCCTCTATTCGTTTTTTCAAAACGCTGCTGTCGTTATCGCCCCACTTGTTGCAACGATTGCCATAAAATATAACGCATCAGCTTTTCTCATGGCTTTTTTTGCACTTATTGGTTTGTATTTTTGTGTTCTATCTCTCAAAATTGTTTATCACTACCCCCATAAAAAATCATCCGTTGAAAAGGATAAAAAAACAAAAAAAACTCTTCTTTTTTCTTTAAAAACAATAATACATAATCGTTCTATTGCTTATTTGTTGGTTGCGGCTTTGCTCTGTGCGTTCCTCATGGGAATTTTCATCACCACCACGACGCTTCTCAGTAAATTTGACAGCAATCTGGCCCCTTATAGTGGGGTTTTCTTTTCAATTGTTGGCATCAGCATTTGTATCTGGCAGGGGGTGATCAATAAACATCTCACCCTTTCCGATAAATCAACTTTTTATCTGCTCTGCTTTATGGGAGGTTTCTCCTCATTTTTCCTCATGGGTGGTGTCTTTACCGCTGTGACTGCGTTAATTGCCTACAGTGTCTATGAATCTGTCATGATTCCAGAGATATACTATCAATCAGGGAAAACAATCGCATCCGTTTCTTCCAGTGTTCTTTTTAGTTATATTCTTGTTGTTTCAAATATTGGCCAAGCTATAGGCTCATGGACAAGTGGATGGATCATCAGCCATTTCAACAATCATATCGCTTTGCTTTTTGCCATGATTGTTGGTGTCTCGGCCTTTGCCTCTTGCCTTTGCCTCATGCAAACTAAAAAAAATAAGGAACTTCAATGTTGCATATAATTTTTGCAACCGGTGGCACAACAAGAGTGCCTAGAACACTTCGCCACAAATGGCTCAATTATGAGTTTGTAACACACTCTGCGGCAAAGAAGCTCGAAACTGTTTTTAAAAACTGCTCCGTAAGCTCCGTTGCCAATTGCCTCACAGCTGGAGGATTGTGGGGTGGTTTTTTATTTGCACATGAAATTTGTCGCCTTCTCAAAGTAACATATTATCCATTTGCCTCTATGGTTGATCCTGAAACTCTGAGTTCAGCTATCGAAGAATTCTCTATCGATACCATCATATGCCTGCCAAGTTTTGCGGATAAACTTATTACGATATCTCGGAAGCAAAAATTAAAATGTCTAAAAAACCTATTCTATCTTGGAGAAATCTTTCAACCTGAATCTGTATTGAAAATAAAAGACATAATCCCTGAATTGCATATTAAGCCTCTTAGCTTTACCACCCAAGAAACTGGTCCTATAGGGTTTCAGTGTTCCGAGATTAATGGTGACATTTATCATCTTGTACGACACATTCAAGTAAAGTCAAATCCTGAAAATGATGAATTAATTGTCTCTGTTTTTTATCCTGAAGACGCACCATACCTTGAACACGCTACAGGTGATGTTGTTCATATTGCATATGATCAATCATGCGATTGTGGCTATCATGGCCATACCTTACACCTGAAAGGAAGAACACCAACTTTTTATAATATTATGGGAACTTCAATTTCTGTACACGATTTTACAAATGTCTTAAATCTTCAAGGTTGCACTCTTTTGGCTACAGATATTCAACTCATTATAGTCAATCAATGTGAGAATGGTGTTGGCATTTTATTGTTTATTGATTCACGTTACAATATTGAAAGAAATGCCCTTTTATCATCCCTTTCATCCTCTTATCTGATAAAAGACATTATCAATAAATCACAATTTTTCCATGTTTGCTTTATGCGGAAATCTCAATTTATTCGCTCCTCAAGCTCTGAAAAAATAAAATCCTTTTTTCAAACGACTGAATATCCTATAGTGTTTGATGGTAACTTCGTGAAAATTAAATAAGTTGAGATTAGCATAACCGAATCACATTCATCCCAATATCACAGCCTTCACAAACAAACTGTTCATTCTCAAAACCTTTGACTTATAGAACAGAACCAATATTGTAAAGATATCTGCAGGGAGCATAACAATGCAAAAGAGCGATTCCTATGCCAAATCAGAAAAGTCTGTCATTTATACCGTCATTATCTCCAGTATACTTCCCTTACTGGATGGCAGCATTGTTAATGTCATTCTTCCTGACCTTGCGCGTTATTTTTTAACAGAGAACGATAATATACAATGGGTCGTAACCTCCTATTTTCTGGCGACTGTTCCTGGATTATTGATTGCAGCTTTTGTACAGGGGAGAATAGGAATCAAAAAGACTTGGCTTCTTGCAAACTTCATTTTTATGCTTGGATCACTTGGGGTAGGATTAAGCTATGATTTTCAAACCATTATATTTGCCCGTATCGTTCAAGGTTTTGGAACAGGCCTTTTGTTGCCCTTAACCCAAACCATTATTGCCTTACAATTTGGGAAGGAACGGTTTCGCCAAGCTATGAGCTCCGTAGCCGTACCAACGGTTTTTGCTCCTGCCTTTGGTCCACTGGTGGGTGCCTCAATTGCTCAGTATGTCTCTTGGCGTTTGTTATTTTTTATCAATATTCCACTTATTTTCTTAGCACTCGCCATTGGCGTAAAACATTTAAAAAACAACGAAACAACAAAAATAAAATTTAACTCACTTGCATTTTTAGCGTTTTCCATATCCCTTATTTCATTTTTTTACCTCACAGATGCCGCAAATAGAAATAATAATACCGTATATATCATAGTACTTATAGCAGTCATCTCTCTCATATTCTTCATTGTTTTTAATCAGACAGCAAAAAACAAACTCATCGTCTTTAGCGGATTTAAAAATGCGCGCTACACATTGCTTATGATCATGGGGCTTATTGCTTCATTTCTTTTTTACAGCTTCCTCGTTTATTTCCCATTAGCCCTTGCCACGGGAGAAAGCCATGAAAATACTCTTCTTATTATCGGAGCGGTCCTTGCACTGCAAGGGGTAGGCGCATGGATTGGAAGAAAATTCATTTACCAGAAATGGAAAGAAAAATCGCCCTTTTTCATGATAGCTATTGGTTTGCTGATATCAAGCTTTGGGTTATTATGCTTTGGCTATCACATAAGCTTAGATGGGTTTGGTTTTTTACTAAGAGGCGTAGGACTTGGCATTACCACCATTGTATGCCTATCTGCCCCTATTCAATATGTCGATCCTTTATACGTTAAAGATACAGCAGTTATCACCCGCATATTACAACAAATAGGCGGTGCTTTGGGAGGCGTTTTCTCTGGCTATTTGCTCCATTTGCTAACAAAGGGACAGCTTACCCTCAACCAAACATATCTCATATTCTTTCTCTTCTCTATCAGTGTATTTTTACTGTTTTTCCTCGTACTCTCCTTATCACCTAAGAAGAAGAACGCAAATTTATGAGATCCTTGTTGAAACACTATAATATTTGCAATGTAATAAAATTATACGGTATTTAGCACTATTGGAAAAAACAACGTGACTAATTCTTATATCTCAGGCAAAATATAAAAAATTCTATAGTCACAAGCCATTTAAAAAAATATTTTTTATAAGTCTTTTGCACTTATTATACAGACATAAAAAACCATATCATGACTCGCAATACAAGTAGCTGACATAAGGAATTCCACATGGAGTTACCAAAATAGTCTTTTACAAATTGTAATATTAGAGCAAAAAGTTTACTTGCTAAATTATACAAAAATAAAATAGGAAATGCATTTTAACAAATGTAAAAGAAAATCATTTTATAAAACAAAGTGCAAAAAACCACAAAATACCCGACACAAGCTTAAAAGACAATAAAAAAACACGTGAGCAATATGGAAAAGCTAGACGGCAAAAGCATGGATATCGTGGAACAAAATATTAAACAGTTTAAACAACTGTTTCCTGAAGTATTTTCAGAAGGAAAAATTAAATTCGACCAGCTACAAGAGCTTTTAGGAAATTATATCATTAAAGATGAAGACCATTATAATTTCACATGGCATGGTAAACGTGCAGCAAGTCGTCTTGCTCAAACACCAAGTACAGGAACACTACGCCCTTGTAAACAAGAAAGTATAGATTGGGACACTACACAAAATCTCTTCATTGAAGGTGATAATCTTGAAGTTTTGAAACTTTTGCAAAAATCATATCACCGCCAAGTCAAAATGATTTATATCGACCCTCCCTATAATACGGGTAATGATTTTGTTTATAAAGACGACTTCAAAGACGGCGTACAAAACTATCTTGAAATGACAGGACAATTGGATAATGAAGGCAAAAAAATAGGAACGAATTCCAACAGTGCAGGACGTTATCATACCAACTGGCTCAATATGATGTACCCACGCCTCAAACTTGCGCGCAACCTGCTTCGTGATGATGGGGTTATTTTTATCTCTATTGATGATAAAGAACAAGTTAATCTCAAAAAACTTTGCGATGAAGTTTTTGGTGAAGAAAACTTTATAGAATCGTTCGTGTGGCATAAAAAAACCCCTCCTAATAATGTGATAGTTGGCTCTGTACATGAATATATTTGTATGTACGCAAAAAACAAAGAGTGTTCTGAGTTGTTTTTATTGCCGCGAGATATAGAAAAAGATCAAGATTACAAAAATCCTGATAATGATCCAAGAGGACGTTGGAAACCAGATAATTTAACTGCAGCCGCTAAAGGTGGTCGTTCTACAAAAAGTCTACTGTATACAATCACCAACCCCATAACAAAGCAAAAACACAAACCTCCCAAAGGAAGAATGTGGGCAGTTCCATACAATATCATGCAACAAAAAATAAACAATGGGACTGTTTATTGGGGAAAAAATAATAGGGGGCGCCCTATGGATAAGCGTTTTTTAAAAGAAACACGCAATGGGCGAGTCGCATCGACTTTATTAAATGATGTAGGCACAAATAGTTCAGCATCGAAATATCTAAATAAACTGTTTTCTGGACTAGTTTTATTTGAAACTCCAAAACCAGTTAATCTTTTACAAAGATTGCTGCAAATATCAACCACCCAAAATGATCTCATCCTTGACTTTTTTGCAGGGTCTGGCACCACAGCACATGCGGTGATGCAGTTAAATGCCGAAGATGGTGGAAAGCGACGTTGCATTTTAGTGCAACTCCCCGAACCCACAGAAAAAAAATCCGAAGCTTTCAAAGCTGGCTATAAAAATATTGCGGAAATATCCAAAGAACGCCTTCGCCGTGCTGGGAAAAAAATCAAAGAAGAGCAAAGTGAAAAACTGAATTTAAATGCCAATGGTGACCTTGATACAGGCTTTAAGGTTTTCAAGCTTGATAGTTCAAACATCAAGCACTGGGAAGCAGATTTCGACACGCTTGGAACAGACCTCATTAATGCCGTAGACTATCTCAAACAGGACCGTTCCAATGAAGACCTACTTTATGAAATTCTTCTCAAATATGGGCTTGATCTAACTGTTTCCATAGAAATACGTCTCATTGCCCAAAAAAATATCTACATTATTGGACATGGTGCTTTGATTATCTGTTTAGATACAGATATCGATATGGATGTCATCAAGGGCATTGGCACCCTTAAAGAAGAGCTAAAGCCGGATATTATGCGCGTTGTGTTCAAAGATGACAGTTTTAAGGATGATGTTATTAAAACCAATGCTCTCATGTGCCTAAAACGCTATGGCATTTCTGATGTTAAAAGCTTATAGAGAAGATAGCTATGATAACCGCTTATGTTTTTCATATGAAAAAATATTAGAAAATGTTCAAAATATCCAATTCCGTAACGGTTTAAAGAAAATAAAAGAACTAAAAAACTCGACTTTATTGTTAAAATAGAAAACCGTTAGTTATATGCAGAAATAATGCATTTTAACAAATATAAAAGAAAATCATTTTATAAAACAAAGTGCAAAAAACCACAAAATACCCGACACAAGCTTAAAAGACAATAAAAAAACACGTGAGCAATATGGAAAAGCTAGACGGCAAAAGCATGGATATCGTGGAACAAAATATTAAACAGTTTAAACAACTGTTTCCTGAAGTATTTTCAGAAGGAAAAATTAAATTCGACCAGCTACAAGAGCTTTTAGGAAATTATATCATTAAAGATGAAGAGCATTATAATTTCACATGGCATGGAAAACGTGCAGCAAGTCGTCTTGCTCAAACACCAAGTACAGGAACACTACGCCCTTGTAAACAAGAAAGTATAGATTGGGACACTACACAAAATCTCTTCATTGAAGGTGATAATCTTGAAGTTTTGAAACTTTTGCAAAAATCATATCACCGCCAAGTCAAAATGATTTATATCGACCCTCCCTATAATACGGGTAATGATTTTGTTTATAAAGACGACTTCAAAGACGGCGTACAAAACTATCTTGAAATGACAGGACAATTGGATAATGAAGGCAAAAAAATAGGAACGAATTCCAACAGTGCAGGACGTTATCATACCAACTGGCTCAATATGATGTACCCACGCCTCAAACTTGCGCGCAACCTGCTTCATGATGATGGGGTTATTTTTATCTCTATTGATGATAATGAACAGGATAATCTTAAAAAACTTTGTAATGAGATTTTTGGAGAAGAAAATTTCATTGCGCAGTTTGCCTGGAGAAAAACAGACAACCAAGCCAACATTGGAAATATTGCGCGGGTTAAAGAATACATTATTCTTTATGCTAAAGACTCAAAGATCTTAAAATTAAATAAAATGCGCTTAACAGAAAGAGCAAAAAAAGAATATCGATACAAAGATAACCATGGAACTTACAGACGATCTATTTTGCTAGATAAAACCAGAGGACGACATTTTTATAAGATAAAAACACCTTCTGGAGCTGCTTTAGAAGGGCCTTGGATGATAAACGAAAAAGATTTTCAAGACCTCTGTTCCAAAAACGCCATATATTGGGCAACAGGAAAAACTGAACTTCCCTATGGGAAAATTTATCTCCATGAAAACCAAGGACAAATAGCTAACGACTTTCTTTCTATAGAATTTGGCACCAATCAAGAAGCAGGAATGGCATTAGAAAGCCTGTTTAATGCCCGCTACTTTGATTTTCCTAAACCGCTTTCATTAATAAAACATTTTCTAACCATTGCAACCAATGATGACCTAATTCTTGACTTTTTTGCAGGGTCTGGCACCACAGCACATGCGGTGATGCAGTTGAATGCCGAAGATGGTGGCAAGCGGCGTTGCATTTCTGTGCAACTCCCCGAACCCACAGAAAAAAAATCCGAAGCTTTCAAAGCTGGCTATAAAAATATTGCGGAAATATCCAAAGAACGCCTTCGCCGTGCTGGGAAAAAAATCAAAGAAGAGCAAAGTAAAAAACTGAATTTAAATGCCAATGGTGACCTTGATACAGGCTTTAAGGTTTTCAAGCTTGATAGTTCAAACATCAAGCGCTGGGAAGCAGACTTTGATACACTTGATATGAATCTTCTCAATGCTGTTGATCATCTCAAACAAGACCGTTCTAACGAAGACCTTCTTTATGAGATCCTTCTCAAATATGGCCTTGACCTAGCTGTCCCCATTGAAACACGTACAACTGCAGGAAAAAATATCTACATCATTGGACGTGGCGCTTTGATAGTCTGTTTAGACGAAGATATTGATATGGATCTTGTCCAGGGTATTACCTCTCTTAAAGAGGAGCTACCATCTGAAGTCATACGCGTTGTTTTCAAAGACAGCAGTTTTAGGGATGATAATGTGAAAACAAATGCTCTCATGAATCTAAAACGCTATGGCTTCACTGATATTAAAAGCTTATAGAAAAGAGAACGATGAAAATTAAATTTGATGCTAACCAACACCATCAACGCCGTGCATGGGAGTCTGCTGTCGGAATTTTTAAAGGCCAAGAACTTGATAAAACCTTGTTCTCTATGCCTTCTTTAACAAAACATGAGTTTGAAGCTTACTTAACAGGAAAAGGCGAAAGAGGCTATGGTAACCGCTTATGTCTTTCACCAGAAGAAATATTAGAAAACGTTCAAAATATCCAGCTCCGAAATGGGTTAAAACAAACTAAAGAACTAAAGAGCCTCGACTTTACTATTGAAATGGAAAACCATTAATTATGCACAGAAATAATTCAGTTTAATAAAAAGCCCGTGAGCATTATGGAAAAACTAAACAGCACAAGCATGGATATCGTGGAACAAAATATTAAACAGTTTAAACAACTGTTTCCTGAAGTATTTTCAGAAGGAAAAATTAAATTCGACCAGCTACAAGAGCTTTTAGGAAATTATATCATTAAAGATGAAGAGCATTATAATTTCACATGGCATGGAAAACGTGCAGCAAGTCGTCTTGCTCAAACACCAAGTACAGGAACACTACGCCCTTGTAAACAAGAAAGTATAGATTGGGACACTACACAAAATCTCTTCATTGAAGGTGATAATCTTGAAGTTTTGAAACTTTTGCAAAAATCATATCACCGCCAAGTCAAAATGATTTATATCGACCCTCCCTATAATACGGGTAATGATTTTGTTTATAAAGACGACTTCAAAGACGGCGTACAAAACTATCTTGAAATGACAGGACAATTGGATAATGAAGGCAAAAAAATAGGAACGAATTCCAACAGTGCAGGACGTTATCATACCAACTGGCTCAATATGATGTACCCACGCCTCAAACTTGCGCGCAACCTGCTTCGTGATGATGGGGTTATTTTTATCTCTATTGATGATAATGAAGTAGCCAACCTCAAAAAACTTTGCGATGAGATTTTTGGAGAAGAAAATTTCATTGCACAATTAATTTGGCGTCGCCGAGCACCATCAGGAATGTCAGAAAATAATGTTTCCATAGATCATGAATATGTACTTTGCTACCAGCGTAACGAAACTTTTGAATTTATGGGAAATGAAAAAAATTTTAATAAATATCAAAATTCTGACAACGACCCAAGAGGGCCATGGATTACAGGCGATTTAACCGTTGGAATGAATGCCTCAATGCGTCCTAATCAAGCCTATGATCTTATTGATCCTAAAACTGGAAATATCTTTCCCTATAATCCCAATAGGGTCTGGGCTTATGTTCCTGAGAGCATGGAAAGGCTAATAAAAGAAGGAAAAGTTTTATTTCCTACAGATACAAGTAAACGACCAATGCTTAAACGATTTCAAAATGAACTTAAAAGCAATTATAATCCTTTCTCTAGTATTATGACGGACATAGTTGGATTAAACACCGAAGCAACCCGGATGATACAAAAAATACTTCATGGAAACATATTTGATTACTCCAAACCAATGTCTCTTTTAATGACATTGTTAAAACAGATTATATCCAAAAATGATCTTATTCTTGACTTTTTTGCAGGCTCTGGCACCACAGCACATGCAGTCATGCAGTTAAATGCCGAAGATGGTGGCAAGCGGCGTTGCATTTCTGTGCAATTACCCGAACCAACCGATACAAAATCAGAAGCTTTCAAAGCTGGCTATAAAAATATTGCGGAAATATCCAAAGAACGCCTTCGCCGTGCTGGGAAAAAAATCAAAGAAGAGCAAAGTAAAAAACTGAATTTAAATGCCAATGGTGACCTTGATACAGGCTTTAAGGTTTTCAAGCTTGATAGTTCAAACATCAAGCGCTGGGAAGCAGACTTTGATACACTTGATATGAATCTTCTCAATGCTGTTGATCATCTCAAACAAGACCGTTCTAACGAAGACCTTCTTTATGAGATCCTTCTCAAATATGGCCTTGACCTAGCTGTCCCCATTGAAACACGTACAACTGCAGGAAAAAATATCTACATCATTGGACGTGGCGCTTTGATAGTCTGTTTAGACGAAGATATTGATATGGATCTTGTCCAGGGTATTACCTCTCTTAAAGAGGAGCTACCATCTGAAGTCATACGCGTTGTTTTCAAAGACAGCAGTTTTAGGGATGATAATGTGAAAACAAATGCTCTCATGAATCTAAAACGCTATGGCTTCACTGATATTAAAAGCTTATAGAAAAGAGAACGATGAAAATTAAATTTGATGCTAACCAACACCATCAACGCCGTGCATGGGAGTCTGCTGTCGGAATTTTTAAAGGCCAAGAACTTGATAAAACCTTGTTCTCTATGCCTTCTTTAACAAAACATGAGTTTGAAGCTTACTTAACAGGAAAAGGCGAAAGAGGCTATGGTAACCGCTTATGTCTTTCACCAGAAGAAATATTAGAAAACGTCCAAAATATCCAGCTCCGGAATGGGTTAAAACAAACAAAAGAACTAAAGAGCCTCGACTTTACCATTGAAATGGAAACAGGAACAGGAAAGACCTATGTATATCTACGATCTATTTTTGAAATGAATAAACACTATGGTTTTTCAAAGTTTATTATTGTTGTTCCCAGCATTGCAATTAAAGAAGGTGTTTTTAAAACTCTGGAAATGACAAAAACGCATTTTAAAGAGCAATATGAAAATATTCCTTTTGACTACTTTACTTATAACTCTAACCGATTAGAACAAGTCCGCAGTTTTGCTCACAATGATTATATCCAAATTATGGTGATCAATATTGATGCTTTTCGCAAAAGTTTTACAGATCCATCAAAAGAAACCAGTGCCAATATAATTCACCGCTGGAATGATAAAATGCAAGGGATACCCATTGACCTTATCCAATCTACTCATCCAATCGTAATTATTGATGAACCGCAAAGTGTGGATACCACCACCAAATCAGAAGAAGCAATAAAATCTTTTCATCCGCTTTGCATATTTAGATACTCCGCAACACATATTGATAAACACAATATGCTTTATAAATTGGATGCTATCGATGCCTATGAACAAAAACTAGTAAAGCAAATTGAAGTCGCCTCTATTCAAGTCAAGGATGGACACAACAAAGCATATATTAAGCTACTGGCCGTTGATAATAAGAAAGGACACCGAGCCAAGATTGAACTGGACATTCAGAAAAAAAATACGATAAAACGTTCTGAAAAATGGGTTAAGCAAGGCGATGACTTGCTTAACATATCAGGAGGACGCTCCCTTTATGATGGCTATGTTGTAAATGATATTTACTGTGAAGAAGGCAATGAATATATCGATTTCACCAGCAAGCCAGATATCATTGCCCTACACCATGCGATTGGTGATGTCAATGAAGATGAATATAAGAGACTGCAAATCCGTAAAACGATTGAAGAGCACTTAGATAAAGAGCTAAAGCTTACACCCATGGGGATTAAAGTTCTCAGTCTCTTTTTTATTGATAAAGTTGCTCATTATCGTGACTACACTGCACAGGAACAAAAAGGAAAATACGCTCTTATTTTTGAAGAAGAATATGCAAAAGCAATTAAAAAACCCAAATATAATAGCCTTTTTTCTGAAATGGACACAGATAGTCTTCCTTCACAGGTTCACAATGGTTATTTTTCTTGTGATAAGAGCGGAGTTAAAGATACGAATGGTTCAACAAAAGCTGATGAAGATACCTATAACCTTATTATGAAAGATAAGGAAAAACTACTTAGTTTTGATTCCAAGTTAAAATTTATTTTTTCTCATTCTGCCCTAAAAGAAGGCTGGGATAATCCCAACGTTTTCCAAATTTGTACATTGAATGAAACAAAGTCGACCATTAAAAAGCGCCAAGAAATTGGACGAGGACTTCGTATTGCTGTTAATCAAGATGGCGAACGTGTCCATGGTTTTGAAGTAAACACCTTAACGGTTATGGCCAACGAATCTTATGAAGAATTTGTTGATAGTCTGCAAAAAGAAATAGAAAAAGAAGAAGGCCTACGCTTCGGCATTATTGAAATGCATAGCTTTGCGAATATTCTCATTGAAAAAGAAAACCAAGAGCATACATTTCTTGGTGCACAAGCGTCAGAAACCATTTGGTATAATCTCTTAGAAAAGCAATATATTGACCAACATAGTAAAATAACAAATGAACTAAAAAAAGCTTTGCAAGCAGATAATGTGGTACTTCCTGAACAGTTTGAAGCACAAAGAGAAGCTATTACAGCCATTCTTAAAAAAACTGCAGGCGGACTTAATATCAAAAACAATGAAGATAAGCGTACAGTGCGCTTAAACAAAGCTGTTTTTGATAGCCCTGAATTCAAAAAACTATGGAATCGTATTAAATACAAAACCATCTATAATGTAGACTTCAATCCAAATGAGCTGATTAAAAAATGTGCTAACAGTATTCGAAAAAATCTAGTCGTAGGCAAAACAAAATTCAATTACACGCGCGCAAAAACCGAGATCAGCAAAGGCGGTGTAAATGTAGCTGAAAGTCAGAAAAGCACACATGTATACGATGTGCGTGATTATAAAATTCCAGATATTTTAACCTACCTCCAAAATGAAACCAACCTTAAAAGACAATCTATTCTTAGTATACTCCGCGAAAGTGGCCGATTAGATGATTTTAAGAATAATCCTCAAAAGTTCATTGATGAGGTAAAAAGACTTATCACACGTGAAATGCAACGTTTTATAGTTGATGGTATCAAATACCACAAAATTGGTGACGAACATTTTTACGCACAAGAGCTTTTTGAACAGGAAGAACTGATTGGATATTTGAACAAAAACATGATTAAGGCGAATAAAGCAACCCATGACCATGTTGTCTATGATTCAAACATTGAATCCAGCCTTGCACAATCATTTGAAAAAAACAATGAAATAAAAGTTTACGCAAAACTGCCTGAGTGGTTCAAAATTGATACACCTCTTGGATCATATAATCCCGATTGGGCTATATTATTTGAGCAAGATGGAAAAGAAAAGTTGTATTTTGTGGTTGAAAGCAAAGGTGCTATCTTCGAAGATATGTTGCGAGATATGGAAAAAGCAAAAATTCATTGTGGTCGCGAACATTTCAAAGCTCTAGGAGGAAATACCCAATATATCGTTACTGATAATTATGAAACTTTTCTCGATCAGGCAATTCAAAAAAAATAAAAGAACTATTCGAATAACCATTTTGGCTATTTATGCATATGTTGACATATCTATAAAGTTAGCCCCCCTCTTCGTAAAGGATACAATGGAGGAGGCAAGAATACGAGACGTCAATCGATTATCAAACAGGATAGAAAACAACTAAAACCATCACAAGAGGATACTCGTCAAAGTTTCCAATGACCCTACGAATATTACACAAATATCAGAGTGCATAATAGAATTTTATCATGTAAGGCAACCATTACTCAATCATGGAGGGTTCACTAAGTAATATCCCGACTTATCCCAATCTACAATTGATCTACGTCTCAAACAGAGAGTATTCTACAGCTTTTTACAAATTCATTTTCAAGAAAGAGCCTGTATGCATCTCGCCATGCTATGTTGCATTTTCTTCTTCAGGTGATGGTCTTTTGCCCTCTGGTCTGGAGGCGATTGCCTGGAAAAAATGTGCCTCATTTTTCAGAAATAGGCATTATATTGCCTCATGGAGAGGCGGTAGATAAACTCTATGCAGAATGGCAAGAGCAAAGTACTTTTAAGATAAATGTCTTGAAGGAACCGTATACTGATGCATTTGGACAGACCTTCCTCATCAAAGATCCCGACGGGCATATTATTCGTGTTTGTTTCCTAGATTAAAAAACTAGACCCGATTTTAATCGCCTGAATTATCATAATTATCTGTTTCTCAAACCTATAAGCTATGCACGCTAGAGATTTACTTGCGACGCATAGCTTTTTCGTTTAGTGTAGCTCCATTACTTTTAACCCCACAACCTTCATGTTCCCAGAAGCAGTTTAATCGACATAGTGGTCAGTCAGCGTTATTACATAGCCAGTGAAACAATACCTAAAAGAGCTTGCAGTATAAGAGTAAGACAAGAAGCCTGCTCGGTAAGGGATGTGTTTAAACCATTTCGCCATATTGAACATTCCCCCCTGTACCCTATTCAGAATTTTCAGTACACGTTACAATTCCTGCACTCATTTATAAAAAAGTACTAACTGGCGATAATTTTTAAGTTTTATATTGGTCACACCAGTCATTTTCACTTTATCACGCTTTTTTCTGCTTTACTAAAAGGGATGGACCGGGAGGGTTTAGGAATTGTATTCCTTATAGATCTCTACAGTCCTATTTTTATAGGATATTTTTCTGTTTTTAGAAAGTTTGATTTGAGTTAAGCCCGCATTTTAATGTGCTATAAAGCCATAAAGATGCAGACAAGCACGCCTACACCACAAATAAATATAAGACGAGTTTTTCCGCCTTTCTATCATGCCCTCTGATATGGAGAAACGCACCGCACGCCCGATTTAGATATTTCAGCGTTTTTTTTCTTAGGGTACAGAATGGAAAGATTGGCAAAATGGTAAAGTATCAATAAAGTTCACATGACGTTAAGGGGATATTTTTGTTTTATCTCTCCACTTTTTCTCTTTAGCAAAGGATGTGGGGATTGAGTAAAAGAAGATGTATTTTTGTATATTTTAGCGTTTTTCATTAAGGATTGAATTTTATAAAGAGCTGTGAGAAAGGCTTTCAATGATCAGCTTTCCCAATTCATAGTTTCAGGTGCGTTTATTTTCCACTCTGTTTTTATCTGCAATCATTAAGGGTTGCATTTTCCCAATGTTATTTTGTGGCATAACCTAAAGAGGCTATTGGGTTTGTTTTCCGTAAGGAGATTGTACTTTTAAAATTTTTCCACCGCTATGTGCAGCAAAGTTTAGTACTGATGCATGCATGTGCAATTAATTCACCTCTCCTTACCTCTTTCATTTTTATAGGAAAGAAGATTTCTGAGAGACACTAGCCTTTTACAGGTTTTCTCCACATTCTTATTCCATGGCAGTTATATGATTCAAAAGATGTGAGAAGAGCTATAGATGATTGTTGATAGGCGAGAGTATTTTTATATTTTTTTGAGTTATGAACATGTAGCTGATTGCAGAGATTTTTCAACCATTAAGATTTTTGTGCGAGAAAGAGAAAGATGCTCTCGTTTATCTATAATAGCTAAGGAGAGAAGTGTTTGTACGTTTTTTTCTTATCCATGGCGCTTTTATGAACAAAGATCGTTGTGAAGGGTTTGATGATTATGAGGACAAAGTATTGAAGAATTTTTAGAGGTCTGTCACTTTTTTTCTGATAGGATTAAGCAGCAAAGAGGCTCTTTTAATTTTTCCAGCAAGGATTTCTAGTTTTACAATTTTTCTGACGAGTTTTTTAGTCAGTGATATTATCGATGAGCTCATTGTCATGACGCATTGTTTATGGGTCTATTATTCTTTTTAGGCCAAACCTTTCCGATATCCTCAAGGGGGGTCGGTTCAGAGGCACAATCATTCAAATTCGGTTTATTTATGGACTCGCCGACTTTTTTTTTCTTAATGTGAGATGAGATATGAGGCTGAGATGATTGATTATTTTTGTATTTCTTTGGTTGCGGGGGCAGGATTTGAACCTGCGGCCTTCAGGTTATGAGCCTGACGAGCTACCGGGCTGCTCCACCCCGCGATAAGGTATTGAGATTATTTTTTATAACAGGTTATATACATTATACTATATTATATTTCATTGGCATTGATGAGAGAATATTTCTATGCATTTAGCAGACCTGGCGGCGACTTACTCTCCCGTGCCTTAAGGCAAAGTACCATCAGCGCTGGAGCGTTTCACGGCCGAGTTCGGGATGGGATCGGGTGCGTTCACTCCGCCATAACCACCAAGTCAGCAAAATGCATAGAAATTTTGAGAAGCTGGATTTTATATTTAAGAATGAATATAGGAAATGGGAACGAT
>NZ_CP031844.2:1895000-2157564 GCF_003606345.3 Bartonella krasnovii
AAGCTCTAATGTTTCGACCAAATCAGAATTCCATATCAATGAGCGATCTGTGACCTTGAGATCCGCCAATTCATCCCAAATTTGACTTATCCGTCGACATCCTTGTTGCAAAGAATCTTCCGTACGGAAAACAGCAGCATCTTCTTGCATTGTGCGTTGCATTTTTTCGCGCAAGACAGCTGTTGGCATTGTTCCTTGAGCAAAACGCAATCGATCAAAACGCGCGATAATTTCATCACAAGCGGTCTCATTAAGAGGTGGAATTTCAGCATCTCGATCAATCACTTCACCAGCACGAATTGCAGCGGCACGACCGAACACGACAAGATCAATTAATGAATTTGATCCCAAACGATTAGCACCATGAACAGAGGCACATCCAGCCTCTCCTACCGCCATCAAACCTGGTTGAACACGATCAGGCAAATCAGCCGTTGGATTGAGAACTTCCCCATAGTAATTGGTAGGGATGCCGCCCATATTATAATGAACCGTAGGCAGGATAGGGATGGGTTCTTTTGTCACATCAACACCAGCAAAGATTCGAGCGGATTCGGAAATTCCTGGTAAACGTTCATGCAAGATAGCGGGATCAATATGATTGAGAACCAAATGGATATGATCTTTTCTTGGGCCAACGCCACGCCCTTCACGAATTTCAAGCGTGATACAACGCGAAACCAAATCGCGTGAAGCCAAATCCTTAAAGGAAGGCGCATAGCGCTCCATAAAGCGTTCACCTTCAGAGTTGATTAAATAGCCCCCTTCCCCACGAGCGCCTTCCGTAATGAGACAACCAGAACCATAAATCCCTGTAGGGTGGAATTGCACAAATTCCATATCCTGAAGGGGTAATCCAGCCCGTGAGATCATTCCACCCCCATCACCCGTACAGGTATGCGCCGATGTTGCTGAAAAATAAGCACGTCCATAACCACCGGTTGCAAGAACAACCATTTTAGCAGAAAAACGGTGTATTGTACCATCATCGAGATTCCATGCCACAACCCCCGTACAAACCCCATCGGTCATGATGAGATCGAGCGCAAAATATTCAATAAAAAATTGCGCATTATGCTTTAAGCTTTGTCCATAAAGCGTATGCAAAATGGCATGGCCTGTACGATCAGCAGCTGCACAAGTCCGTTGAACAGGTGGACCTTCACCAAATTGTGTTGTATGCCCACCAAAGGGACGTTGATAAATTTTTCCTTCTTGCGTTCGGGAAAAAGGAACACCATAATGCTCTAATTCATATACAGCAGCAGGGGCATTACGCACCAAATATTCCATTGCATCGGTATCGCCCAACCAATCAGAACCTTTCACAGTATCATATAAATGCCACTGCCAATTGTCAGGTCCCATATTTGAAAGAGATGCGGCAATTCCCCCTTGTGCTGCAACGGTGTGTGAGCGCGTTGGAAAAACTTTCGTAATACAAGCTGTCTTTAATCCTTGTTCTGCCATACCCAATGTTGCACGTAATCCTGCCCCACCTGCCCCAACAACAACAACATCAAATTTATGATCTACAGTTTGATAAGGAGCGTTACCTGCTTTAGCGCCCAAAGATGATCTTGTACCCGCCATATTTGCTTAACCCCCTAATGCAATTTTTAAAAGAGAAAAAATAATGACACCGCCCATGAAAAAACAAAATAAAATATTTAATATCAAAAAGAATAACCGAAAGCCTTCGCGTGGAATATAATCTTCAATCACCACCTGCATACCAAGTTTCATATGATAAAGGACTGAAAAAGTCATCAATCCCATCAAAATAGCAACAATAGGATGTGCAAACCTTGCACGTACAATACTATAATCCTTGCCCACAAGCGAAAGAATAAGAACAATAAAAAATATCAAAAGCGGTAGATTGATAAACCCTGTCAAACGTTCTCGCCAAAAGTGCTCTGTTCCCTCATGTGCACTCCCACGCCCCCGCACTTTTCCAAGTTCCGTTCGAAAATCTTTTTTCATGTCTCTTTTCACCCCCAGCTAAACAACGATATATCCAATAACCCAAATCATAAAAGTAATAATAAGAGAAATAAACACTGTCGCCCAAGCAGTGACTGTTGCCTTTTCTTTTACCAAAAGACAAGGCCTCAAATCCCAAACAATGTGGCGAACGCCACCAACCATGTGATGGACCCCTGCTAAAGTATAAAGAAACAAAACACACAGTCCAAACCAAGAACTATAAATTTCGTGAATTGTTCTAAATGCCTCTTCCCCACACGCAATAGCACTTAACCAAACGGCAAGAAAAATCGTTCCAACATAAAGGGCCATACCCGTAATACGGTGTGCAATGGACATGGCCATAGTAATTGTCCAACGATAAATACTTATATGAGGGGAACGAGGGCGCTCTTTTATCCTAGTTGTTTCTGTCATAAAATATCCTGACCTGGTTTTTGCAACCGCAACGAACGAGAAAGTTCACACAAAGTGACCAAATATATTCTCTCGTTTTTACTTGTTTGGCATCTCAAGATACCGATATACAGGTCGGTTGTCTCAAATAACGGATTAAAGGTCACGCATAAAAAAAACCGATTACTCCACGGATATGATCCGCAAAACTTGCCTTAATCTAATACACTTTTATCTTAACGTCAAAGGTCTAACATCTTTTATCAGACATAAACAGACATTTTTTTAACTACACTTAATTCCGTTTGAGTACCCACGACATGTGCAATGATACCTTGCACTTCATTCAATTTATTAAGAATAAAAAAGAAACAAAATTTGGATAGGTTAAACATTTTTATGTCCCCTCCCCGCCTTTTACAAGCCTTTTCAATAACAAAACGAATCACTAAAGACACAACTAAGCGGCATAAAAACCGCTTTTGCATAAAGTTCAACCGATATAATTTTTACTCAGTAACTTGTACTGCAACATCTGCGCTTACAGGGGTTGTCTCTATTTTCTCAACGCCCTTTTCGCCTTTTTTTCGATAATCTCTCTTTTCAGCAATACGGGCGGCTTTACCTCTCAAGCCACGAAGATAATAGAGTTTTGCCCGACGAACTTTACCACGACGCACCAGCTCAACAGCTTCAATCAAGGGAGAATAAACAGGAAATACACGTTCGACCCCTTCACCATAAGAAATCTTGCGGACTGTAAAGGTCTCATTCAACCCACCGCCTGAACGCGCAATACACACGCCTTCATAAGCCTGAACACGCGTCCGCGTACCTTCCGTCACACGCACCATGACACGGACAGTATCTCCCGGTTTAAAGGCTGGAAATTGGCGCTTTTCTTCAATTTTTGCACATTGTTCAGCTTCAAGCTGCGCGATAATATTCATTTCTTTATCCTTCATGTTCTTTATCGAACAGTCAGAGCGCTCAACTCTTACCCAAAAAGCCTTGTTCTATGAAAAGATGCTCTTTAGGTTATGCCTTAACACAGGAGCGAATACACCATTCCTTCATTTTACTTTTGGAACTATAGAAAACCTTTTATTCAAAATTCTCTCAAAAAGAAAGTCATGCCATACACCACCTTATCCTATGAATCAAGTTTTCTGACGATTTTTATCATAACGCGCATAAAGATCAGGACGACGTTGACGTGTTAACAATTCGGCTTGACTTTGACGCCAATCTGCAATCGCTTTGTGATGACCTGAGGTCAACACGGACGGAATACCTCGCCCTTCGAAAAGAGAAGGACGCGTATATTGGGGATGTTCCAACAAACAATTTTCAAAACTTTCACACTTTGCAGAAGCTTCATTTCCCATCACACCGGGGAGAAGACGGATAATAGCATCTAAGATAACCAATGCGGCAGTTTCACCCCCTGAAAGAATATAATCACCAATAGAGACTTCTTTTAATTCTCGTGCTTCTATGACTCGCTCATCAACGCCTTCAAAACGTCCACAAACCAATGTTATGCCCGAATCACTAGCCAAACTACGCGCATAAGCTTGGTCAAAAGGGCGCCCACGTGGACTCATCAGTAATCTTGGCGAATCCTTTGGACAATAATCCAGCGCAGCTGCTAAGACATCTGCCCGCATCACCATACCAGCCCCCCCACCAGCGGGTGTATCGTCAACGCTATGGTGTTTATCCAAAGCAAAATCTCTAATCTGCACTGTCTCCAGTGACCAAATTCCACGTTTTAAAGCTTGCCCTGCTAAAGAATATCCTAAAAAACCAGGGAACATTTCAGGATAAAGAGTTAAAACGCGCGCCTGAAACTTCATTGTTATTTTTTCATCCTCAATTTATTCAACAAACTCTTTTAAGTCAAAATGGCATAAACAATATTAATATAACGCTATAGCGTTAATTAGAATCTTCTTAACCTGCAACCTATTCAACACTGTACTTTTCGTACTTACACCTTCAAAAAAGACTCTAAAACTCAGGAATATTTTGAGATAAAATGCTACAATATCTGCTCAAAATGTTCTCTTAATCTTTTCATACTGTTCACTTTTTATTGACAAAATTCACCAGTTATTTTTACTTCCACCTTTATTTTCATAGATTAAAGTTGTTTTCTTACTGATCATTTTCTCTCCCATCGCTAAGGCCAGCGGCCATGGGATCAACAATAAGGAAACCAGAATCCATACAAATTTCTGGTACCGCCACCTTACTAAAGGGAATAAGCACTCTTTTACCTGTATTCAAACCTATTTCAAGTAAATCACCAGCCCCGAAATTATAAAAACCACATACTTCCCCTAAGATTTTTCCCCCATATTCTTGAACACGCAAGCCTATTAAATCAACTTGATAAAACTCATCCTCATCCAAATCATCAATCAATTGATTACGCATCACATAAAGGCGAATTCCTTTTAAAGACTCAGCATCATTACGATTATCGATCCCTTTAAAACGCACAATCGCGTTATTTTTTTGTGTGCGAAGAGTTACAATTTCATAAGAACGCCCCATATCATCATAAAGAGTCCTGTAAGACTTAAAACGTTGTGGCTCGGCACTCAAAATTTTAACAAAAACATCTCCTCTTATACCGTGAGGCACACCAATAATGGCAAGATAGACTTTATTTTTAAGCTTTTCTTTATTATACTTCATGCAAAAATGTTATCTCTCAAAAATGAACCCTCAATCTTAATCATTTCTATTCAATCTTGTTGCCATATAAGACAATCTTCCCAAAAGACCTTTCTTGGTAACAAAAACAAATTAATAAAGGAGAAAGTCTTATGGCAAATATTATGCTATTTTACAAAGATATCACGCCAATCAACAAAGTTTCACATAAAAATCTAAAATTTGCGCCACCAAGTGATATGTCTTTTGCCAAAGATACGCACTGGGTTCCCTTAGCAAGTACTGAATATTTTCAAGCAGCCCTAGACTATCCCATTTTGTTTATGTGCGCTGAAGATGAACAAAAAAAACGGCACTATACATCCGCTGCTCTTGTTGGTCTTTCTAACGACGAAAATGACTATATCGCTTCTGATAAAAGTTGGAAAACCAATACTTATGTTCCGGCTTTTGTTCGCCGCTATCCTTTTGTTTTAGCACAAATTAGCAATGAAAAAGAGCTTTCTGTTTGCTTTGATCAACAGTCAGGAATGTTTAATGAAGTTGCAGGAACAGAACTTTTTAACTCTGATGGCTCTATTTCTCCTTTTATGGAAGAACGTATTCGTTTTCTTGAAAGTTTTAAAGTCGCAATGGAGAAAACCTCTGAATTTATTGATGCTCTTGTGGAAATGGATCTTCTCAGTCAAAAATCAATCAATGTGAAAAACGATCAAGGTCTCTCGGCGCAATTAGAAAATTTTTGGGTTGTTGACGAAGAAAAATTGAATAAATTATCGGCAAGCCAACTTGCCAAACTTCATAAAAATGGCTTTTTAGGATTAATTTTTGCGCATTTAATGTCAACACATAATCTTTTAAAAATACTCTCTCTCAAAGGTGAAAAACAACTTATCAATCGTGAAGAGCAACCTGAAAAGAAGAATGGTCTCATCGACGATAAAAAATCTACAAAGAAAGAAACCCTCAACTAGATAATGCCAATAAAAAACGACAAGAGAAAAGATGAAAATAGTCCTCTCATTCCAGCCGACCATGCGGTTTTAACTGCAAGGAAAAACTGGTTAGAGCATCTCGTAAAAACCCGTCGTATGTCCGTACAAACAGCACAAGCCTATGAACGTGATACGCGGCAATTTTTATCTTTTCTCTGTCAACATTTAAACCAAGCACCAACTTTCACAGATCTAGCTCATTTACGCGTTAATGATTTGCGTGCTTATCTTGCTTATCGGCGTACAAACAATGTCAGTGCACGCTCTTTAAGCCGCGCGATAGCAGGCATCCGTTCCTTTTTCAAATACCTATCTCGCGAAGGAATCGTCAATATTCCCGCAGCTCAGCTTATCCGAAGCCCCAAACATCCAAAGTCGCTCCCCAAACCTTTAGCGATACAATCAGCTCTTCACGTTGTCAAACAAGAAAATCAGCTAGAAAACGAACCTTGGATTAACGCGCGTAACGCAGCTGTCCTTATGCTTCTCTATGGCTGTGGAATGCGAATATCAGAAGCCTTAAGCCTTACACCAGAACAATTTTCTGATCTTGAAAAAACAAGCTTATACATAACAGGAAAAGGGGGGAAAACACGCCTTGTCCCTCTCATCAAAATTGTTCACGAAGCTGTACAAAATTATCTCAAATGTTGCCCATATCCTTTAAAAGATAACCAACCCATGTTTCGCGGTGCGCGAGGTGGTCCCTTACAGCCAGCTATTATTCAAAAAACTGTACGCAACTTACGCACAAGTCTTGGTTTGCCAGAAACAGCCACCCCCCATACACTACGTCATTCTTTTGCCACCCATCTTTTATCACGAGGGGGAGATCTGCGAACGATTCAAGAACTTCTTGGGCACGCGAGTCTTTCCACCACACAAACCTATACCCATGTTGATACAGATCATTTGCTGGAAATTTATCAAAAGACCCATCCTCGTTCTTAAAAAAAGCCTCATCAAAAAAATTAAAGTGTTTCAACCTCAAGTGCCAAGGCATGGACACAAGTTGCTAACTCTTCTTGTAAAACTTTATAAATCGCTCGATGGATTTCTACGCGCGTCATCTTGGAAAAAGAAGAAGATAAAATTTTCACGCGAAAATGTGTTTCTCCTTTACCATCAAAAGCATGTTCATTATGAGGATGTCCCTCATGAAGATGACTTTCATTAATCACTTCAAGTTTCTGCGGATGAAAAGCATCCTGAAGCTTTCTCTTGATTATTGTTTCTATAGACATTTTTCATTCCTTAACAAAATGAAAGTGTAAGAATACACCTTTTCCATAATTAAATAAGTGTGAAAACAAATTTTTTAAAAGTCAATTCTTGTAAAATTAATCAATTTTGCATAAACCAATAATATGGCAATAACATCTAAATTATTCGATTCAATTCGCATAAGCTCAAATAAAAAACAAAAATCTGAGCCAGAAGCGCAGCAGTGTCAGTGGGAAGGGTGTGAAAAGACAGGAACCCATAGAGCACCGGCAGGTCGAAATCATGAAGGACAATATCTACATTTTTGTATTGAGCACGTGCGTGCCTATAATAAAAATTTTAATTACTTCTCGGGTCTTAGCAATCAAGATATTGCAAAATTCCAAAAGGACGCTCTTACAGGGCATCGTCCAACATGGCCTACAGATCTTAGCAATGGTACATCGAAAAAAACTGCTGCCAATTATGCAAAGATTCGCTCTGGAACAGCAGCCTATCAAAATCGTATGCGTGATCCCTTCACGCTTTTTACGGGACGGCATTCAAGCAATAAATTCTCAAGAAAATTAAAGCCCTTAGAAGCAAAAGCTTTTGATACATTGGGACTACAAGCAAACGCTTCAGCAGAAGATATCAAAATGAAATATAAAGAGCTGGTAAAAAAACACCATCCTGATTCCAATGGTGGTAATCGTGCTTCTGAAGAGCGCTTTCGCGATGTTTTGCATGCTTATAATTTGCTTAAAAAATCTGGTTTATGCTAAAAAATACGCATTGATTAACCCATTGTCATTGAGATCATCACTCTTTACATAAAACATTCTTGTCTTCACAAAACATGATAGAATAGATAAAAACGATCTTTCTTCATCTCATCTTTCTTCATCTCTAAGACTCTCGTTAGAGCATTGCATAAATGCTCTAACTCTTGTATCGTTTCCTCATGAAATAAATAGCGTTCTTTCCTAGCCAGAAACATCATGACAAATCTTAACCTTGAAAATACACCCGATATTACACTTTGCGCTCGTGACTTATTTCATATCGAAACAGATATGAAAGTTCCTGCCTTTAGTACAAAAAATTCACATGTTCCTGATATTGATCCCGATTATCTTTTTGATCCGCAAACAACTTTAGCGATTCTTGCAGGTTTTACTTTTAACCGTCGTGTCATGGTTTCCGGCTATCACGGTACAGGCAAATCAACGCATATTGAACAAGTTGCTGCCCGCCTCAATTGGCCTTGTCTTCGCATTAATCTCGACAGTCATGTAAGTCGTATCGATCTTGTAGGAAAAGACGCGATTGTTTTAAAAGATGGCTTACAAGTCACTGAATTTAAAGAAGGCATTTTACCATGGGCTTATCAAAATAATATTGCTCTTGTTTTCGACGAATATGATGCGGGACGTCCTGATGTTATGTTTGTTATCCAACGTATTCTTGAAACCTCTGGCAAACTCAGCTTACTTGATCAAAGCCGTGTTATCTCTCCTCACCCAGCATTTCGTCTTTTTGCAACGGCCAATACTATTGGGCTTGGTGATACAACAGGGCTTTATCATGGTACCCAACAAATCAATCAAGCCCAAATGGACCGCTGGTCTATTATTACGATACTTAATTATTTACCCCATGATAAAGAGGTTGATATTGTTTGTTCAAAGGTCAAATCTTTTCAAACGGCTGAGGGGAAAAAGACAATTTCACAAATGGTTCACGTTGCTGATATGGTCCGCCAAGCTTTTATCAATGGGGATCTTTCAACAGTCATGAGCCCGCGGACTGTCATTACTTGGGCAGAAAATACCACAATTTTTCAAGATATTGGCTTTGCCTTCCGATTAACCTTTCTCAATAAATGTGATGAACTCGAACGTGCCAGTGTCGCAGAATTTTACCAACGCGCCTTTGGACAAGAGCTTCCAGAATCACTTATGCAGGGTGTCTTGTCTTAAAGGAATATGTCAATTATGGCGACCACCCCTGACGACAACAGTAAAAATCAAATAAACAATCCTCCCCTCAATACACTTGATAGTGGAGCGTTTAAGAAAGCTCTTTCCACTTGTATGCGTGCCATTGCAGGTACATCCCACCTTGAAGTTTCCTTTAGTCATAACCGTCCATCTTTAAGCGAAAATTGTGCACGTTTACCAGAATTACCACAACGCGCTACAGATAAAGATATCACCATTACCCGCGGCTTAGGTGATTCCATGGCTCTGCGCAAAGCATGGCATGATAACCGCATTCACATGCAATTTTCTCCTCTAACATCAGAAGCACAAGCTATCTTTGATGCCCTTGAACAAACACGTATCGAAGCAATCGGTACTTTAGCCATGGAGGGGCTTGCAAAAAATCTTGATATCATGCTCGCCGATAAATACAAAAGAGCTCATTATGAAAAGATTAATAACCAAAGTGAAGCCCCTATCCAAGAAGCGATTGCTCTTTTATTGCGCGAAAAAATAACAAAGCGTACAGCCCCAAAAGAAGCAGGTCCTGTCTTAGAATTATGGCGCCAAGAACTTGAACAAAAAGCTGCAGCAGAGCTCAATGAGCTCACGCATCATATTTACAATCAACAAGCTTTTGCACAGATCGTTCGCCAAATGCTTGCTACCCTCCAAATGACGGTGCAACAAGATGAAACTTCTAACAGTGAAAATGATAAAAAATTAAAAAACGAATGTGAACCTCAAAATCAAACAGAAGAAGAAAGTAAAAACGAAAAACATACTCAAAGTGAAGAACAAACCAGCACTGAACAAGAAAGTGATGCACAAGACGAAGGAAAAACACAAGCGACACAAACAAATGACATTGATCAAACTGACGGTGAGCAAAAAAATAGCTCTTGGCAAGAAAAGCCAGACAAATTCAAACGTCTTTTTTCCGATTCAGAGCAAATGGAAAAACTTGGCAATTATAAAATCTTCACCCGTCAATTTGATGAAATTTTAGAAGCAACCGATTTTTGTTCTGAAAACGAGTTAGATCACTTACGCCGTTGTCTTGATAAGCAAATTAATCATCTTCAAAACATTGTTGGACGTTTAGCTAACCGCCTCCAGCGGCGCCTTATGGCACAACAAAATCGCAACTGGAATTTTGACCTTGAAGAAGGATATCTTGATACAGCAAGGCTTCCACGACTGATTATTGATCCCATGCAGCCCCTTTCTTTTAAAATGGAAAGTAACACCCAATTTCGAGATACGGTTGTTTCACTCCTCATTGATAATTCTGGTTCAATGCGCGGACGCCCCATTAGCGTTGCCGCAAGTTGTGCTGATATTTTAGCACAAACGCTTGAGCGTTGTGGTGTCAAAGTTGAAATTTTAGGTTTTACCACCAAAACTTGGAAAGGGGGAAAATCACGCGAAAAATGGCTCGAACAACATAAACCTCATCATCCTGGACGTCTGAATGATTTGTGCCATATCATCTATAAAAGTGCTGATACCCCATGGCGTCGCGCACGCCGCAATCTAGGTTTGATGATGCAAGAAGGATTACTCAAAGAAAATATCGACGGGGAAGCTTTAATTTGGGCGCATCAACGCCTTTTATCACGCCGTGAACAACGCCGTATTCTCATGGTCATTTCTGATGGTGCCCCTGTTGACGACTCAACACTATCGGTCAACGCCAGCAACTACCTAGAAAAACATTTACGCGCAGTGATTCAAGAAATCCAAACCCATTCCCCTATCGAACTCATTGCCATTGGAATTGGTCATGATGTCACCCGTTATTACCAACGTGCTGTAACAATTATGAATGCCGAAGAGCTTGCAGGTGCCATAACAAAACAATTAGAAGCACTTTTTAGTGATAAAACACCTAAAACTTTATGAGAAATAAACCCGCCTTAAATCAGCAACAGTTATATTTTAAAAAAACCATTTCTATCATTAAACCATAGGAATTTGATGACTAACAACCTGAGAAGATAATCCCACAAATTGAATATCAAACTTTAAGGACGCTTCTACTTTACTAGATGCATTATGAATTCTAAAAGAAATACTCCATCCATCTTCAAAAATCATAATAAGTTTGTTTTTACTTTCTTCCTTTATTGAAACTGATAAAATTTTGCTAGGAATTCTCCATTTACAACCATATCCTAGGGTACCATTCATATTAAAATACTGAATAATTACCCGTTTTTATTTAGATCTTGTATCTATCATAATTTTATAAAAATCATAAGAACCTATAACATACTGAAACAATAGTTTAACAAACTCATCTTGATAATCTAAACAAAGCCTTTGAAGTTCTTTCGAGAAAGATTCTAAAATTGCTAGATAAATTCTACTTTCTTTATCACCTATGTCTCTAAAAAACATTTTCTTAATTTCTAAGCTCTATTCAATAATCAAAAATAGGCCTAATTTCATTAAACTAAACACTGCTACAAGGATAACCTGTCCATTCTTTACCAAAATCTATTTTACTGGAAAAGCGAGGATGTTTGATAGCGCTATGATTATGTTTTGCAGAAATACCAATAGGATTTTCAGGAACTTTTAAAATAATATCACGGACATCTCCTTTGATCCCAACAGAATCTTCTTGAAGAACAATCGTTTTCGTATTTCTAATATTTTTATCATGTAACTGTAAGAAAACAGCTGCTTCAATAGAAGCAAGATTTAAAAGTCTTCTGTCAGTGTCATTAAATAAATTATAAAAAGATTCCGCTACTTGAAAGGATGAATTAAACTCTATAGGAGCCTTTGTTGCTTTTTTTAAAACCCCATGGCCAAAGCATATTCAAAGGCTTTTCCATTTTCTACTTAATTCATGTGATTTCCTAAAGATCCTTACTCAAAACTACAAGTTCATTTGACTTTTTACTGTTTCCCATACCGTAAGTCCATTCAGGATTAAGTATTTTATGTTCTTTATAAAGTTCTCTAACTTCCACACAATCATTATAAGATAAAACCCGACTTTAACGTTTTCTTAAAAATTCAGCAAGAGCTTGATGATCAAAAGAATGATGTTATCGCCTTTTTAACCGTAAAGTTTTTGATTAATAAGACATGGAGGATCACAATAAAGAAAATCATTAAAGTGTTTAGGAATACTTTCTGTAAAATCTCTGTGTTCCACTGTAAAATTTTCAATCTTAAAATCTTTAAGCCGTTCAATAGAACGATAATTGAAGCGAGGATATCCTAAAGACATACCGCCAGAAAGTGTTGTTCCAGAAAAAGAAGAACGATTAAGAGCAAAAAACGGCAGCAATCTCTAATTGATTTTTAATACTTCCAAAAGTTTTTTGGAGATTATAAAAGATTACAGGGGCCATATCTTCATATTCTCTCACTTTCTCTGCAAGAGCTGAAGCATCTTTCAAAAGCATCTGCCAAAAAATAACAAGCGGCTTAAAAGCATCATAAGCATAAACCTTTGTTCCTATTTTTGCTAAGGTTAATTCAATTGAACCGCCTTCCTTAGCTAGCCCCCTTTAAGTAAGATAATAAGGCCACCTGCTATACTGTTCTGATTGGGGGTGAGCTCAGCTTTATAATAAACATCAAGCTGAAATACCTATAATTCTTTCTCATCAACGATATTTAAGAAATCCAAATCTGGAATTTTTGAAGGAAATTTCAAACGCTGTTTTATTCCAAACAAATTATTCTTATCTATCCTATCAATAAAATAATTTCACTGCTCAAAATTAATACTTACATTGAAATCAATAATTTCACCTATTCCTATCGTTTTAATAGATTTTATTAATCCAGAATTAATAATTTTAGCCATTTCAACTTTTTAAAAAAATCTTCCAACCCAAAGAAATAGCTTAAAGAATTTGAAAAGTGTTTACTTTTATTTATTGATCTTTCATTTACAGATTTTATAAAATCGTCCGGCATTTCTCCGTGACTAGGTGAGAATGGCAACTCCATAGCAAAGAGCGAAATAACTTTATCCCGACCAGTAAATAAAATATCAGTGCTGTTTTTTTAACTAACACACCAGAAGAACTATGAAAAGAATCTGATAGTTTATATTTATTGGTGTAAACTCTGATGCGTATATCCATATTTTATCTCACAGCCAGAAAAAATCCCGTACCATATTTAACTGAAATGTATTCTCGTATTTTTTTTATTTTCAAAATTAACTAAAATGAACTCGGGAGGTGCGATACATATTAGAGCTAACACTTCTGCCAAATCGAATCTCTCCGATAAAGTAATCGTCACACTATATAGTACGCTATCTTTTTTCATACATTCTATGTTACGCACCCACTTTTGTTTATATTTTTTACTGTCTAGATTTCTTATCTCTGAAATAACATCTGTGCCTATTTGTATCCCTAAAAAGAACGGATTACTCTTTAATAGCTTAAAATATGGTTGAATATAGATGTGCCCCCCCTGTTGCAACCCGAAAATATTTTTTAAAAATGAGACACATACAAGTATATTTATGAAGTAAACCATAATCGAGCTCAAAAGGCTCTCCACCAGAAAGAATAATAAAATCAGATTTTATGTCATTTATTGTATATAAAGATTCAGGCAAGGCGTCATTTCTCACCATATTCCATCGAATACAGACAATGATTGCAGCCCGCACTGCAATTTTCATTACAAATTACAATATTATCGCTCATGAAATTTCCTATTCAAGTTCATATAATCCAATACTAATTGTTTCATGAAAATATTTTGGTATGGAGAAAGATCAGAAATTTTTTTAGCCACAAACGCTTTTATCATTGGTAAAGCTTCATCCTTTGATATAGACAGCAAATGAGAAATATAGTCTATCCGTTCTTCTAAATTGAGAGATAACCTTGGACTGGTGAAAAATGTTAAGATATCCAATTCCGGACTGGCTTCTTGACATAAATCCCAATCCACTACCATAAAAGAACCATCAGGAGTAACAATGATATTATCAGGATGTAAATCTCCATGTGATAAAGTTATATTCCTGCTTAATCGATCTTGAAAGATCTTATTGATTTGATCAATAATCGCCTTTTGATGTAGCAAATCCATTCGGCTCAATACAGTACCCCGGATAAACTCCCATTCGACGACTTCATCGCAAAGTGTTATCAAATTTGGTGCAGGATAGAGACTTTGTCGAAAAGAGCCATCCTTGATGTTTTCATTAATGCACGATGCTGCCGGATAAATTTGCCCATAGCAAAACTCTTGATGCTTGCGTTTCAAGAAATGTTGTTTTGACGATTGTGCATTTTCAGGCTGTAACCAAATGATTTCTTGTTTTCTGACAAAAATAATTAAAGCAGACACCCCAAAAATCACAGCCATAATCACTGCCAACCACAAATTAGCTTGCCAGAATGTTGAAAAAACATGACCGTATAAAAAACTGAATGCAAAGGATACAACAGCTGTAATAATGGCTGTAAATGATAAAACAGTCGCGATAGCTTTGGGATCAATCAGTGAATTTATAAGAAGAGACGACAGATAAGATCGATAAGCAGATTTAAAAACACATAGCAGTAAAAATCCTAATATAAGAGCCGCAATGATTTGAAATGACATAAGAAAAAAAGCAATGGTTACCATACAACCAATCATTAAAACGGGGAAAATAGGATTTTGAAACTTTGAAAAATACTTCTGAAACAATATATTGGAACTTGCTGAAAAAAAATTCCCAATGATAAAAATAATCGAAACCAAAATAGCAGGTTGAAATGGCAAAAAATCAGAAAATGCGATAGAAACAGTTCGATTATTAACCAAAATAGCAAAAGCTGAAACTGCACTTAAAAAAATAAGAGTGAAGCGATAAGGATTTCTGACTTCTTTACGGCTAGCGCACATAACTGTGAAAATACTCGGATGAGCCTTGATATGAAAACTATCTAATCCCTTCGTCAGTTTTGAAAACATAAAAATAGCAAAAATTAATGAAAGGACTTGAAAAATCACAGGCAATGCAGGATGCACATAATAAAGTATTCCCCCTAAAAAAATAAGTACCGTTGTCACACTATAGGTAACAGCAGCCACTTCGGACTTAACAGAAAACAGTGTGCGATGCTTTGGTACTACAGAAAAGAGTAAACTATCTTCCGCACCTGAGAAACAAGCGGCTGCTAATGTAATACACAACAAATAAGTGGCGTAAGCAAAATATGCATAATTCATAAAAAGAGCTAAAAAACCGCAAAGAAAGAAAAACAGCCCAGTATAAATAACACGCTTACTTCCATAAACATCTGATAACAAACCCAAGGGGACTTCTAAGACCAAAGGAAGCAATAAAAAATAACTACCGATTAAAACAATATCCGCTTGCGAGAGATGCAATTTTTCCGACAAAAAAAGTGGTAAAACAGCAACCACTAGAGCAGTAGACTTGCTAACACTATAAATCTTAAATTGCTTAACCTTATCCACAAAATACCTTCCCACGACATCCGCTACATGCGCCAGATTCTTTCAAAGATTTTAAAACGCTTTGAGCAGACCAATCTATTGCCTCATAATTTTGTAGATTCCTAAAAACTTCTGAATAAAAGCAATTTTTTAAATCTCCATTATAGTCCAATACCAAGGATGAAAATGGAAATAAACACATTAACGGCGACGAAACGTACGTAGAATTTTCGCCTAAGTAATAATTAATACAATTTACAAAATTTTGTGACGTCCATGAGATTTTTCTTTCTTGGAACTTTTTATCTATATAAATCTGGAGGGGGGATTTTTTTCTTGATAATTCATCTCTCAAATGAAAAAGTGAGGCGTTTGACGTAAGAGTTTTGTTTCTTAAAGCCTTAGATCTATCCTTTGTATTATTTTTTCTAGAAAAACTAAATGACGACGTATCGAGCGGGCTAAATCCGATATAATCAACATCTTTGCTTATACAAAAATCGAATCTGACGCACTAATCAAGGCTTCCTTCTTTAAAAGACGCCATTATAGAATATAATGTACAATTGTCTTTCCCTTAGGAAAACAAGAGAACAAAAATTATCACTTGTTACAAGCAAAAGAGGAATCATCCTTTGCATGGCTTTGATAAAGAGGGAGTTTCACAATGTTAAGAATTGTTCCATAAGGAATCAACATCAACAGGCTCATAATAATTTTTACGGAGAAATCGCCAAAAGCAAGCGAAAGCCAAACGGGCATGCCTATCCCTCCCAGAACAGTGCTCTCTACCAGTGAACTATCAGCATAGCCTGTCATCTTATCAAGAATGGCAAAAGAGCTCGAAAAAGCAAGAGCAAAAAACAACAATGTATCCAATGCCGAACCAACCAACGCCGCTGCTAAGGGTGCTTTCCACCATGTTTTCCGTCTCAAAGGCGTAAAAACAACGATATCAAGGAGTTGCCCAAATAAAAATGCTAAACTAGAAGCAAGTGCAAGCCGTGGTGTTGCCAATATCCAAGAAACAAAAACACCAGCAAAAAAACCAGCATAAACCACGCGCCGCGCAGCAGATGGACCATAAAAACGATTGGTCAAATCATTGATGAGAAAAGCAAATGGATAGGTAAAAGCCCCATAAGTCAAAAGCTCATTTAAATCAAACCAATAGACGGGATATTGAACCAAAATATTAGAAGCAGTGACCGCAAGGCACATTGCTAAAATAGAGAAAACAACATATCTTCTCTTTTGCTGTTCTAATAAAAGACCGCTTGAAAACATTTTTTTTAACCTGGGGTATGGAACCAATAAAATAATAGAGCGATCAGAGAGAGAAAAGCCTCAAAAGCAAACTTCTAGAACAAAGATCGGTGATTAAAATGTCAATCCGCTAAAGATAATGATACGAACAATCACGCTGCTTGTTCAGCCTTTTGCTCACTTTCTTGCTCAGCTTTTTTCTTAACGATTTGGCGTTTTAACAAACGCGCACGTTGTGACAACTCTTTATCGTCTGCCTTGACCAAAAAGCCATCAAGACCACCACGATGCTCAACAGAACGCAACGCACTCGCTGAAATACGCAAGCGATAACTTTGCTGCAACACTTCTGAAATCAATGTCACATTGCAAAGATTTGGCAAAAAACGACGCCGAGTCTTATTATTCGCATGGCTAACATTATTACCATACAGAACCGTTTTCCCTGTCAATTCACATGCACGAGACATAAACTTCACCCTTAAACTCTTAAGAAACTTTCAAATCCCTATACCCCAAAAACACAATGAACGCAAAACACGCACAATGCAACCTTGAATGGGCATCATTGGGAAGTTTCTTTCTAATAGGGGCTCGACAACAAAAGGTCAAGTCTTTTATAAAACCTTTTTCATTTCTTGGCTGACTCATCCTTCATCTTTTTCCAAAATCAAGGCGTGCAAATTTTGCTAAAAAGCGTACAAAATACTTTTTTCAAAGTCATACCGTGTTAGAATAAAAATCTATTGTCCTGAAAGGAAGCATACATCATGAGCAAAAAAGCCCCCCCCATGACAAAGCTTCAAGGAAATTCTTGCCGTTTTTCTTTTCTTTTATTTGGAACTTTATGTGTTTGTTTTTTTCTTCTCTTTAGTGCATTAGGCATATGGCAAGTACAACGGTTAAACTGGAAAACAAATCTTATCACCAGTGCCAATCAGCGCGTTCACTTAGCCCCCATAAAAGCCCCTAGGAAAGATCAATGGGCAGAGGTTACTTTTGAAAAAGATGAATATCGACCGGTTGTGATCACAGGAAATTTTTTAAAAAATAAAAATATTTTGGTCACGGCTGCTGCTCAAAACACTACGGGCTACTGGGTTTTGACTCCTTTAAAAACCGCAGACAACACACTGATCTTTATCAACCGTGGCTTTATCCCCATGGATGAGCGTAATAACTTTCAGCACTCAGATCCATCGCATACACATGCCTCATCTCAGCAAAATTCGACCACAAACACAGAACAAACGACAATTATCGGTTTATTACGCATGAGTGAAAAAAATGGATTTTTTCCACGCAAAAATAATCCTGACAAAAATGTATGGTACACGCGTGATCTTCCCGCCATGGCACAAAAACTTGGGTTATCCACTGTTGCCCCTTATTTTATTGATGCCAGAAAAACATCTCCACAAGCAAACCTTCCTGTTGCTGGTCTTACGATGATCCATTTTCGGAACAATCATCTTGTTTACGCAATCACATGGTTTATTTTAGCTGCTGGCATGTTAGGTGCTTTTTTCTTTCTGCTACGGCAAAAAGCTTAAAAAATAACAAGTAAAACATCCATTCCCAATATAGTTTTCATTAAACTATCTGGCCTTTTCATAATAAAAGAGATCTTAACATTGTTATATTGAACGTTTACACAACACAAAATTTGTTTTTTTAAGAAGCAATTATTTGATTTATAATTGTAATCTTATCATTTTCTAACTTTGAAAAAAATCTCAAATATCTGTAAAACGCTCTTTTTCTTCAAATCTTCTGATCAAAACCAGCAAAATCATTCTCGTACTTCCTCCCTCCTCTCAAATACCAAATATTATTAAAACAAACGTTATTGAAGTATAAAAAGAATGAGCGTCCCGACCTCGCACCTTTAATTACAGATCATAGATATAATGAATTTGTTATACTATTCACGAAGGATTTATACGACACTCTTCACAAGACAACTATAAGTTGATTCATTGAAAAATACTTACTTTAAAATAAACGCGCGTGAATGCACACTATAATAGTATTTTATTTTGCATGAAAAACATGATCTCATTAAAAAGGCAATCCCTAAAAATGTGGCGCAATACGTCATTTCCACTTTTACAAAAACATAAAAATTAAAAATGACAGAAACAATGATCACGCGTTTCGACTATTACAATTTTATATTTCTGCTGATTATTTCCCATCTCTCAAAGATAACTCAAACGGGTATGTGGAACATTCTTGCCTTTATCTCACAGACAAAAGTGAATACAATAAAAAATATATACAAATGCGTTTTGTATTTCAAACCTGCTATGAAGATAAAAGATTGAGTTAAATGAGACTTTTATACCTATCATAACACCTCCAATGACGGCATTTTACAGTATAAGAAAAAAGGAGAGACATCGTATATTTTAAAAAGATAATTTATCCTTTCAGTGTATTTTGCTAAAGGCTTGTGTTACAAATGTATAAACTTTTTTTCTGGAATTTTAACTCTTTCATTTTTTAAGGCTTCTGTTATGGGTGTCGTTGCCAAAAATTTTTCTATACCTGATCTTCATCAGGTTCGTCGTGTGCTTCTTTCTGTGTCTGATAAAACGGGTGTGGTTGCTTTTGCAAAAGCCCTTCATACAACTTACAATATTGAATTGATTTCAACAGGAGGAACAGCCAAAACTCTCATAGCTGCTGGTTTACCTGTAAAAGATGTTGCTGAAGTTACTGGATTTCCTGAAATAATGGATGGGCGTGTAAAAACACTCCATCCTTTGATTCATGGTGCGTTGTTAGGAGTAAGAGAAGATCCTAGCCATAGGGAAGCTATGGAAAAGAACAACATTCATGGAATTGATCTCTTGGTGGTAAATCTTTATCCTTTTGAAGAGACACTCCAATCGGGAGCTGATTCACAAACAATTCTTGAAAATATTGATATCGGTGGACCGGCGATGATTCGCGCTGCGGCAAAAAATTATGCTTATACCGGTGTTGTAACAGCGATAAATGATTACGATTCGATTCTAGAAGAATTAAAACAGCATAACGGATGTTTAAGCTTATCCATGCGCCATCAATTAGCAATGCGTGCGTATGCGCACACCGCTGCTTATGACACGGCAATAGCCGCATGGTTTGCACGGGATTTAAAAATTGAAACACCATCATGGCAGAGCTTTTCTGGTCGTCTTGAAAGTATTATGCGCTATGGAGAAAATCCACATCAACAGGCAGCATTTTATCGCAATAATGAAAAACGTTTTGGCGTTGCAACAGCAAAACTTTTACAAGGTAAAGCACTCTCTTATAACAATCTGAATGACACAGATGCAGCCTTTGAGCTTGTGGCAGAATTCGATCCGCAAAAAACCGCTGCTGTTGCTCTTATTAAGCATGCCAATCCTTGTGGTGTTGCAGAAGGAAAAAATTTGAAAGAAGCTTATTTGAAAGCTCTTATGTGTGATAATGTATCAGCATTTGGTGGAATTGTCGCTTTAAATCAAACCCTTGATGAGGAATGTGCAGAGGAGATTGTTAAAGTTTTCACGGAAGTGATTATTGCGCCTGATGCAACAATGGCGGCACGTGAAATTATTTCCAAGAAAAAAAATCTTCGTTTGCTTATTACAGGTGGCGTTCCTAATCCCCGTAGTGGAGGACTGCTTGCAAAAACACTTGCAGGAGGCATTTTAGTGCAATCACGTGATAATGTGGTGGTTGATGATCTTAAATTGCAAGTGGTGACAAAACGAGCACCAACTCAAGATGAAATGCGTGATCTTCAATTTGCTTTTCGTGTAGCAAAACACGTTAAATCAAATGCTATTGTATATGCAAAAAATAGTGCAACAGTTGGTATTGGCGCTGGACAAATGAGCCGCATCGATTCAGCAAAAATTGCTGCAAATAAAGCCGCAGAAAGTGCAAGGAGAGCAGGCTTAACAGAAACTCTCACAAAAGGATCAGTGGTTGCATCCGATGCATTTTTTCCTTTTGCAGATGGTTTATTAGCAGCAGCTGAAGCCGGTGCAACGGCAGTCATTCAACCAGGAGGTTCCATGCGAGATGAAGAAGTTATCACTGCTGCGGATGCTCAAGGGTTAGCGATGGTTTTTACAGGAATACGACATTTCCGTCATTAATATAATTGGAATGATCTCCTCTTCATATAAGACAAACGTTATATAAGACAAACATTTCAAGAAATTTTTCATAAGTCATATGTCGGCTGATAACTGTTAAAATAGGAGCAGTTATTCAATCGAGAGGATTTACGCATAATAGAGAAGTTATTACCACAGAAAATGCACATAATTTAGTCATTATTTTAGGAATAAGATATCATCCTTATTAATAGATTTAATACATTTTCCCTTTTACATTAAACCCATATTAAAGAGGTTTTATTTTTGTATGTAGATGCATACCTGTTATGACATTATAGCACGAACTATTTTTAGTAATATGCTCTATCTTAAACTGAAGATGTAACAAAGTTTGAGTAGAGGATATGAATATTTTACGTTCTTATAGTAATTGGCGCCGTTATCGCCGAACCGTTAATGCGTTGAGCCGTCTTTCAACATATGAACTTAATGATCTTGGCATTTGCCGAGGTGATATTGATTCCGTTGCGCGACGCTATTTGCGTAAATCTTTCTAAGAGTTGTTTGAAAAATATTTGAGAGGATACTTTACTATAAAGAAACGAACACTTTGAGGTTTGCTGTTATGACTTCGTTTTTAGTGTAATAAGGCTCTAGTGTAATCACACAAAGGTATAATAACATAAAGCAGAAGGGATTTTTCTCTGAGTGTTTTGCTGTAATGCCGTTTCTTAAATTCTCAATATTTCTATGACAGACGGTTTCCGATTTATCAAAAATGTTCATTATTTTGCGTGTTTGATGAAAGACTCTACTGTAGGAGTATCTTATTCCAAATCTATTGATATTGGATCAACTAAAGCCCTGTCTCTTGTACATGACAAGCAAGAAGAGTCTGCGTAGAATGAAATTGTAAAAAAGAAACTAAAATACCTATAATGAACCCTCTCAAGCGCCAAGGAGAGTATCGCAACATTAAAAGCAGACCTAGATGTATTATGATGCCAGCGTATTACGCTATAAGCGGCTATAATGTAATCAAAACCAAGAATATTGATCACGGTAGTCTCCTCCAGAACTTTTTGAAGATAAGAAACCGTTTTTAATTTTCTCTTAAGACCTTTAAAGAATGAAGATTCTTAAAACCAGTACGGATCTGTCAATAACGATCTGTTAACATCCCCATTTCCACTTGAGAATCCCCCTTCTTAGCACAACCACATGAGGACTTTATAAGCAAATTTTGCTTCAAAATATCTATCCCACACGCTTACAAAAAATACTTCCGTATAAAAATTTACACAGTTCTTAAATAGGATATACCCCCCAATAAACGATGATGTTTTAAGACATGAAAATAAAACGTTATAGACGATAAGAACAATGTTTTGATTTTTTATCAAACGGCTTTACGGATAAAACGCCAGCGAACCTTTTCCTGAAATGCAGGGCGAAAATATAAAACGATCTGCTGTGTCCGTTGTGGACCTGCTAATTCCGCAAAATCAACCGAATCTTCAAGACAAATATCCACATCAGGCGAAATAAAATACCATACTTGCTCGCCCCTCACGTGCCCATTCTTTACCGCTAAACACACACGTTCACCATCGTAGTTAACATCAACTTGTGGATGAAGATGAAACCGAACAGCAACATGATCTTGTTCACTTTGCGCTCTTTTATGTCTCTTTCCCTCTTTATTGGGCATAAAAAAACGATCAAAGCCTTCGATCATATCTCCATTTGTCGCCAAAATAAGACCACGCTCATGAATAAGATTAAAGGGGCGCACATAACCATTATGGCTCGCAATAAAACCTGTTTTTTCTGAATCCTCTATACGGTGCACTTTAACTTCCCTGGGACCCTCAAACAAAAGAGAGGCGCCATTTTTCTTTTTTTTGTAAAAAACGCCCACCGAACAATCATTAAGCGTCGCTGTTGAATGAGCTGCGGTAACACGCCCTAAATGTCGATAGTCTTCCCGTCCATTAGGGTTAACACCAGTATTGATAATAAAACGGTGTCCTTGTGAAGACATTTCAAAAGATAAACATCCTGAACAAGCCTGTTGCGCTACAAAGCGTGGTGGAAATTTCCCCGTATCGGCAATAATTGTTGTTTGATTGGCTTTTAAACGCTGAAACCCTGAATAACGCGCATAACTAAAAGGATGACCTCCTGTTTCATCAAGCTCCAAAAGTGTCGATAACCGTTCCGACACAAGGGGACCAACCCCATTAAAATGCGCCAATGTTTGATCCTCATGGATAAAGAATCGCAAAGCTGGTAACATACGCTCAACAGAATCAATCAAAATACGGGGTGCCGTTTCATTGCTTCGCATAAAAAAGTAACGTAAAGATAATAAATCTGATAATAAATTAAGCAAAATGATAGGGCTACGGGAAATATGCCCACCATCAATCAAAATCTGAAGCGAAAGTTCTTCTATAAGCGTGTTTTGTACCTTTTTTTTCACGGTTGCAGAAATAGGTAAAGCAAGAGATGCGAATGTCAAAGCTATTGCTGCTTGTAACCGTTGATCATTGTGCTCCATACTGCAAATTATTACGCGCAAATAACGAAACTGCAAACCAAGCGCACGTAAAAAGTGTTTTTCAAACCGCTCGCTTGCCCCTTCTAACAACATTTTTGAGTGACAAATCCACGAGATCAAACGCCGCGCTACAACAGGACCACTCCAAGCAAGCCCTTTTACCTTTTTGCCAGCGTGGTTTAGCCAATCTTCTAAAAGAGAACGTGCATGCGCTGTAGCTAAATCACTTTCTGCTGCTTCCATATGGCGCAACCAATGAAAATCGTGCAGAGCCGCCTCCCATTCCAACGTTGGCGAAACCAATGAAAAGGGTGAAACAGCACCAGAATGAACAGTATGACCCGCAAAAGCAAAACGACCGTGATAAAATTCATGCGCCATCACCGGATCAGCCACATGCAAATCAATGGGGTGGGCTAAAATTTTATGAGGACGAAACCCCGAAAACCGCCAACGAAACAATGGCCCAACCCATAAACGCCGCACAACATGCTGTAGCGTATCGATACAGGCCGCTATTTTTACCTGAGGAGCTTTTACCGCAACCGCCAAAATTCTATCTCCATCCATGCTGAATCAAATACAATTTCGACCATTTTTGTAAATGAAGCGTTAATTAAGCAATTTTTCGTAAGCGCGCAGCAAAAAAACCATCCATTCCTAAAAATGCAGTTTTCTCAGCATCAAAATTTTTATAACAAAAATCCGCCGGCGTCGTGCGCAACATCCCCTCACTAAGCAAATGCGTGAGCTCTCCCATTTCTTCTGGATCAATAGGGTCTAAAACAATATCATTGCGTGTTGATAAAATTTTCTCAATAAGATCTTCACCTTCTTCTCGAGCCAATGAACAATTGGAAAAAACAATCCGTCCCCCCTCCTTTACCAAGGCAATAGCGGCGATAAGCAAATCATATTGCAACGCCGCTAACTTGACCACATCATCCATCGATTTGGTCCATAAAATATCTGGATGACGACGGATTGTTCCTGTAGAAGAACAAGGAGCATCAAGAAGAACCGAATCAAAAAGCTGTGTGGGATGAAAATTTCTCACATCCCCCTGCCAAATATGAACGGAAAAATTGAGCCGTTCCATATTTTCTTTTAAACGCTTGACGCGGTTAGCAGAAAGCTCAATGGCGGTCACCTCTGCCCCCTGCAAAGCCAATTGTGCTGTTTTCCCCCCAGGGCTCGCACAAAGGTCAGCAACATTTTTACCCCGAATCTCTCCGAGTAAACAAGCAGGCAACGCTGAGGCAAAGTCTTGAACCCACCACGCCCCCTCACGATAACCTGGTAAATCAGAAACAGAACACGCCAAACGATTCAATCGAACAGAACCATTGGGCAACACCACACCGCCAAGCTTCTCAGCCCATCCAACACAATCAGATTTTACTGTCAAATCAAGCGGAGGTTCCACACTTTGAATTTCTATAATTTGACGCGCCTTTTCTATTCCATAAGTTGATACTAAAAGCTCTCCAAACCACGCTGGAACACCTTCAACGGTAGGAGTTTGTGGGCGTAAAAGTACCGCCTCACGCGCAACATTGCGCAAAAGAGCATTTACCACCCCTGAAAAACGGCGCATACGAGGATCAAATTTTGCCACACGCACAGCTAAATCAATAGCCGCATGATCAGGAATATCAAGATAAAGAATTTGCGCCACACTAATATGCAAAAGATGCTGAAGTGAAAGTGCTTGTGAGGGTAAAGAGCGCGCTAAAAAGCGTGAGAGAGCCGCCGCAATCGACCCTCGATGACGCAATGACGTTGTCAAAATAGCCCGACACAATAAACGATCTCGTTGTGAAAGTTTTAAATATTGTGGGTGTCCGTGTTCATTATCCGTCAAACCAGAAAGAGGCGTATTCTTATCAACGACCGCCCCTAAAAGACGTACACACACCTGTCGAACAGCCAATCCTGGAACATCTTTTTCAGACACATGCCCCACCTTTTTGTGTTTCAACATAACACCTTTATATCACTGCTTCCTCAAAAGATCCGTCTAAAAATCTCCTCAAAAACTCTATGAACGAGAACTTTTTGAATTTTCATAACGAAGCCAAGAAGGACGTTTTGTAACCCGCTGAAAAGTGCTATCTTCTTTCTTACCTGATGCATGAGCCTGACCACTGCGAAAATCTTCATAATTCATCCGGTTGCTTTTTTCACTTATAGCATCTTCTTTATTCCATACGCCACTTTCAGCAAGAGCCCCTTTCATCTCTTCTGCTTGCCTATAAAGAGCAGCAATACGATTTGCCGTTGCAGGATGTGTTGAAAAAAGACTATCCGCTCCCTTACCGCTCAAAGGATTGATAATAAATAGATGCGCGGTTGCTGGATTATGCTCTGCTTCTTCATTGTAAACCCCATGCCCCCCATCAGCAATTTTACGCAATGCCGAAGCCAACCATAAAGGATTACCACATATTTCAGCTCCCCTACGATCCGCAGCATATTCACGCGTACGGCTAATAGCCATTTGTACGAGCATTGCAGCAAAAGGTGCTATGATGAGTGCAATCAATCCTCCAATTGCCCCAACACCATGAGAATCTTCCGAAGAGCTACGCTGTCCTCCCATAAAGAAAGCAAAATTACCAAGCATTGAAATTGCCCCAGCAATCGTTGCTGTTAGAGTCATGGTTAAGGTATCACGATGCTCAATATGTGCAAGCTCATGCGCCATAACGCCAGCAACTTCTTCTGCACTTAACCGCTCTAACAAACCGCGGCTCGCAGCCACAGCGGCATTTTGAGGATTACGTCCTGTTGCAAAAGCATTCGGCTGCGCGCTATCTAGCACATACACCTTTGGTTGAGGAAGAGAAGCCTTTTTAGCTAAATCGCTTACGATTTTATAATAAACGGGTGCAGAATGCTGATCAACCTCACGCGCCCCGTACATACGCAAAACGATTTTATCTGAATTCCAATAAGAAAAAAAGTTTAAACCACTCGCCATTAAAAGAGCAATGATCATGCCACTGCCCCCTCCAACAAGATAACCAACCCCCATAAAGAGAGCTGTTAAAAAAGCCAAAAGCATGGCTGTACGCATTATGTTCATTACTCAAAAAACTCCATGATAAAAGTCTACCAATACTATATGATGGTGTTTTCTTTCTGCTTCTTCAATGGAATAGGTGTAAAATGAATAAAAAAGATGAAAAAACAAGCCCAAAAAATTCAACTGCCGTTCAACAGCAATCTCTTCCTTCCGCAGCGCAACGCGCCCTTAAAGAAGCTGAAGAAAGACGAAAAGACGAAGCAAAAAAAGAACAACCGTTGGAAAACGGTGGACGCGGCGGCAAAGATCCTTCACGCTATGGAGACTGGGAAATTAAAGGCCGCGCCATCGACTTTTAAAATTGAACTTTAAAAAACCAACACCGTTTTAAATAAACACCTTTTTAAAGAAGATCCGTTTTTGCTAATCAAAAACGGATAATATTTATTCTTTTAGAAGTTTTTTAAAAGGCATTGATTAAGCAATCATGCTTCTTATTCTGAAGCAGTTTCTGCCTCAGCAGCAGCTGCTGCTGCTTCTTCTGCTGCTTGCTTTGCTGCTGCTATACGTTCTTGTGCTTTTTTGCCTGGTTCACCTTTATGTGGATTATTGCGGGTTGGACGCTTTTTTAAGCCAGCCGCATCTAAGAACCGTAAAACGCGATCTGTTGGTTGAGCCCCTTGCCCAAGCCAATATTGGATACGTTCTTCATTAAGTTTCACCCTCGGTTTATCTTTAGGCAACATTGGATCCCATGCACCAACACGTTCAAGAAATCGCCCATCACGCGGACTACGCACATCCGCAACAACGATATGATAATAAGGACGTTTCTTTGAACCTCCACGGGACAAACGAATTTTCAATGCCATATTTTTCTCCTATTGTCAGCTCTGGCTTTCGTTTAAATTAACTTTTTTTGTTTTTTGCTCTTCAGCAATAACTTCATGATGACGCACAACTTCTTTAATAATAAACTTTAAAAATCTTTCAGCAAAATCAGGATCAAGATGACTTTCCATAGCCAATTGCCGCAAACGCGCGATCTGATGCTGCTCACGCAGAGGATCTACTTTAGGCAAATCATAACGGGCTTTTAAGTGCCCAACAGCTTTGGTACAACGAAAACGCTCTGCTAAAATATGAATCAAAGTTGCATCAAAATTATCAATAGATGCTCGTAAATGTGCCAATTCGTTTAATATTGTTTCCTGCATCACATTCCTTTCCCTCTTTGCATCTTATTTTTTCTTAAAATGCTGAGGAAGTTTTCCCCTATCGGCAATGCCATTGGAAAGACCAGGAAATGTAGGATCACGTCCGGGAAGTCCGGGCAAGATCTTCCCTCCATGCCCATTTTCAATCTGTTTTTGAAGCGTTGAAAGTTGCTTCAGATCCAATCCCGATAAATCAGGCACAGCGGAAGAATCTGCACCTCCCATCCCTCCAAAACCCATTTTGGACCCAAGTCCTCCTAACATTTTTCCCATCAAACCACTTTTTCCTTTACCACCCATAGCTTTCATCATATCAGCCATTTGGCGATACATCTTCAAAAGTTTATTAATATCAGCCGCCGTTGTCCCAGACCCCTTAGCAATTCGTTGTTTTCGGCTATGTTTTAAAAGCTCTGGATTCGCACGCTCTTGCGGTGTCATGGATGAAATAATAGCCAATTGACGATTAAATAAACGATCATCAAGACCCGCCGCCGCAATCTGCTCTTTGACCTTTCCCAATCCTGGCAACATGCCCATAATACCGCCCATTCCACCGAGTTTTTTCATTTTCTGCAACTGTTCTGCAAGATCATTCAAATCAAATTTTCCGGCCTGCATTTTTTTCGCAAAAGCAGCAGCTTTCTCATGATCCATTGTTTCAGCAGCTTTTTCAACCAAAGAAACAATATCCCCCATTCCGAGAATACGATCAGCAATACGACTGGGATGAAACTCTTCCAAAGCCTCTATTTTTTCACCAGTTCCAATTGCTTTAATTGGTTTGCCTGTCACAGCCCGCATAGAAAGAGCCGCACCCCCACGCCCATCACTATCCATCCGTGTTAAAACAATCCCTGTAATCCCTACACGCTCATCAAAAGAACGCGCAAGATGAACAGCATCTTGCCCCGTCAAACTATCAGCCACCAACATAATCTCGTGCGGAAGAGAACATGCTTTAATTTCAGCTAATTCAAGCATCAGAGCTTCATCGATATGATTACGTCCTGCAGTATCAAGAAGAAGCACATCATAACCACCCAATTTAGCAGCTTGCACAGCACGTGATGCAATATCAACGGGCAATTGTCCCGCAATAATAGGTAAAGTTGCAAGTTTTGCTTGTTCTCCCAATTGGCGCAATTGCTCCTGCGCAGCGGGACGACGTGTATCTAATGACGCCATGAGAACTTTTTTATTGTGCTTATCAGTGAAACGTTTTGCAAGCTTTGCTGTTGTGGTTGTTTTTCCGGAACCTTGTAAACCAATCATCATAATAACAACGGGCGCTGGTGCATTCAAATCACTCAGAACACTTTCACTTCCAAGAATACGAACCAATTCATCATGAACAATTTTAACTACCATTTGGCCTGGTTTGATTGATTTAACAATCTCAGCCCCAACAGCTTTTTCCCGCACCCTATCGGTAAAAGAACGAACAACATCAAGAGCAACATCAGCTTCCAATAAAGCGCGCCGAATTTCACGCAGCGCCTCTGCAACATCCTGCTCCGACAAAGCGCCACGCCCCGTCAAATGAGATAGGATAGAACCAAGTCGTTCTTGCAAGGATTCAAACATTATTTACCTCATCGTTGCCTAACAAAGTTGCCTAACAAACAAACCAAAAGAGCATCCGAGAACGCATCGCGCCGTCGAATGCTGACCTCTGAGATCTATTCATACCCTTAAACTGGGGTCTCAGTCGGTGGCTCCAAGTTAATTTTGTCACTGAAAGCTTGCTCCTTCAAACAATAAAACCCCAGCTTTGTCAAGTTTTATCATAAAATGTCTTTTTATACGAAGAAATAAAAACAGCAAATATTACACTTCAAAACTTTTAACTTCAACACACATAAAGCACCCTGTTTCCTGTTCCATATTCCATAATTTCCCGCTAGAGATATCAAACCAAACCCCATGCAATGTTAAAATGCCTTGATCTTTTCGGAACTTTATCCACGGAAACGTCTCTAAATTTCTCAAAGAATGTCGAATAGAAAGCTGCTCTAAAGCCATTTGTTTTTCTGGCCAAGACAGCGACTTATTATTCAAAACGATTTCTGCGGCTGGCGCTAAAAGACTAATCCATTGACCAATAAAATCATTTGACGATAAAGATTTACACGTCCCCCTAAGAGCCGTAAGAACGCCTCCACAATGGGCATGCCCAAAAACAACAATATGTTTTACCTCAAGCAATTGTACAGCATATTCAAGAGCCGCTGATGTTGCATGATATTGATTATCAGGAGAAAAAGGAGGAACCACATTTGCTACATTGCGCAGAGTAAAAATTTCCCCAGGTTTAGCATCAAAAATCATTTCTGGAACAGCACGCGAATCACAACAAGCAATAACCAAAACTTCGGGTTTCTGTCCCTCAATCGCCAATTGCTGATAATGTGCTGTTTTATATAAAAAATGATTATTTATAAAATTTTGGTAACCACTTAAAAGTCTTTCTGGTAAACGGGTCATACTCTCTTTACTTCTAATTCTTTCTTTACTTTCATTTCGTATATTTAGAAAAATAAACTATTACCATACAAAAATACTAAAAAGTCCCTTTTGGTGATGCAAAATATTTCTTTAAAATGCAAATTATTACTAAAAAAGAGCAAAAACAAAGTCATTCTTTTCAAATAAAGAGCTATTTTCTTTAGGAAGAAAGTGTTACAGTACAGAAAATTATAGTGGTCTTCTTTTAATGTGAAGACGAGAAAAGGCCTCTAAGAACAAAAGGGAGAATAAATGTGTTACAACAAAAAACAATAGAAACAAAAAACACACCAGACAAAATAGAAGAAATCCTTTTTGCTCAAACTGATAAAGAAGATATTGCTTATTACGAAAATAAAGAACTTCAAAAAGCCGCAGCCATCGCAGTAAACGCTTTTAATCTCCATCAGGCAGGAAAAAATACTATCTGCTTTGAACAGAACTTGACCCGCAATAACAGACCTATAACTGTTATCACTCTTGTCAATGATAACAAACCCTTTCTTCTCGATTCTATTTTAAATCTCGTCAATCAACACAAAAACCATATTTATTTGATTGCACACCCTATTCTTGATAGTGCTTCTGGAAGACGCATCAGTCTGATGCAAATTCATATTGAGTCTTTAAACAAACAGCAGATACAAAAACTTGAAAATGAACTTACCTTAGTTCTTAAGCAAGTTAATGCTGCTGTACAAGACTGGAAACCTATGCTTGAAGAAGTTGAAAAGCATATTCATGCCTATCAAACAAGCCTTCCCTCACGTTACAAACAAGAAGGCGAAAGGGCTATTGAATTTCTTCACTGGCTCACAGATGATAATTTCATCTTCCTTGGCATGCGCACTTACAATTTCATTAAAGATCAGAAACCTATAAAATCCTTCACAGCAAGTAACGTTGAACTTGGTATACTCGCAGATTCTTCCATTCATATTGTTGACGATGAAAGTATGAAAGAACCACCCCAGGAAGTCTTATCTTTTATGGAAAGTGATAACCTGTTTATTGTAACAAAAGCGAACAGCCGCTCCAAAATTCACCGTTCTGTTTGGCTCGATTATATTGGTCTTAAAATCTTTGATAAAGAAGACCAGCTCTGTGGAGAATTACGCATTGTAGGACTTTTTACCTCTTCAGCTTATACGCGCTCTATTTTGCAAATTCCTTTCTTAAAAGAAAAAGCCCAAACCATCATTCAACGCCTTGGACATAATCACGCTGATTATTCAGGAAAAGCCCTTATCAGTGTTTTAGAAACCTATCCAAGAGATGAAATGTTTCGTGTTGATGTTGATACACTAACAGAAAATGCCAAACTTATCCTGCAACTCGACGAACGTCCACGTTTGCGGGTACTTGTCCACACTGATTCTTTTGGACGCTTTGTTTCTATCCTTGTCTATGTACCACGTGACCATTACAGTAGCAGCCTCCGTGAAAAAGTTGGCGAACATTTTGTTGAACTTTACAAAGGCGACTTTTTTGAATCCTATCCGCTATTTTTGGAAAGTACTCTCATCCGTGTCTATTACATTATCCATCGCAAAGTAAGCGAAACTGTTCCACTTCACGAGCGCGCCACACTTGAACAACATGTCCGTTCAATTGCACGAAGTTGGGAAGATAGCGTTCAGGCCATCGCTCTTACCCATAAAACAACAGAACCACAAACCCGCCTCGCCAGTAAATTTCCCAACAGCTATCGTGATTTATTCTCAGCGGAAGATGCCATTAAAGATGCCGGACATATTCTCAGTCTTCATGATAATAACCCCCTTTTCGTAACCTTTTATCACGCGCAAAACAAAGAAAAACAGAACATTTCTCTTCGTCTTTTTCACCGCCATGAAGCACTTGCTCTTTCCAAACGCGTCCCACTGCTTGAAAATATGGGGTTTCGTGTTATTGCTGAACAAACCCTTGAATTACCAGATGGCAACGGGCAATCTGTATATCTTCATGATATGCAACTAGAGAGTACTTTCCAAATCTGTCTGGATTTTGAAAAAGACGGCCAAAAGCTTGCTGAAACTTTTGAAGCCATTTGGGCACAAGATGCTGATAATGACGCCTTTAATGCGCTCACCCAAACGGCTGAGCTTGATTGGCATGAAATTGTTATTCTGCGCCATTACGGACGCTATCTTCAACAAGCTGGAATTCCTTACTCGCAAGACCGCGTCGCCCAAACTTTAAATGCTTATCCTGACATTACCAAAGAGCTTTATGCTTTATTTCATTTAAAATTTCATCAAAGCCATACAGAAAAGGAACGGGGGAAAAACCAACAGATTATTCAAAAGCGCATTGAAGAAAAATTACGGAAAGTAACTGGCTTAGATGATGATCTTATCTTGCGCCGGTATTGTAACCTTATCGATGCGAGTTTAAGAACAAATGCCTTTACACCTCTTAGCGATGGCAGTCCAAGGCGTATTTTAGCTACCAAATTAAATCCGCGCCAAATTGAAGGTTTGCCTGAACCACGCCCTTATCGAGAAATTTTTGTTTATGGACCGGAAGTTGAAGGAGTCCATTTGCGTTTTGGACCTATCGCTCGTGGCGGAATTCGGTGGTCTGACCGCGCACTCGATTATCGCACTGAAGTTCTTAGCTTAGTCAAAGCCCAACAAGTTAAAAATGCAGTTATCGTTCCCGCAGGGGCAAAGGGGGGATTTTATCCTCATCGCCTTCCTCAAACAAGTGATCGTGCTGTTATCATAGAAGCAGCACGACAAGCTTATACGGACTTTATAACAGCTTTACTCTCCATCACAGACAATCTAGTTAACGGCAAAGTAAGTGCGCCCCACAATGTCATTTGTCATGATGACCCTGACCCCTATTTTGTTGTCGCAGCCGACAAAGGAACAGCAACCTTTTCTGACACAGCCAACGCCATCAGCCAAGCAAACCATTTTTGGCTCGATGATGCTTTTGCCTCTGGTGGCTCAGCAGGTTATGACCACAAAGAAATTGGAATTACAGCAAAAGGTGCATGGGAAGCCGTCAAGAGACATTTCCGAGAATCATTTAATCAGGATATTCAAACAACGCCCTTTACCTGTGTCGGTGTTGGCGACATGTCTGGTGATGTCTTTGGCAATGGAATGCTCCTTTCCAAACAAACAAAATTGGTTGCCGCTTTTGATCACCGCGATATCTTTATTGATCCAGATCCGAACATAGAGGAAAGCTATGCAGAGCGTGCACGTCTTTTCAAATTACCTCGCTCAAGCTGGCAGGATTACGACCAAAGCAAATTATCAAAGGGTGGCGGTATTTTCTCACGAAAAGAAAAAACCATTACGCTCTCCCCTGAAGCAGCAGAGGCCATTGGTTTCGAAAAACAAACAGGAACCCCCTTTGAAATTATCTCTGCTCTTCTCAAAGCCCCTGTTGATCTTTTATGGTTTGGTGGCATTGGGACTTACATCCGCGCCACAACAGAAAGTGATACCCAAGTAGGTGATCGTGCAAATGACGCAATACGTATTACCGGAGAACAAGTACGTGCAAAAATTATTGGCGAAGGAGCTAATCTTGGTGTTACGCAGCGTGGACGGATTGAATATATCTCAAATGGTGGTCGCTGCAATACGGATGCGATTGACAATTCTGCCGGTGTGAATTGTTCTGATATTGAGGTGAATCTCAAAATTGTTCTTGCATCAGCACTTCGTGCTAAAACACTCACCCGCGAAGAACGCAATAAACTCTTGAAAAAAATGACTCCTCAAGTCGAACAACTCGTCTTACGCAACAATTATCTACAACCCCTTGCTCTTTCTTTAGCAGAAAGCCAAAGCACAACTGATTTACCCTATCAAATACGCTTTATGCACGATTTGGAACAAAAAAAGCTTTTAGATCGCAGAGTTGAAATGCTCCCTGATGAGCAAATTTTACGGCAAAGAATAACCCAAGGCAAAGGTCTTATCCGTCCAGAGCTTGCCGTTATTTTTGCCTATGCTAAATTAACGCTCAAAGAAGAAATTGCTCATAGCCCCATTGTTGATGATCACTATTTCAACGCAGCCTTACTGAATTATTTTCCAACCCAAATTCAAGAAAATTTTGAAAAGGAAGTCATTAACCACCAATTGCGTCGTAATATTATTGCAACACTAATTGCCAACGATATTGTCAATCGTGGAGGTCCCACTTTTGTTAAGCAACTCCACGATGCAACAGAACAAAAGACTGAAAATATTATTCGCGTTTTTATTGCTATCCGTGATGGTTTTGAAATTCCTCACCTGTCTGATCAAATTGATAAGCTTGATAATAAAATACCTGGTCTTGTCCAAAACAAACTCTACGCAGCAATGACCCCAATGCTCTTTGAAACAACAAATTGGGGGTTACACAATATGGACATCTCGCGTCCATTAGAAGAAATTGTAAAAACAATAAAACAAGCCCGTAATGTTATTGAAAAAGAGCTTATGCATTCTCACGATAACGATGTTAAGCAAAAGATTGAAGAAAAAGCACGACACTACGGTGAAGAAGGAGCTCCAAAAACATTAGCAAAACAATTAGCTCTCTTGGAAGCTGCTCCAATCATCTGTGACATTTCTTTAATTGCAAAACAAAGTAACAGCGATCTTATTAAAACCGCAGGGATCTATTTCTCACTTGCGCAAATCATTCGTATAAATCGAATTAACGAAGCAAGTCGTATCATTCCTGTAGTAGATTATTATGACAGTATGGCTTTAAACCAAGCCAAAGAAAGTATTTCCGAAAGCTTACGGAAAATCGTCATTAAGATTCTTAAAAATTATGGAAAAAAAGAGGATCCTTTTACCACTTGGAAAAAAACAGAAGAAGATCATATTCACGATGTCACAAACCGTATTAGCGCCCTTATTGAAAATGATCTCAATATTTCTCGTTTTACTTTTGCAGCAGGGTTGATTTCTCAACTGCAAAATACTGGCTTTCAAACTTAAAATGAATATAAAACGACCAGTTTAAAAATTTCCGTTCCATCCCACCAGAGCAAATCAGTAAAGATGGAGCGGAAGTATTCGTTTTGAGATACAGCACCCAAAATAAAAATACTGCTCCTTATCACAACAGAATTACTTGTAACAATTTCAAAACGATAACATGAATAGACTTAAACAATTAATTTCTCAACGTAAAAACATCAACATTCAGATTTAAAAGCAAGACAAAACGACTAAGATTTTATCCCTGTTCTCTCCATCCATGACCAATGTCGTTTGACAGTAGATTTTATACCACGTAAAATTAGATAGGAATACGTAATAACTTATTGTTTTTTTACTGTTTCTTACCATTAAATACGCGTTTCGAAAAAATGATAAAAATGGCAAAAATCGAAATTTAATAGCAAAAAGGGTGATAGGCTTTGAAAGCTCTTTCAAGCCCCTTGGAGAGCCCCTAAAAAATCATTTAAAAATAAAATGAATTAGTACAAAGTTAAGTCAAAATACATAAAGTTTTCTGGCAGGCTACAATCAGCAAAGAGAAAACGGAGGCACTCTCCCGCATTTTTAGATAAAGCATCCCCTAAAATAACGCTTAAAGATTATTAAGCTTGCGCACGCAATAAACGCTACAGAATGTCAAGAATCCCTATGGATTGAACCAAAAACAAATTCAAATTCTGCTATTAAATATCCTTCATCATAAAAATATAATACCTTGATTTACAATCATAACTTTATCATTTGACCTATTAAAAGAGAACTGCAGTATCTCAAGTTTCTCTCATTTCAAATCTGTTTATATTAAAACAATCAAAATCCTCTCCCCCTTGTATGTTGCGCATGGGGAAAACCATATAGATTACTGATAAAGAAGGAGCTAAAATGCTTCTTATGAACCGTCTCAATGGCTTAAGAGCTTGTCACAACCACACACGAGCTGACAAATAGTAATCGTATGATGCTGCTGACTTGTGTCTCCATAAGTATAAAGATGCTAGTGCTTAATAGCCTTATCATTATACCATTTCCGGGGCATTATAAAATAGGAAGCACTAGAAATATTTTTTTAACAATGCAGGAATATGTGATCAAATACATTTTACGTAGAAAACATGATTCCATTAAAGAGCAAGAAAATAAGAGAGCACGCATCATCCATTATTTAAAAGACATGGCTGTAAATAGTTTTGGAAAGCGTATAATCAAATTAAAAAATAACCGTAAAATGAACGTCGATTTTCACCTTTATGACTTCATATCCCCCTCCAGCTAGACTTTTTACCTGTTTTAGAGATTACCCAAAAAGATATACGCAATATGCTTTTTTTCTCATAAAAAAAGTCCACTAATACGCATCCTACCACCTATGTAAAAAACAATTCACCTTGTTTTAAAAGTCTACTTTTTCCTAAGAGAGTGCGTTCTTTTTCTATTGCGTGCAAACCAACATTCAATCCTAATGCAGTAGCATGTTTTAAACAAATATTAAAAGATTCAGTGCTTTACGAGCTGTATCAGCTTTTATATGCTAAACTGGAGCAGAGAAAATGCGTATCTCTATTTGCGTAACCTCTAAAACAGGTAGACAAGCTAATTGAGGGAAAATATGAAGTTTCAAAGGTATAAATCTGTTCCCATCCTTAGCATCATTTTTTTTAATTCAGCTTTACAGATTTCAAAAATATCTAGAGCAATATTTTTTTATAATGGAGACTTTTGATTGCCTCACGCTTTTGTTTATCACGTTCTTTAAGAGAAACATGACTTTCATGTAAAACAAAGCGCCCCAAACAAAATCCATTGCATAGCATGTTTATAAGCTTGTTTTAAAGAGACATCTCTCAAAGCTCACCAAGCACATTTCACGGTGTTGACCATGAATAGTATAATGATAAAGCCCCTATGGAATAATATAAAATCTATAGAGCACCACCACTTTTACACTTGTGAAGAAGTAAAGTAGCATCCATCACACACTTTCCCAGCCTCTATGTGTGCAATACCTTTAAACTATTAAAACGGCTCATAAGAAGCATCTTATGCCCTTTCTTGATCAGAGATCTATATGGCTTTCCCCATTTGTGATGTGCAAAGGAAGATTTTGTTTGATTCAAATATAAATAGGATCGAAATGGGAGAATCTTACGATATTCAAGATCTCATTCAACATGTAAAACAATGAACACTTTTTATAAAACAATACCTCACCATTACAGATGCTCTTACTAATTTCTTCTCAAACCTAAAGTGGATCAAGACGACCAAGCTTTAAAAATCCTAAGCTTACCCAGCCATGGCTAATCGTTAAGGGAAGAACGGGAGAGCCATCTGCATTTTTAGGGAGTGTACTCAAAATAAAAAATAACGCTTGAAAATTATCCGCTTCTTCAGGAAACAGATGTTGCAAAACCTCAAGAAACTTCACGTGCTGTATACAAACAAGTTCAAATGTTGCTGACAAATATCCTTCATCATCAAAAGAAAAAGGTCCACTAATATGTACCCCACCACCTGTATGAAAAGTCAATTTACCATGCTTTAAAATACCACTTTTCCCATACAGACGCTGTTTCCAATTTTTTCCTTCATTTTCAGAAAGAAGAGAAGCATCATTTAAAATCCATTCCAAATTGCCATCAATTTTCGGAATTTCAACAGAAGAGGATATAAAAATTTGAGAAACATCAAAACCATCAAAAGTCATATTTCCTGAGAAATGATTCTTTTCTCGTTTAAAATCAAGACGCAAAAATTCTGCCGTTATTTTTTGAGAGACATCTTTTGGCTCCAATGGCTGTGAAACCCCATCAGGAGTATCTTGCAACAATGCTGGGTCTTCAACATTTTGTTGTGTTTCCTTTTTGTCTGTCGCTTTTGATCCCAATGCTTCTTGAAGTTTTTTATCCTCAAGAGGAGAGAATTCAAGCCCTTCAGCGATCAACTTCAATGTCTGACTTTTTTTCGAATAAGGCTCTGTTTCAATCACCAACTTACGCCAATGGGATACTATGGAAGTTTCACCAGAGAAAATAATTGATGCAGGAGAATCAACATTAAACTCGACCAAATGAGGAGCATAAATTGGTGCACCAGCCGTCAAACGCCCCGTCGATAAAGAAACCTCGTATAAAGGCCAAGAAAATTGAAATTTGTCACAAATAACACCGATACGCAAAGGATAACCATTCTTGCGCACATTCTCACACACCACGGTCATATTACCGGAAGATGCTTTTGTGGATATATCAGAAACATAATTTTCTATTTTATGTGAAAAAAAAACCAGAAAGCGCTATAAATGAGGATCAGAGCAAGACAAAACAGTCCACATAATAAATAGCGCAAAGAAAAACTTTTTTGTGATGATGGTATTTGAGAGGACGTAGACAACTTTAAAACTTTCTTTATCTTTTGATTTTCACCCCACCCTAAAAAGGATAAAGTTTCTTAAACATTCACCAAGTTCACAAACAACCCCGCTTCTTAATCTCACTGGCTTTATCTGCTGATCACATTATGGAGGTCATAATTCACCGTCCTAAAGTACAGCATTCCATACACTCAAGAAGCAAAAAATTCTTAAGAAAACCCTTTACACCTTTTAACAAAAAATACCTTATATGTAAAGCTTTACATGCACTGTCCATCTTTAGCCTTAAACAACATTACTTTACAGTACAATAAGAATGACAATAGCAAGGTATTGATTTACAATGATAACTCACTGTTTTTTTTATATTGAATTGAGAGTTCCGAATATCGTAAGATTTTCTCATTTCAAACCTATTTCAGGTTGAATTAATCAGAAACCATTTTCTTACACGCCAAAAGCGGAGCTGACGTAGAGGTAAAACGGTACAAGAAAGAACAAAAATACCTTTTCATCAATTGTCGAGAAAGACCAAGAGCTGTCGCAATATTAAAAGCTGGAAAAGTACGTGATCGCTACCTTACTCCTTCACAAGTATAAAGATTGCAGTGCTCTATAGATTTTATATTATTCCATGGGAGCTTTATTATTATACTATTCATGGTCGGCACTGTAAAATTTTCTTGAATACGCTTTGAGAGATATCTCTTTAAACCAAGCCTTTAACTCTGAAATCAAATGACGCTTTATTTTACATGAAGATCATGAGCCCACTAAAAATAAGCACACCCTTACACAAGTGCTGGCGATGTACAAAAGATCTGCCGTAATGCACCTTCAAACCATTGGCTTAAAGCTCGATCATAGATTAAACGCCCTTTTAAATGAGCACAAGCAGGCTGAGCACCTTTTTCAGTCAATTTATGCGCTGAACGTGCAACCAAACGCCGCATCATAGCGCGCGTAAATTCAGCATGAAATTGCAAACCCCATGCATTATTCCCATAGCGGAAAGCTTGTGTAGGATATGTATGCCCTGTTGCCAAAAGCATCGCCTCTTTTGGTAAATCATAAATCCCTTCATCATGAAAATGATAGACCATTTCTGGCCAATTCATCAATTCCTTTCCTTGTGGGGTTACTTCAAGTGGATACCAGCCCACTTCAACAGTACCATCACTTCTTGTACCAACGCGCGCCCCTAAATTTCGCGCTAACATTTGTGCTCCAAGACAAATACCCAAAAAAGGCTTATTTTCCTTTAGCGATAATGAAATCCAATCAATTTCCTCACTAATATAGGCTTCACCATCATTCACACTCATTGGTCCCCCTAAAATAACAACACCGGCATAATGCTCTAGTGTATCAGGGAGTTTTTGTCCAAAAATAGGACGATAAACATCAAGAACAAAACCATTTTGTTGTAAAAATTTTCCTAAACGACCAGTATAGGGAGAGCGCCGATGAATAACGACAGCAATCCTTGGTTTGCTATTTTTTTGCTTTTTATCAAGACATCTCTGATTTAAAAACATTTTTCAACTAACCACCTCTGTAACCGAGCAAAACCTCATTTTTTAAGCATAAGAGAATAATTTTATTGGACAAAATTAACGATAAATTTTTTCTTCTACATTCATTGTTTCTTCTGAGAAGACATTCCAATCCCCCCTATTGAGGCGATTTAAAATAAACGAAATTTTTTCCCCGATAAAGACGTGCCTTCTTCTTCTGTTTTAACCCCTGGATCATCAACGTTTAAACGAATTTGGCTGAATGTTTTTGCATCTTTTTCTTTTATATCTTGTTTCTCCACCTGCATATTATGCAAAAAAGAATCGTCTATAGGTGTTGATTCTTCAAGCTTCTTATCCTCAATCTCTTCAGTTTTTTCCTCAACATCCTTTTTATCTTGCTTTTTTGGCACAATATTGACCGCCTCTAATGTAAGAGAAGGTACACGGGGAGGCGCTTTCCATTCAAAACAACCCAAACGTCCACTGATTGGAGAAACAGCTGACCAAGAAGAAAAAATGGACCCCTCACACATCCATACTGGATCACGTTCAGCACGAAGAGCTAAAGAAAGCCAGTGACGCACAGCACCTTGATTGTTTCCCTGTGCTTCTTCAATATCTGCCAATAATAAATAAACGCTTTCCCGTGGATGATACTGCAATGCTTTTTGTGCCTGCTCTCTTGCTAATGTCGTTTCACCAGCATCTAAAGCAGCTTTGGCAATAAGGAAAGCCGACTCAAATGTATCTTTATTATAAGAAGCAAGTGTTTTAGCCCTTTTCAATCGTCCAATGGCTCCTTCTTCTTTTTCAAGATAAAGGATTCCCAAATCAGGATGAGGTTCTTTCTGCCAAGCGGCTATAATCATTTTATCCGCTTTACGCGTTTCATTTAATTTATAGAGAATATCAGCAGCTATAATTGTTATTGGAACAAAATCAGGCGCTAATTTATGAGCTTTCAAAATAGCTTCACGTGCTTGTACTGGATGTGTATCAAATAGATGAAGAGCCTGCCCACTTAACAGTAAAACCTGTATATGCTGGCGCTCTGGAGTAGCGCGAACAGAACGCGGGAGAGCTTTTTGGGCTCTTTCAAAAACAGCAAGTGCCCGATCCCATTTACCCTCAGCACCCAACCGATCAAGCACCGCTTGATGTGCCCACAAAAGTGCTGGCGATAAAGTCAGTGCCTCTTCTGCATATTGTTGCGCTGCCTCATAAGCTTTACTCTTCATCGCCTCACGAAACAAACCGTAAAGTCCAACCAGTTTTGTCGAATCTTCCTTTCTCATCTCCTCAAAAAGACCGATAGCCCGAACAGAGTTATTTTGTAAAGACAAGGTTTGTGCTTGTAAAAGCTTTACCAATGGCTCTTTTTTTCCTGCAAGATATTTAGCAACCTGTGCTTCCATTTTTTGCGCAATCATACCATCACCCGCAAAAGTTGCAAGAATCCCCTTTGAGAGAGCTTCATAACCGCGCTTTCTATGGCGTTTATAAAAATAATTGGAAAGAGCACTCGGTATGGAAAAAAAGAAAGAGAATAACCACCACAAAAGCGTCAGCATTACAAAAAGCAAAGTCAGCACACTTAACACTGTAAGCAATGAAGCAGAAAATCTGAAATTCAAAAATGTGAGGACAAAAATACCATTGTGATTAGCAACCCACCCAAAAGCTAATCCAAGGACACAAACCACAAAAATATAAATAAAAACACGTATCATCTGGAGCCTATTTACATCTTTGTTGCCTTAAAAGACCCTTGTTGCACAGACAACAGCAACTGCTGCAGCAACTGTTGAACAGCAATATGTCTTTCAAGCTGCTGAACAAAATCCTTTGAAACATCTTTTGCATTTTGAGGTAATGATTGCCATTCGCTCAAAGCTTTTTCATAATCACCCGCTTGAATGGCAACTTCCATGCGTGCTGTAATAGCCCCTAGCGTCATCCCTTCAACATTTCCAATTGGTCGCGAAACAACAAGCCCTTTTATCCACGCTAAAATTCGGTCAAAAAAACCAGCATCTGACGTAACAATATTTTGTGTACCAACAATTGCATCAGCAACACGCGCAAAATCAACAGAGAGTTGTGCTGAACTTGGAAGACCTATAGTAGCTGTCTTTTGCAACACATCAAGTCCATCAATCGAAGGTGATAATTGCTCTAACAGCTTTAATTCATTATTATAAGATCCACCCCGTTCTACAGCATTTTTTAACGAACTGATTGCTGTAAAAAGAGCTGTATTTATTTCTTTTTTTTCATTATTTTTAACAATAATTTCTTGTTGTAGTGCTTCCAACTGTTTTTTTAATAAAGCAAGATCACTCGCATTGCTCTGCCCGACAGACAAAGCCATTTCTATTTTTTTTAACTCTCCAACAAAAGCTTGTACAGCCTCTTCAAGAGCTTTTACTTTTTCTTCTAAATTCGCAAAAGCTTTTTTGCTTTCTTTTTGCAAGAGTTCATCGTTTTTCATCGTTTGAAACTGTTGTGATGAAAAAGAAGAAAACGCTGTTTTTAACGCATCGATCTCCTGAAATACCTGCTCCAATTGTTCTCTTGTTTCTTCACCTTGGCTTTTTGCAGCTTCAGCAATCTGCAAAACTTTTTCCCCTACAACAGAATTTTCTTCAGAAGAAAACGCTGTTTTTAACGCATCAATCTCTTGAAGCACCCGCTCCAATTGTTCTCTTGTTTCTTCACTTTGGCCTTTTGCAGCTTCAGCAATCTGTAAAATTCTTTTCTCTTCAACAAAATTGTTCACAAAAGGAGATGAAAACAACCCCACCCATTGAAGCCCCAGAAAAATTCCCAAAGCAATGAGTCCCCCTAAAATCCCTGAAAGAGACAACCAAAGCCAACCTGTACGAGAATTAGTTTGATCCTGATTTTGCATATTCTGTTTTTCTTGGACATGAGATTCTACAGAATTTTGTATTTTTTCTTCTGAATCATGGGCAACAGCTTCATGTTCAATAACTGGCTTCTTACGGCGCGTACCAGCATAATGTGATTTAACTTTTTGTTTTGAAGAATCGACCATTTTTGTCACTTTTTGTGCACACTTTTCTCTAATGATAAAATAATAAAATGAAAAAAGTTTTAAAAATGAAGCTATTCTCAAATATCTCTGTTTTTTACATGCTGTTCATAAAGTGTATAACTTTATAAAAAAATTTTCAAAACGCCTTTTTCTCAAGAATATTTACAATGATAAACTTTAATAGACAAGTTTTTAAAAACATATCTTCATTTTATACTCAAAAATACAGCTTCAGTTTTTAATCAACAATGCCATAAAATTCAAAAAAGTGCCAAGCAAAATCATTCTCTCATAGAAAAATCAATTCTTAAGAGAAATACTTTGCATCTTTTTCTGTTCATGATACGCACGCAGGAAAGATGGTTCAAATAAGGTTTTGTTTAAAATGCGTCTGTTGGGAATAGAAACAAGTTGTGATGAAACGGCAGCAGCTGTCATTGAATACAACAATAAATCAAATAGCAAAATTCTTTCCAATATTGTTTGGAGTCAAGTTGATCATCATGCGCCTTACGGCGGTGTTGTTCCTGAAATTGCCGCTCGTGCCCATGTTGAAGTTCTTGATCATTTAATTCTGCAAGCCCTCACAGAAGCAAACACAAAACTAAAAGATATTGATGGCATTGCAGCCACCAGTGGACCTGGTTTGATAGGAGGGTTATTGGTAGGTGTTATGAGCGCAAAAGCACTCTCTCTTGCCACTGGAAAACCATTTATTGCTGTAAATCACTTAGAGGGACATGCTTTAACAGCTGTATTAACGCACAATATCAAGTTTCCTTATTTATTACTTTTAGTTTCAGGGGGACATACACAAACAATCCTTGTTCATGGAGTAGGAAACTATCAGCGTTTGGGAACCACCATTGATGATGCATTAGGAGAAGCTTTTGATAAAACCGCAAAACTTTTAGGTCTTCCTTATCCTGGTGGACCAGCACTTGAAAAAGCAGCTTTATTGGGCGATAAAAATCGCATCCCTCTTCCACGACCTTTAAAAGGTGAAAAACGGTTAGATTTTTCTTTTTCAGGCCTCAAAACAGCTGTTCGACAAGCCGCAACAGCGATAGCTCCTCTTACAGAAATGGATGTTGCTGACATTGCAGCAAGTTTTCAAGCCGCTGTAACTGATACGGTGCGTGATCGCGTTCAGTTGGCTTTACAACACTTTACAAACCAATACCCTCTCTCTCATGATCAAGAAAAGCATCCTCCTGCTTTAGTTGTTGCGGGCGGGGTTGCTGCAAACCAAGCACTTCGCTTAACATTGCAAAAACTTGCTCATCAACATGGTTTTGAATTTATCGCACCTCCTCTTTCCTTGTGTACGGATAATGCAGCAATGATTGCTTTTGCCGGTGCACAAAAGCTCGCACGTGGAGAAACAAGCCCGCTCGATATCGCCCCTCGCTCACGTTGGCCCTTAGATGAAAAAGCCTCCCCCTTAATCGGGACGGGACGCCGTGGAACAAAAGCATAAGAAAATTGCTTTCCCTCACCTTTTTAAAGAACAAAGCTTTTCACTCAATCCGGTCTGTAAACAATCCAGATAGTTGTTGAATCAATTTCCCACCCGCGAATGATTCCATCTGTTTCTCATTTCACACGATTCACTTAACCAAAAGCTTGATACACAAACTTAAATATTCATCACATATCCTAAAAACACTTGATATTTCAAAGAAAACTGCCTTATATCACCCTACCTTAAACAAAAGTATTTTACGATATAAACATAATAAGAACACCATAAACCACCGAAGTATATAATATGAAACCATCCTTTGATATCTTTGCCTTTGACCATCTATTTGTTTCACGACCATTATCATTACTTTTCAAAATCAATTTTCTTACCCAATTTTTTTCTAATACAATGCTTCCACAGTGAGCGCATTTCAAACCATAGCCGAAAAGATGATTGAACATCCCCATGGTTGAGTAGTTTTCAGTCTATTTCTCGATACATTACTGTATTTTTCCGCTAAAAAATAAACAAAGGATAAAGTATCTTTATACTTTATTATCAATGAAGCGTATTTCTCTACGAGACGTTATTTCGGAATAAAAAACAGATAATGCTCATTCTTTACGCCATTTTAAAAATCATCATTGATGATATTAGTAAAATGCTTATAAAAATGTATAACAGTCTATGAAAAAGGTACACACATGGCTTATTGGCTTTTTAAATCTGAACCTCATAAATGGTCATGGGAGATGCAAAAGAAAAAAGGTGCTGATGGAGAACAATGGGATGGTGTCCGTAATTATCAAGCCCGTAATAATATGCGTGCTATGAAATATGGCGATAAAGGCTTTTTTTATCACTCAAATAAAGGCTTAGAAATTGTAGGAATCGTAGAAATATGTGCTGAAGCACACCCTGATTCTACAACCTCTGATGCCCGCTGGGAATGTGTGGATATCCGCGCACTTTGCGACATGCCAACACCTGTTTCACTAAAACAAATTAAAGCCAATCCCAAATTAGCAAATATGGTGCTGGTCAATGCCAGCCGCTTATCAGTACAACCCGTGACAGAAGAGGAATGGAAAGAAGTGTGTTTGATGGGCAACCTTAAGAAGGAAATGCTTTTATCTTAAAATACTATTTTTTATTCATCAACTCATATGGAAAAGTGCTTGATCACACAGAAGGACAAGCGCAACACATCCCTTACGGGTTTTCACGCTAATCTCCCTCGTTATTTTTTTATTCTGCGCCCTTTCTCAAGACGGTCTCCCCAATTACACAAACACTCTCTTCATGAGGCATCCTTTCAGAATACTCAACAATTATAGTGGACAACACCACAAGCACTAAACCGACCACTTCGCATACAAATACGCCGAAAAAACAACAAAAATGACCGTGAAAGCCTCCTAGACAGTGCATCTGTACTTTTAGAATGTTGTGTAGTTCTCTTCAGACTTAAAAACGCATCACATGTTAGATGAAAGCCCCTCATACCATAGAATTCTCTCCTTCCAAACCTATTTTAGGTTGAATCAATCAAAATCATATCTTTCATATTGGTAAAAACAGAAAAGACTACGTAGATAAAAACACACTTCTGATGAAGAATCTCAAATACCAAGGATAAGCAATATTGGGAGTAAACTCAAATATAATGGCACCAGCTTTTTGCTCTATGAACGTAACGATGATGATCTCCCATGGAAAAAACACCCTAAAGTATAAAATAACGCTTCCAATCAATGTATAAGTATTCTGTACACGAAAGATATATCTTCTTTTTAGCAAGCAACCATAGAAATTATAAAAGTTTATTTTTTCAAGACTTTCTTTTTTAACTTTCCTCTTTTAATTTTTCTTGCATGAAATCTCATTTTTCATGAAAATGTCTTTTACCAATAAGTGCATCAACATGCCTATAAGGAAAAATATGAACTACCATACTCTTTTAATCGTTGAAGATGATGATCTACGCCCCATTTTGGTAAAACAATTGCAGATGCATCAAGAGTTCGAAATTTTTCAAGCAAAAACAGCTGAAGCAGGAATGAAAATAATTCAAGCAGAAAATATTGATCTCACCATTTTTGGACTTGAACTTCCTGATCTTGAAGGTCGAAAAGCCATTAAACAATTACGCACCCAAGGATTTCGTGCCCCCATTATTATGATAACGAATGATGATACAGACTGCGATAGTATCCTAGATCTTGAAACAGGTGCCAATGATTATGTGACAAAACCCTTTCGCTTTGCGGTGTTATTAGCGCGAATTCGAGCACAGTTGCGCCAATATGAACAAAATGAAGATGCAACCCTTCATATTGGCCCCTATACTTTTAAAATAAGACAAAAACTTCTTCTTGATCAATGCAACAATAAAATCTACCTCACAGAAAAAGAAGCAGCGATTATCAAATGCCTCTATTATGCTAACGATAAAATTGTCAGCCGAGAAACATTGTTAGAACAAGTTTGGGGTTATAATGAAAATGTTATCACCCATACTTTAGAAACCCATATCTATCGTCTACGACAGAAAATCGAAAATGATCCCTCCAATGCACAAATTCTCATGACCGATCAAAATGGTTATCGTTTAAACCTCTAATTTGATATGGATTGTTTTAAAAATAATTTTAATATCTTCAGCCTTTTTTGCATTAAAACAACAACGATATGAAAAAACGCTTACATGCAATTTGGGTGGTACCGTATAGAGTTTTCCCCTATCAGCACTCTTATGACAAAATACAAAAAACTATTCTGAAAATATCCCAACATGAAAATCCACAATAGAAATGCTTTCCACCCTCACGATATATTGAGCAACTTCTGCTTCATATGCTTTTACTCTCTTTAAAATTTTAATATGTTTCAAATATAAACAATCATACTATCTTTTAGCAACATTCTTTATCATAACCATCTTCTTTAGAAGGTTGATATTTATAATTACTTTTAAAGATACCACTCCCCTTCACTGCTTTACCATATATTTTTGAGCCTAAATTGAGAGGTATTTTTCCTCCATCCCTTACTTATCTCTTCTTAAAAGAGAGGATAATGAATTATAAAATGCTAAATATTTATCCTAACGATAAAGAAAACCATTAAACACCACTCTTTTTACGCTTAATAAAAGAGAAAGCCAGCACCACCATCATACCCTTGAACCTACTCTAAAATGTTGTAATAACCCTACAATCCTTGAGGCAAGTCCATATGAAGCATGTCCTTTCTTATCTAACTTTAATCTACATGAACCACTCGCTTATGACGTACAAGCAAATGATTTTATTTGATACAATATGAAGGAAATTTGAAATGAAAGAAGCCCATATATTTGCAGTTCTTATGTCAGTGACAAAATGATTAATGATCTTTATAAATTAAAATATTTCTTGTCTGTGGGGATAAAGCAGGAATAAAAACACGTCGTGACTGACGACGCTGTACGAGTAATCCCTGATAGATACGCTTTTGCGCCTGACAGATTAAGAGACCACCAAAATAAGGAAAAAGATGGCGTGCAAATGGCTCATAAAAAAATGAGAACAATCGCGAAACATAACCTGTAGAGGGCATATAATGGACAATTTCTTGTATTGGCCCAGAGACAAAATTTGTTTTTTCAAACAAACGCGTAATCTGTTGTCGAGTATAAGGTTCACCGTAACCAAAAGGTGTGGTCGTATTACGTGCCCAAAAGCCAGAGCGATTAGGAACAATGACAATCAAATGACCATTGGGAGCTAAAACACGCCATATTTCATTCAACGTTTCAAATGAATTCTCTGTATATTCCAAGGCATGGACCAATAAAATACAATCAACCGATGCATCAGAAAGCGGCAAATCTTCTTCAAAAACAAGCGCTGTAGCAACTTTCTCAACACAAGGCCAAGACGAAGCACCTTGTCTTGCTGGCATAAAAGCAAAACATTGTTGAGTACGTTCACACAATGCAGAAAGATAAGGAGGTGCATAACCCAACCCCATAACCCGTTTATCCGAAAGATCGGGCCACCATAAATTCAATTGGTCACACAGCGTCTTTTGCACACGCAATCCAAGTACAGAAGCATAAAAATCTTTCAGTGTAACGATATCCAACTCAACATACCATGTAGAAATAAATTTCAAAATATTACAGTTTCTATCTATTCAACCTATATGGACTTCTACGCTTTCTCCACAATAGTGAACATTTTAATATTTCACATTTTAAACTTAAATGACCCTAAAAAAAACCGTACAATAGGTGATTATCGTACTACAAACGCTTTAATTAAGAAAAAAGCCAACAATTCTGTTAATTAAAATGCAGCAACCTTTCAAGATAGTTTTTTTCTACTTCTGGAAGATGTTCTTTACCCAAACGTTTGCGAATTTCATCCAAGATTTGCCGCGTACGCATTTGATCACTTTCTTGTGGGAGTGCCTCACCTTCTTGTCCTTTATCTGTTTGTGAAGAAAGTGGACGCCCTAACGGATCTTTTGGACCAGAATCAGCGTTTTGAGCATTTCCTGTTTCTTTAAGTGTTTCACGCATTTTTTTCAAAACACTTTGGGCACCTTGTCGCAAAGATTCCAAAGCATCAGACTGATTTTGTATAGATGCCTGATGATTTTCATGATCAAGAGCATCTTCTGCAGAATTCATTTTTTCTTCTGCTTTTTTCAATGCACCGCCTGTTTCAAATCCCTGTTCTGACAATTCTTTTTCTAATGTTGATAATTCAGACTGCAATTCAGCCTGACGTTTTTTTAAAGATTTTTTTTGTTTTTCCAGTACATTTTCCCCGCGTTTTTGTTTCATCTCTAACTGATGTGTTTCATTGAGAATTTCTTGCTGACGACGCATTAAATCACCAAGTTTGTCCATCTTTTCTTTCATTTGCGCAGATTGACTTTTTTCTCCCTCATTTTTATTGCCTTTTTGCACATGCAAGTGGTCAAGCGTCTGTTCAATTTCCGCCAAGAGCTGTTCCGCTGCTAAGGAAGAGCCCATTTTAGCCATTTCTTCAATGAGATTCAATTTTTCTTGTAATGTATCTTCAGAAAGATTAGGGCGTTTTGAACTTTTAGAGTTTTTAGAATTTTTAGAAACTTGACTATCTGGCTCTTTTTCAGCCAAAGCTTGAATATATGCATCCATAGCTTGACGTAAATCTGCCATAAGCCGTTCAATTTCTGCTGGTGGAGCACCATATCGCAGTGCATCGCGTAAAGCAGCTTGTGCTTGTTTTAAATTTTTTTGCGCAGATTCAAGCTGATTGCCTTCAAGGCCTAAAGCAATCTGCCATAAATAATCCACCACACCACGCAAATCCTCTTCTGTTTGTGCCAAAGAAAGCCTTGTCCACGCACTCTGTAAAACAAGGAAATGCGTTACATTTTGAAGCCCCTTTTCTGGACGCACCAGCAAAGCAGAAAGCATATCCAATACACGTTCTCTCGCAGCAGTATCAAGAGCAAGTAAACGGCGCAATTCACTAACCGCACGCGCAACAGGATTTGAGAAAACACGCTGCGGTAATATCATAACAAAAGTTTTACTACGCCCTTTCTGCCCCGCACCATCTTCTGCCACCAAAGTAATTTTGACTTGCGAACCCGCCCATGGATGCGCTGAGACATCATGCACTGTTCGCATTTTGCCTTTTCCACCCCGTGGAAGAAGAAGCTTTATTTCTGGTGCTTGATAAAGAGAAGGAGCATTTTTATGCTGAAAAAGAGGTTCTATTTCAACAAAAGCCTTTGTCACACCATAATCATCATCCAACACATACTGCAACTCTAACGATCCCGTTAAAATCCGCCCTGGTTTTTCCAACCAATCAATTGTTGGTTGCTTATCTTTCATCACCTGCAGATGCCACTGCTGTTTTTTACGACGTGATGAGATAAACAAATCCATTGAATGCTCTAAATGGGTTTCAAAATGAACGATTGGATCATTGAAAGCTGTTTGTTCCATTTTTTCTGAAAACAAAACTTTCTGCCCATTTTCTACATTTTTTGCTTTAACTTTAACACCAGCCCCATTGACAACACGCACAACCACATCACTCCCTTCAGGAATTTCTAGTTGTGTCTTCTCATCTTTTGTTAAATAAATTGGTGCCACGCCGGTATAAGCAGGTGGTGTTATCCATGCATCAATCCGCATAAATTTTTCATCAATCACAGGACGAAAATCAAAAGCATCAGCCAAACGTCCTCCACGTGAACCAAAAGAAAAGCTAAAGGCACACACAAAAAGGAGAACACACAAAGCCCTTAAAGCCAAAGGATCATAAGCTGCACTATTAAGAGAAATAAATCCCGTTTTTAAATGGTATAATTGTTTTGCCATTCGGCGTTGATGCTCACGCCAAATAACAGTACTAAAACCTTCTTCAATTTCAGAACATATGTGATCTTTTTGAACATTCAAAGGCTTGTGTTTAAGATTATTAACACGTTCAAGACGGTGATCCACTTCCCGCATTGTAGGAAACCGAAAACCAATAAGAAAAAATAAACTCGCCCCAGTACAAACAAGTAAAACCCCAAGTAAGAGCCAATGGGACCAATAGCCTAAAACACCAAAAAGCCCCAACCAGCTAAACGAACAAAAGAGACTGAGAACAAGGAAAAATGGCAACAACCGTACCCATACCCGTTCAAATGAAAGAATCCCCCACATCAAAATGCGCACACACAAAAGCTTTATTTCAAAGCTCCTGATGTTTTTATTTTTCATAAACAAGCATTTTTCCCCTTTTACCGTGATGTATTAAGATCATAAAACCCATATAAGACAATTTCCAGAAAATAAATTGTTTCATCAAAGTTTAGTAAAAATAAGACCAAAAACATTTAAGAATTTTCGATCCAACTAGGAATATGATCACATTCCATCAATTGTGCATAATCAAGACGCGGACGAATAACCGCATAACGCGTATCTTGAACGAGAATTTCAGGAATCAAAAGTCGACTATTATAAGTACTTGCCATCACAGCACCGTAAGCCCCAGCCTGCGTAATTGCCAAAAGATCACCGGACTCCAAAATCGGCAAATGGCGATCTAATGCTAAATAATCACCAGTCTCACAAACGGAACCCACAATATCTGCACGAATAAGAGGAGCGTCTTTTACTGCTTGCTTCACAAGGACGACATTCTGCCAAGCATCATAAAGCGTTGGACGCATCAGGTCATTCATCGCCGCATCCACAATAACAAAATTTCGCCCTTGTCCCTTTTTTAAATAGAGAACAGAGGTTACCAACACACCAGCTTGACCCACAATACTGCGCCCAGGCTCCATAACAATATTAATCCCTAAAGGAGCAATATGCTTCTTTACCAGCGCAGCATAATCAAAAGGAGAGGGTACACTATGTTGTTCACAACCATAGGCAATACCAAGCCCACCACCAATATCTATATGCGTTATTGCATAACCATCGCTCCACAATTGACGCACACAATCTGCAATAAGAAGGAATGCCTCCTCAAACGGCTTTAAATCACAAATTTGACTGCCAATATGCATATCGATACCGCAAACATGCAATCCAGGTAAAGAGACAGCCTTTTTGTAAGCCTCTCTCGCCAACACCAATGGAATACCAAACTTATTTTCAGATTTTCCTGTTGTAATTTTCTTATGAGTCTTTGCATCAATATCTGGATTAATGCGCAATGAAACACGCGCTGTCTTTGATAATGCAACAGCACGTTGTGACAACTGTTCAAGCTCTGGTTCTGATTCAACATTAAAACAATAAATATTCTGAGCAAGGGCAAAATCTATCTCTCTCACGGTTTTACCAACACCAGAATAAACAATACGATGTGCCGGAATACCAACAGCAAGGGCGCGCCGTAATTCACCTTCTGAGACCACATCAGCGCCCGCCTCATTTGCCGCTAAAAGCCGTAAAATTGCTTGATTAGAATTGGCTTTAACCGCATAAGCAATCAGATTGGGCATCCCTTGAAATGCCTTTTGATAGTCCTTAAAACGTGTAACCAATGCATTAGCCGAGTAACAATAAAAAGGGGTTTCCACCTCCTGCGCAAGAGCAGCAATCGAGCACCCTTCAGCATGAAGCATACCTTGATGGTAGGGGAAAAAATTCATATTTTCCTCCTACTTTATCAAACGATCAAGAATAAACGGTTTATCATCTTCACTTTTAGCAGCAGATGTCCCCTGCACAGACTTTTCCACACTTGCAGGAGGTGCCTCTAATGATCCTTTACGCCCACACCCAACAACACCAACGCCCCCCAAAAGGACAATCATCAACCCCTTTATTATAATTTTCATCTGTCCTCTTTCCTTATCTTCATCTCTTTTTTTTACCTTTAAAATACAATCACTCAAGCGTTCACAAGGCGTTTTTTCCAATAGGCAATTTGCCGAAGAATCTCTAAAGGCGCTGTTCCTCCAAAGCTTTTGCGACTTTCAACAGATTTTTCAACAGTCAAAACATCAAAAAGTGTCGCATTGATATCAGGACATATTGTTTGAAGCTCATCCAATGATAAATCCTGAAGACGACACTGTTTTTTTTCTGCCAATGCCACAGCTTGCCCTGTCACGTGATGTGCTTCACGAAAAGGAATTCCTAATTCGCGAACAAGCCAATCAGCAAAATCTGTCGCTGTTGCATATCCCAAATCTGCAGCTTGTTTCATAGCTTCTTTATTCACATTCAAATCAGCAATCATTCCTGTCATTGCCGCCAGTGATAATTCTAAACTCAAAGCCCCATCAAACACATATTGTTTATCTTCTTGCATATCCTTTGAATAAGCAAGCGGTAATCCTTTCATTACCGTTAACAGTCCCATAAGCGCACCATTTAATCGACCTGCTTTTGCTCGTACTAACTCGGCCGCATCAGGATTTCTCTTTTGTGGCATAATAGACGAACCTGTTGAAAAAGCATCTGACAAACGAATAAAACAAAATTGTTGACTTGACCAAAGAATGATTTCTTCTGCTAAACGCGAAAGATGCATGGCACAAAGAGCACCAGCACTTAAAAATTCCAATGCAAAGTCACGATCAGAAACACTATCTATTGAATTACGTGTAGGTTCTCGAAAACCTAGCGCTTGTGCTGTCATAAAGCGATCAATCGGAAAACTTGTTCCTGCCAAAGCCGCAGCGCCCAAAGGTGATTCATTCATTCGCTCAATAGCATCACGCATCCGCGATAAATCGCGACCAAACATTTCAACATAAGCCATCATATAATGACCAAATGTAACAGGCTGTGCCGATTGTAAATGTGTAAATCCAGGCATAAAGGTATTGACATGTTTTTCTGCAAGAGCAAGTAATTGCTTTATCAACTCTTTTAAAGCTTGTGCTATTTTCTGTAACGCCTCACGAACCCACAATCGAAAATCAACAGCCACTTGATCATTGCGTGAACGCGCCGTATGCAAACGCCCAGCAACAGGACCAATCAACGCACTCAGCCGCGCTTCAATATTCATATGAATATCTTCAAGCTTTCGTGAAAAAACAAATGTACCTTCTTCAATTTCTTGAAGAATAATTTTTAAACCATGAGAAATTTTTTCATAATCAGACTGTAAAATAATCTTTGTTTGCGCTAACATCTCAGCATGAGAGAGCGAACCTTGAATATCTTGCCGATAGAGTTTTTGATCAACATCAATTAAGGTGTTAATTTCTTCCATAACTGTAGCAGGTCCTGCGATAAACCGTCCCCCCCACATTGGATTCTTTAAATTCTCATCTGTCATATTCTAAAAACACCCATAAAAAGGACAAAAACCATGATTCTTCAAAATTGTAATAGTCCAAAAAAGAAAAACAAAAAGAGGCAAATTTTCATAGCATCCTTTTTTGTTGCCATTATCTTAGTTGGTATCAGTTTATACGCAATAAAAAATCATCATGACAAGACAGTCTCCTCTTTTGCCAACGCCATTTCAAAAGAAAAGACAGAAAAAATACAAGACAAAAAAATGATGACAATCCAAAAAGCTGCAACAGGCTTTTTTGCTCACATGCGATTTATGGACACACCCTTAGATATGAATACCCTCTCTTTTAAGGATATTCAAGGAAAAGACCACACTCTCGCTGAATTTAACGGAAAACCGATACTCATCAATCTATGGGCTATCTGGTGCGTGCCCTGTCGCACAGAAATGCCTGAACTCGCAGCATTAAAACGCGAATTGGGTGGAGAAAACTTTGATGTTATAGCGATTAATATCGATAAAGCCGCTTCTGTGGAAAAAATTCAGCAATTTTTGCAAGATATTCATGCAGATAATTTAGTCTACTATCGCGATGAAACCATGAATATCTTCAACGATATGAGAAAACAAGGACTTGCTTTAGGACTTCCCATCACATTTCTCATTGATAAAAAGGGGTATCTCATTGCTTCCTATAATGGAGCAGCGCCATGGGCCAATGATGAAGCCAAAACACTCATAAAAGCTGTCATGAAAGAAGCACAATAATCTAATAACCACGTCTTTTTAAACGTTGGATTTGACAATCCAACGCTGACAAAAAAGCAGAGCGATCTTTTCCACAAAAAGGACGAGGTCCTCCTGTGATATGCCCCTGCTCTCGCAAATCTTCCATCAAAGTGCGCATGACGAGAGCTTGACCAATTGAATTGGTATCAAAAATACGCCCCGTTGGCGAAAGACAAAGCCCACCAGACCGTACAACGCGTTCTGCTAAAAGGATATCACTGGTAATAACGATACTCGCCTCATGTACATGTTCTACAATCCAATCATCAGCCCTATCAAGCCCATCAGAAACAACGATTCTTTCAATGAGTTCTTCTTGGGGAAGAGAAAGAAAACGGTTTGCGACAATAAATGTTTTAAGCTGATAACGATTCATAACACGATAAATTTCAGCTTTTACAGGACAGGAATCTGCATCAACCAATAAAGTAATAGCTGGTCTTATTCCTTGCCCCATCTTTTAGCTTTCATATGATCTACAATTTTTTCATTCATTGAGGCGATTGCCAACAATTGCGATAAAACATTATTGCAGCATTTATTTCACCCCCGAAAATAAAAATTGCGCTTAATATGTAAAGAAAAATAATGGCAACCATAATAGATGCTAACCCCGCATAGGTTGAAATATAATCAAACATCGTTAAATATTGCGCAAAAGTAAGAGAAGCCATAAACCATACAAACATTGTCACCACGATTCCTGGTAAAATATCTATAAATTTCCGCTCTCCTGCTGGAAGCCATTTATGAACAATCAAAAGACTGATAAACAAAATAACGACAGCAATTGTATAACGCCATACACGAATAACCCCAATATATTCAGTCATAAAAAAAGAATGATTTTGCATAATTTTGATCAGCAAAGGCGCTAAAATCAATAAAAAACTCATTACAACAAGACCAAAAGCTCCAAGGATTACAAAAAACAAACTTTGAAAACGACAAAACAACAAACTCCGTCGATCAGTCACACGGTACGCTTTATTCAAAGCTGTACGCAAAGCCTCTATTCCATTAGAAGCAAAATAAGCCGCTCCAATGACAGAAAGCGTCAACACGCCTCCTTGATGAAGGGTTAAAACATTGACAATTTCCTGAGATAAAGGCTCAGCAATGACATCAGGCAATAGCTGTACGAGCGCTTTAATTTTTTGCGGTGTATAGGTAAAAGCCCCAAGAAAACGAGCAAAAGATGTTCCAAAAATAAAAAAAGGAAAAAATGCTAAAAGACCTGACAGCGCAACATGGCTTGCAAAAGCACTTCCATTATCACGCCAATAATGACTTATTGCGTCACCAAAAATACGATAGCCATACCAAAAGATACTTCTTAACAAACCTCAATACTTTCTGGTAACATATTTTTTTTCAGTTATCTCATACTGTATAAAAACACCAAGACTTTAAAAATAAACGCTTTTGAGTATAAAGGGCAATAATGCATGTGGTCAAGCCTCATCCTATCCAAAAACTAGAAAAGCCAACAAATTTTACTAAACAAATTGTCTCCTGTTTGAGGCTTTTTATTTTATATTGAAAACTACTCTCCATTAAAGAACGCAAAAAATAAAATCTGAGGCAAAGATATTTCCATGAGTGCTTCTTCACGTTTTAACGCTTAAATTAAAAGAGGATAGGTAGAAATGAGTTTTTATATTTATGCCTATATTGATATATTGTTCTCAAATAAAGTTTTTTCCCGATTTAAAAGACCAATAATCAATCAAATAGAATACTCCCGCTCTAAACGAGCACATAAAAGCTAAAAAACGAATATACTGAATCATAAGAATATTTTTTTTAAAACATGTTGCTCCATGAGAATTGAAGAACGCGCCTCTGTTTTTTTATAAAACATTTTACGAGACAACACCCATAATACAACCTAGCTTTGCATTGATTTACAAGCATTCATACAAAATCCCTCTCCCTGAAAAATCCTTCACAAATCTCTTGGTTATATTCGTAAAAGTCAAATTTATAGGGCTATAATTCTTGGCTCGATAATGTGAAGAATAACACCATAAAAGCATTTTATAGGTCTTTACCATCAGCAATACAAAAAATTATTGAACAAAGCTTTTATCTTTTAAAAAACGATTTCTTTCCTTTTACAGATGTGACTAATACGAATTATATGTCCGTTGATATGAAATAAATTGCATTTGAAGCATATCCCTTTTCTCTCTCATTTATGCGAATTGACTAACCAAAACAACAAGCCCCCTCTGAGAGTGCAAAAACCTTTTTGGAGCACAGGGTTAGAGATATAAAGGTAAGCACCGCCGCTTATCGTCACACAAACGACTGAAAACAGTACCGTATCCTCATTACAACAAACAATTGAACAGAACAGATACCTAAAAGCATGATAAGAATAAGCAAAACAATAGCACAAAATTCAAAAATCTTTTACTCTACATTCCCTCTTTAGAAACGCTATGACGCCCAAAATCAGGGGCATCAATTTCCTGACCCGCGGCAATGATATTACGGCGCACAGCACGCGTACGCGTAAAAAAATTAAACAGTGTTTCACTATCACCTATACGAATTGCCTGTTCTAAAAAAGCAAGCCCTTCACTAAAACGACCCAACATCTCTAAAATAGCCTCTTTATTATGCAAACAAATGTCCCGCCACATAACGGGATCAGAAGATGCCAAACGCGTAAAATCACGAAAACCGGAAGCAGAATAAGCAATCACTTCCGAATTTGTTACTTTTTCTAAGTCACTCGCTGTCCCAACAGTATTATAGGCAATCAAATGTGGCAAATGTGAAACAATCGCCAACACAAGATCATGATGCTTCGGCTCCATCCTTTCAACACGCGCCCCACAAGCTTCCCAAAACGCTGTCAACCGTGCGACTGCCGCCGCATCACTCTCCGCAAAAGGCGTTAAAATACACCAGCGATTCATAAATAAATCAGCAAAACCAGCATCTGGACCCGAATATTCTGTTCCAGCAATAGGGTGTCCCGGAATAAAATGAACCGTTTTTGGCAATAAAGGCGCCATTTCTGTGATAACCAATTCTTTTGTAGAACCAACATCACTCACAATCGCCCCTGGCTTTAAATGATTATGAATGTCTTTTGCCACCTCTGCACTCGCTCCAACAGGAACAGAAATAATAACGAGATCAGCACCTTCGACAGCCTTTGCATTATCCGTTGTATAAAAATCTCCAAGTTCTAATTCACGCGCTCTTTCCAGTGTTTCTTGTCGACGCGTTGCAATAAAAATCTGAGCTGAAAGATTTTTCTTTTTAATCACTCTTGCTAAAGAAGATCCAATTAGACCAATCCCAATGAGTGCTATTTTTTCAAATTGAATAGGGGGCATCTTTCACCTTTAAAGATTCTTTGCAAATGGCAACAAAGATAGTTGTAAAAAATCATAACTTTTCTGTTTGTTCGTTCAAGAGTTATGCACAAAATATTAAAAAACTACAACGAGAGAATAACACTATTTACTCGGCGTAAATAAACAACAGATCATTTTATCTAGAAAATGCAAAAAATACGTAACGAAAAATTTAAAACCAAACTTCTAAATTCTTATTTCATTGCTTAAGAGAATGCACTTGAAAAATCACCGTAAAAGGCGATTTACCTTCAACCTCTACCTAATAACACAAGAGCTGTAATTGCTAAAAATGCGCTTGCACTATACGCAAAATAAAAAAAATTAACATATTTTAAAACATGTTAAGCCGCCATTTGGCGTCGTGCAATAATTGTAAGCCCCAACAAAGCTTGGCGGATGATAGCTTCACTCAAAAGCGGGTTTTTACGGCTTTCTAAAACAGCAGTTTGAATTTTTTCCATAGCATAGGCAATATGTTCTAACTTCCAATATTTTAAAGCTTGTTCAACATTTTTTTTCCGTTGAAAAAAAATAGGAGGACGCGCTTGAGAAACCACTGTAAAAGGCGTTTTTCCTTCAACCTCTACCTGATAACGCAAAAGCTGTAATTGCTGAAAATGCCTTTGTGCTGTACTTAAAATAAAAAAAAGCGCCCCTTGCAATGCTATATGTCGATTAAAATGCGCTTCAAAACCTGATATATCGCCCAATAAAAGAGCATCAATGATTTCATCTTGAGAAAGAGCACTTACATCGCTTACAACAGCTTTCACATCTTCAAGAGTAATATGAACATTTGAAGCATAAAGACAAAGCTTTTCTAATTCACCTCGTGATACAAGACGATCTACCCCTAAACTTTCATGCAACCATCTACGTGCATCTAAGGAAAGAGTCTTCTTAAACTGTTCTAAAACCTTATCAATCAAACCGTCAAGAGAACGCATATCATCAGCAAAACAAGGCAAAGCCATTGCATTTTCTGCTGTTTCAATAGCATTGCGCAATCCTGTTCCTTTTTTTAAATCCCCTGCCTCAATAAGGATAAAACTTTTCTCTGGTGGTTTTTCAATTAAAAGTTTCAAGGCCGCAAGAAAACCCTTTTGATTAGCAGCATTAGAAATCCATATCAAACGGTCTCCCCCAAAAAGCGAGAAAGTACGCGCTTCATTTTCCAAACGTGCGGGATCTTTATCAATTTCAGCAGCATCCAAACGGATTGTCGAAAATGGATCTTCTATTGCGACCTTTGTAAGCCTAGCAAAACGTTGGGCACGTTCACAAATAAGACCACGATCTGGTCCATAAATGAGAACAATAGGAAAAGCACGTGAGAAGCGCGTTAGAAATTGATCAACCTCATGTGCTTTTTTCTGAGCCACACTATTAATCCATTAACAGTTCATCATTATCAAGAACTTCCCCGCGAACTTTCTGAAACATATGAATTAAATCATTAACATTCAAGCCCTTACGTTCTTCATGACAGACATCCAAAATCACTTTTCCACCATGCAACATCAGTGTGCGATCACCATAATCAAGAGCTTGACGCATAGAATGGGTTACCATAATAGTTGTTAATTTTTTCTCTTCAACGATTTTTTCAGTCAACCGCATCACAAAATCAGCCATTCCAGGATCAAGTGCTGAGGTATGTTCATCAAGTAATAAAACATCTGCATGGGCTAACGTTGCCATCACAAGACAAACGGCTTGGCGTTGTCCACCAGATAAACTGTCCATAGGATTTTGAATATATGTTTCAAGACCAATACCTAATTGAGCAATTTTCTCTCGAAAAAATTGTCTTTTGTCATGGTTTAAAGCTGAACGCAAACCACGACGATTTCCTCGAAGAGCGGCAAGAGCCAAATTTTCTTCAATTGTTAAAGAACCACAACTTCCCTTTAAAGAATCTTGAAAAACACAGGCGACCTTCCCAGCGCGTTCGCTGACTGATTGCCTAGAAACATTTTGTCCATTGATAACCACTTTTCCTGTCGAGGGAAGTGTTGCTCCCGCCAAAACACTGAGCAACGTTGATTTACCTGCACCATTTGAACCGATAACCGTAACAAAGCTACCCTGATCAATTTTGAGGTTAATATCAATGAGAGCCTGTTTTTCCAAAGGTGTTTGCGGTTTAAATGTGACCCCAACATGAAAAAGCTCAATCACGTTTACGCCTCCTCCAATAGCGTGGCACAATAAGGGTTAACACAACCAACAGTGACGTAATCAACTGAAGATCTGTCGACGTATCAATACCAATTCCATTAGCCTCAAATGCAAATTGCACGGCCACACGATAAAGCACAGACCCCACAATACAGCTGATGATAATCCAAAAAATATTGCGCGTACGAAAGAGCGTTTCCCCAATAATCACAGCAGCCAACCCAAAAACAATTGTACCAATTCCACCGGTAATATCTGTTGCAATTGCAGTTTGAATATAAAGAGAACCACCAAGCGCAACACAAGCATTAGAAAGCCCCATACCAAAATAAATCAATGCTGAAGTATGAACGCCTTGCGCCGTCGCCATCTGTGGATTAGCGCCCATTGCACGCATAGCAAGACCTATTTCACTTTCCAAAAAGCGCCAGATCAAGAATGCCACCACCAGCAATACAGCACCAATGAAAAGAGGACGCACAAAGATATCAGGTAACCCAAAAAAATTATAAAAGGGTGTTAAAGCCGTATCAGAAAGCGCCAAATTAATATTAGAGCCTCCCATAATCCCCATAATACGGAGATTCACTGTATAAAGTGCTGACATTGTCAAGATAGAAGCCAAAAGATTCAAAATGCCAAAACGCAAATTCAACAGAGCTGTAACCAAACCTGCTACCATACCCGCACAAAAAGCACATGCCATAGCTATCCATGCATTAAAACCTAAAAGAATCAAGACGCCACAGACACAGGATCCAAGAAGAAACGAGCCATCAACTGTCAAATCCGGAAAATCCAAAACACGAAATGAGAGATAAACTCCTATAGCCACAAACGCATAAATAAGACCTAATTCCACAGCGCCAGAAAAGGCAAATATATTCATGTAAAGACAGTCCTCATGAAAACGTAACGTACTTTATGTATTAAATTGTATTAACACCCTATCAACAAAAGTTACTGAATCACTTTTGTTGCACGGTCAATAACGGCCTGCGGGATAACAATCCCTGCCTTTTTTGCTGCTTTCAGATCAATTCGAATGTCATTATTAGCTGCCTGCACAATATCAATATCACCAGGCTTTTCACCCTTTAGAATACGCACAACCAACTTCCCAGCATCAACCCCAACATCATAGAAATTCACACCTTGCGTCATAAAAGGCCCACGTCCTATCGTATTCGCATCAACAGTAAATACAGGCATATTGGCTTCCTGGGCGACCTTTATGGCTCCCTCTAAAACAGACAGAATCGTATTATCAGCAGGAACAAAAATAACATCGACCTTCCCGATTAAAGCGCGTGTTGCTGCTTGAACATCTGAAGGTTTTGGTGCCGATGAAGGAATGATTTCAATTCCAGTTTTTTTTGCGACATCCTTTAACGTCTTAAGGGTTGAAACAGAATTTGCTTCAGAAGCATTATAAAGATAACCAATTTTTTTCAAGTCTGGTTTTACTTCCTGCAAAAGTTTAACACTTTCAGCAACATCAATACGATCAGAACTCCCTGTCATATTGCCGCCAGGCTTGGTCAGCGAAGAAACGATTTTAGCTCCGATAGGATCAGAAATCGCTGCAAAGACGATAGGTATTGTTTTTGTTGCTGCAAGCATTGTTTGTGCTGAGGGCGTGGTAATCGCTACAATAACATCGGGTTTATCACCAACAAATTTACGTGCAATTTGCGTTGCTGTTGAAATATTTCCCTGCGCTGATAAAAAGGTCAGTTGAAAATTTTCACCTTGCTTATAACCATTTTCTGCAAGAACATCTTCCACACCTTTACGAACAGCATCCGCCGCAGGATGGATCATAATTTGTGTTAAAGCAACTTTAACATGTTTAACTTGGTCATCTGCTTTTACAGCACTGTTCATCATAAAAACAGCTGCAACGACAACCCCTAATATACTTATTCTCTTCAACATTATATTCCACCCCTCTCCATGCAAAAATTAAAAAGGGAATAGTTTATTACTAAAAAATCTTCTAAAATCAATCTTTATTTTATTATATAGACAAAATAAATCAAACTGAGATGATATTTTTTTGTTGCAATTCATAGAAGCCTAAGCCATACAAGCAAAGTATGTATCGAATCGGTGAGCGGGTGTAGCTCAGGGGTAGAGCACAACCTTGCCAAGGTTGGGGTCGTGGGTTCGAATCCCATCGCCCGCTCCATTGAATTTTGATTTATTCGTTCTTGTTGCATGTAACTTGCCAGCAGGTTTTGTATATTTTGACACTGGCTTTTGTAGCAGTTTATTTTCTTTCACATGATTTTTAAGGGGTTCTCAAAGGATCTTCAAAGACCTTCCAAAGATCATTTTTTAGATTCGTACTTTTTTCTGAAAAGCTATAGAGCGTTGTTCTTCAATCATCGGATAATAATTTTTTAGCCCCAAAACAATGGTCATTATTTATATGAAAGTGATTTAAGCGATTTTCTGAGAGATGAGTATGATCGGCTAAGTCACTAAAGCGTGTAAAGTCGGATCGGAAAGCCAGAGAGACGATTCCTGTTGGTCCGTGACGTTATTTGGCAACGATAACTTGTAACTTTGCTAGGATTATTTTCCCAAAGGCATTTTCCCAACAGTATTTTGTATTGCCTCTTACCATCCTGAAGATAGTTTTTTAGTATTGGCGGCAGATCTTTTGCTGTCTTGTATGTTATAGAGGCTTATGCAAAAGAATTTGCGATTGCCTTTAAGCCAACGGACTTTTTACAGCCCCGGTATTAACAGATCAATGTACAACGACAAAGGAAACAAATGTTAAACAAATCAAAAATTGACTTATCATTAGAGAATAATTTTTATTCAAAGGTACGTTTTTACCAAAATTGTACCCTAAAATGACAGTTATTGATTTTTCAAATGGCGTATCTTCTGTCAATTCAACATTTGCTTCAGACACATTCAATATTGTCTCTGCTAAAAAATTACAAGAAACTGTACCTGTAGGCCAAGCAAAATCTATAATAGATTCCTTGTAATGCACAAAAGCTACCTTTAGCTTGGTGGGTTGGACCTCATTCGTCTCATTATAAAGTCGATAAAGTTCTCTTATCTATTGGTTTAGAGCATATTGAAACAGAGGTAGGAATAGCGGCTTTAGCGCAAGATATAGACTCACATGTTACTTCTATGCCGGATAACTTAAAAATCAAGGAAGTTGAATCACTTCAAGATTTCAGAGATTACGGAAATATTATGGCATCCGTCTTCGAGCCTTTTGATGAAGAGGCAGTAAGATTTTATGAAACCATAGGTCATTTTTATAAAAAAGATCCCGATGTAGAGATGTTTGTTGGGTATATAAATAACAATCCTGTAGCCATATGTTTTTGTATGAAAGCGGATGGCATTGGTGGTGTGTATGATATTGTCACCAATCCAGATTTTCAAAAAAGAGGCATTGGGACATTCATGACAAAAATTGCTATTAAGCATTTAAAAAGAAAAAAATGTCATGTTATTGGTCTGCAAGCCTCTCACGAGGGAATTAGCATTTATAAAAAATGAGGTTTTATAAACTTTGGTGAATTTAAAGTTTATTCCAATAAACACATGGTCATTTAACGGAAAACTCTTTTTTACTCATCACTTAAGAAAATTTATTACTTTCAGCAGAAACCAAATATAACCAACCAATCGATCAATAGCAAATATGATAGGATGAACGAGCTCTCTTTTTTTCACTTAAGATTGCCTTTTACACACGATATATTAATCGTAAAAATATGTATAAAAGCAATAAATTATAACTTTTCTCTCTCTTCTCTCATTTTTCTTAAATATAAAACAACTGTTAAGCTACAATGCGTTAACACTTATCAATCATCAATCCCAAACAGTATATAATAACGAAATAAATCTAAAGAGTGAAAATTTTCATAATAAACTGTTGTATCAATCTTTCCACAATGCATAAAAATGGTGAAGTGGACCTCGTCCTTTCCCTACTTTTAAAGCATTTGAGGCCGTTAAAGCGCCATGTAAATAGTTCTTTGCTTGTTTCACAGCGCAGTCTAAAGGCTGTGTAGGCAATAAAGCTGCAATGGCAGCAGAAATGGTACACCCTGTCCCATGATCATGGGTGGTTGAAAGACGAGAAGCTTCAAGCATAACAAGATTTTCACGATCACAATAAAGATCTGGACTAGAATAATCATAATTTTCTGTCCTATTTCTGGCAAGCGTATTCAAATGTCCACCTTTTAACAAAACTGCATGACACCCTAGCGCCAAGAGTCGTGGAGCATATTGATACATAGCCTCTAAAGACCATTGCACGTCACATCCCAATAACAGTGCAGCTTCAGGCAAATTTGGCGTGATCAAAGTTGACATCGGCACAAGAATATCACGCATAATTTCAATGGCATCAGAGTTTAAAAGAACATCACCACTTTTTGCAACCATAACCGGATCAAAAACAATAAAACGCGCTTTATGATAAGCAAGACGTTCTGCAATAACCTTTGCAATTTGGGCATTTGCAACCATACCAACTTTAACGGCATCAACGTGGATATCTTCAAAAACAGAATCAATTTGATCTGCAACAAAAGAAGCATCTAATGCCTGAAAAGAACGCACACCCTGAGTATTTTGTGCAACAACAGCTGTAACCACACTCATACCATAAGTTTTCATGGCTGAAAAAACCTTCAAATCCGCCTGCATTCCAGCGCCACCAGAAGGATCTGTTCCCGCAATAGATAAAATCCGTGGAATGAAAAGTTCACCTTTTTGTAATTCCATCAACCTCTTTCCTTCTGTTTTTAAATATCAGAAAATGAATTACTGAAAAAATAGATGCTCGAAAAAAACATAAAGAAGATGTTTTCTTCTGTAAATTATATTATATACGAAGTCTTCTTATAGATATAAAATGGAAAATATAGTGCTTATCCTTCGTTCTATTCTTTTTACATTCGCTTTTTATACCACAACTTTCATACAAATGATTCTTTACGCTCCCGTTTATTTTCTCATGCCCCGAAAAAAGGCATGGATTGTTCCTAAAACATGGGCGCGCGTTACACTCTTTTTGCAAAAATACATCGCGGGTACACGTTATGAAATCGAAGGATTAGAAAATCTTCCCCAAGGGGCCTATATCATTGCTCCAAAGCATCAATCTGCATGGGAAACTTTCAGCCTTGTTCCCTATTTTGATGATCCCACTCTTATTTTAAAACGTGAATTGATGTGGATTCCATTGTTTGGCTGGTATATGGCAAAAACACAAATTATTCCCATTAACCGCACAACGCCCATCAAAGCCTTAAAAACAGTTATACAAAAAGCAAAAGAAAAAGTAAAACAAGGGCGTCAAATCCTCATTTTTCCCGAAGGGACACGCCGACAACCCGGTCAGGAACCAGATTATAAGTCAGGAATTGTCGCACTCTATAATGAATTAGAACTTCAAGTGGTTCCGATTGCGCATAATGCCGGCCTATATTGGCCCCGCAATAATTTCCGCCGCTATCCTGGAACAATTCGTGTTCGTATTCTTCCTCCAATAGAAGCTGGTTTAAGTAAACGTGACTTTCTAAATCAACTGATCCAAAAAACTGAAGAAGCGTGTGATGAACTGCTTCTCTTAGCAGCTCAAGATTCTAATCCTCCACCGTTACCCGCTTGTGCTATTAAAAGGCTTCAAGCACTAAAATATCACGATCAAAATATTGATTGATAAAATAATAGTCTCTTTTTAGATGAAACTCAAAGTAACAAATACAGGAGCATCTTTCCATCTTACTTAACCTCTAAGGAAACACCAAAAGTTTGCTTGCAGCTTATTCCAGAAAAAGAAAGTAATGTGTGAAACACAAAATTTTGTTAAATATACTGATTATAAACCGTATCAAGAGAAGAGCAGTTGCAATATTAGAAGTTAATCAGTAGAATACGGTGGTTGTCTATACATCTATAAGCATAAATATAAGCACAAAAATTGTAATACCTAATGGACTATAGATGATATATTACAAACTGTGCAAAGATATGGGGTGGGAGATAAAATAAGGAAATCTCTTTAAAAGAAATGCGTAGATAAACAGCACAATAGCATGCTCTTTTTCAATGAAGAACATGATCAACGAATAAGGCATAGCGCAATATCCATGATTGAAAAGATATTGCATGAGGGGCTTTTGCAAGCCACGAAGTTGAACACAAAGGGGAAAATTAAAGAATGATAGTCTTTTTATCTCAGCAAAAAACGCATACGGCATTAACCATTTCCCCTCTTCTATCATAGACTTAAAAGCTTTTTGTACTAAATTAAAACAGTTCTAAATCACTGATAAGAAGATATTGGATTTAAACTTAATGCAACGACTCTTTATTAATCTTTTTTTGTCTCTTATTTTGATCTTGACAAGCACTTTTGCTCTGTCTCAGCCTTTTATTTCTGTTGATGTTACAACTGGAAATATCTTAAAACATCATCAAGCTTTTGAGCGTTGGTATCCTGCTTCCTTAACAAAGTTAATGACCGCTTATGTTATTTTTCGTGCCATGAGCCACGGAGAAATTTCACCCAACAAACCTATTACCATCAGCGAATATGCCGCAAAAGCACCAGCATATCGTTCAGGCTATAAAGCTGGTTCTGTTCTCACACTTGATACAGCCTTAAGTATCACCATGGTTAAATCGACCAATGATTTGGCCATTGCCATGAGTGAAGCCGTTGCTGGTTCACAGAAAGCTTTTGTGCGCAAAATGAATAGCGAAGCTAAACGTTTAGGCATGTTTGGCACCCATTTTGCGAACGCAAGTGGTTTACCAGATCCTCAAAACTACTCCACCGCACGTGATATTGCTCTTTTAGCCGTCCAAATACGTCGGGAATTTCCACAATATGCTCATTATTTTTCTATTCCAGCCATTGATTTTGGTAATAACCGAAAAATCCAGCATAATTCAAACAACCTCATTGGTCGTTTTTATGGAATAGACGGTATGAAAACAGGCTTTATTTGCGCCTCTGGTTTTAATCTTGTTGCCTCAGCCACCCGCAATAAACGTACAATTATTGCTGTCATTCTAGGGGCAAACAACATAAGTGAAAGGGAAGAAAAAGCGGCACAACTTCTTGAAATAGGATTTTTACATCAAGGAAGCCCCCAACTAACACTCGCAACATTAAAACCTTATGGAAACAACATAACACAAGCCAACAATATGAGACAACAAACATGCACGCCTGAAGCCATAAAAATGCATGCCAATTCATATGATGATCAAGGAAATATTATTCTCACCTCACCTTTTATCACTGCTCCCTCTTCTTTTTCTCATCCTTTAGTGGTACATCTCATTCGTAGCCCACAGACACCTAAAATAACAGTAAAACCACTAAGAAAACCCCATAATCCGTATAAAAGACGCACAAACTATCCTATAAAAAAGCCGTAAGCCACACTTCACAATTTATGATTAATCATTTTGCCCCGTTTCTCCAAAACCACAAATATCGTAAAATTCTCTCATTTCAAATCCATATCTATTGATATCAATTAAAATCAATCTCTTTCACGTCACAAGGTGGATGAGAATATAGATAAAATAATCAAAGTAAGGAATTAAAACTCTTTCTATAAGGCCTTTCAAGTGCGAAGAATTATCATAAACATGAATACTAAAAAGTAACATGATTGCACCCGCACTTATCTTTATAAACTTAAAAGTAGCAATAAAATGGATTTCGTAGGCAATTATCCATCACATCTTCCTCATGGGCCCCCATTGTGAATGGGGTTGACGTCATAAGATATGTTTCTTTAAAATACAACCACGGTTGATGATTAAAATGAAAATAAAGCGCATTCCTCTCACGCTTATTACTGGTTTTTTAGGCTCTGGCAAAACAACTTTGCTCAACCGTATGCTACAAGATCCTCTCTTAACGGAATGTGCTGTTATCATCAATGAATTCGGCGAAATCAGTATTGACCACCTTCTGGTTGAAAAGACGACAGAAGGAATTATTGAGCTTGCCAATGGTTGCTTATGCTGCAATTTACGCAGTGATCTCGTTGATACATTAACGGATTTAATCAATCGCATCCAGACAGGACAGATCAAACAACTCAATCACATTATCATTGAAACAACAGGGATGGCTGATCCCGCCCCTATTTTACAAATACTTTTAAGCCACCCGTTGTTTATTCAAACACTGTCCATAAATGCTGTTCTTGCAACATTTGATACATTAAGCACACTTTCCATATGTGAGCGCTATCCTGAAATATATAAACAATTAATCCTTGCTGATAAAATTATTCTCACCAAAACAGATCTTATGGGCCCACAATCCCTTTCAAATACGCTCCTTAACACACTCAAAAGAATGAATCCCACAGCACAAATCATTGATGCCTATTCTGAAGATTTCTGCTCAAATCTATTAATAAATCACACATTATGGAATGAAAAAGGAGAAAATACACATCTTAAGAAAAATCTTACGACGGCTTTACATGATCATCCCTCTCATAAAACCATTCGCACCTTTTCACTAGACTGTGAGGATCTTGTTGATTATGCTACAATTGAAGCTTTTTTAGATCTCTTACAAGACCGTTATGGTGCAAAATTACTCCGTATTAAAGCAATAATCGCATTACGTGATGATCCTTATCGCCCCCTTGTATTACACGGCGTACAAACATTTTTTCACCCCCCCATAAGACTGCCATCATGGCCAAAAGGAGTAAAACAAACACGTTTTGTCATCATTGCTGATGGTGTTGAAAAAGAAGCGATACAAAAACTTCTCAATGCTTTTTTTAATAAACCAGCCATAGATACTGCAGACAAAACAGCTCTCTTAGAAAACCCTCTCATCATTCCAGGAATAAAATTTTAATTCACCCCTATAACGTTAAATCCGTTGATCCATAACTTCTTTACGCTTAAAAAAAACAAAAAAGCTTCACCATAGATTTTCTAGCCCCCAATGTTTAGTAGCTCTTGGTACGTGAGACAATTTCACTAGAAACATTTTTATTGTACAGTTTTATCTATGCAGCATTTTCTGCTTGTAATGTACAAGCGAATAATTTTGATTGATTCAAGATAAACAGATTTTCAGATAAAAGACCTCATGAATTTAAGCTCTTATTCAAATGGAAAAAAGTTATAAATTACCATTATAAATTAAATTATTATGATAAAATTTTTTAATACTTACTAATCTGTAATTAGGTTATTTTCTCTCAATATACGCTTCATCTGCAAATAACTTCATGTGATTCATTTCACAATCCTATTGGACACATTTTTGGTTTTAAATATTCCGCTCAACTCTATATTTCCCGAACTGATTGAAATAAAATCTGCTTAAGTTTAGGCAAAAAACTAATATCAGACAGAAGCAATATCGTCTTTTTAGATGTATGCATATATCTTATCACCCAAGCAGGATAAGATAATATTTTACAGCATGAAACAATAAAATCCTAAAATATTATCTTATTGAAAATAAAAAGAGAGGTGCATTTTATATTAACCTAATCTCCACTAAAAAACCAAAATTGCCACACTTATTGGTCTGCAAAGAACCCAACTTCTCTGAGCCAATTGCTCTTAGTCTTCCTACACTTTATTTAATGTACTGACATAAAGCTCTATGAAAAAACTCAACGCTTTAAAATATGGACGCACCCTTAAACATCCCATATTAAAGTTTTTGCATATCCTGTCCCGCCATCATCATAAGCAATGGCATTTCACGATGTAGCAGAATAAAATAATACTACTTCATTAAAGAAACTGAAGTTTTATCAATATCGCGATTAAAAATGTAACGTTTTTCATACACTTCAACGACTGGAGGTTGACGATTTTCTTCAAAAAAATCATAACCTTTCTTAAGCATAACCCAAAATGAGTAATGAGGATCATTGCTATGACGTAACATGTTATCCTTGGTCATGCGGAAAGGAAAAGCCTGCAACTGGAATGCTCTTTGTCCTCCTTTAAAAGCATCCCGCGCAAAAGCATAAATTTGAGCCATATTCTTATCACTCATAGAATAACAACCGGCAGAAAAGCAAGAGCCATGCACCATAAGATTGCTCCCTGTACGACCATTTTCCTGATCATAAAGGTTAGGAAACCCTATATTAAAAGAAAGATAATATTTTGAATAAGGATTCATTTGCTTTGCTGTAATCGTATAAAAACCTTCCGGTGTCTGAAGATCCCCTTCTTTATATTTAGGTCCAAGCTTACCAGACCATTTACAAATACCATAGCGTGCAACCAAGATAAAAGGACCGGAACGAGATTGCTTCCAAACTTCAGCAAGATTTTCTTCCTTGAAAAAGCGCATCACAATTGGTGCATAAGGATCAATATCATACAAAGCCATTCTATTCTGGATTTCTTGCGGAAGAGGCTGCTCAACTTTAGCGCGAATAGAAGCTGGTAATCTCCCTTTACAGGCTGTCAATATTCCCATTACACACAACACACACAAAGCAAGGAATCTGTTAAATGTCATCGAAAAAACTCCAATCCAACAACCCTCATAAAAAACAACTTATGTTAATGACCGACCAATTTGAAGATATTTTTCCCTTCGTTCCTGTTTAAGAACTTCACCATCTTTTCCAGCCATAGCTTTTAAAGCCTCTGAAATAATTTCACCCGTTGCATCAATGGCAATCTCTTTATCACGATGTGCTCCTCCTAAAGGCTCTGAAATAATGCCATCAATAATCTTTAAGCGAAGCAAATCTTGAGCGGTAATACGCATATTCATTGCAGCATCTTTTGCACGCGCTGGATCACGCCATAAAATAGAAGCAGCTCCTTCTGGAGAAATAACCGAGTAAATGGCATGTTCCAACATATAAACTTTATTGGCAGCCGCAATTGCTATTGCCCCCCCAGAACCACCTTCTCCAATAACAACAGATACAACAGGAACCTTTAGGCGCAAAGTTGCGGCTGTTGATTGAGCAATGGCTTCTGCTTGCCCACGTTCTTCAGCGCTTACCCCAGGATAAGCACCCGCCGTATCGACAAAAGTAAGGAGTGGCAAACCAAATCGGTCAGCCATTTCCATAATACGAACAGCTTTACGATATCCTTCTGGACGTGCAGAACCAAAATTATAGCGCAAACGTGTTTGCGTATCGTGACCTTTCTCTTGACCAATGTAAGCTACTGCTTCCCCCTTAAAGCGCGCGAACCCAGCTTGAACAGCCTCATCTTCAGCAAACTTTCGATCGCCTGCCAAAGGTGTAACATCACTCAATAGGCGTTTAGAATAGTCCATAAAATGCGGACGGTCAGGATGACGAGCAACTTGTGTTTTTTGCCACGGAGATAATTTTTTATAGAGATCGCGCAATGCCGTTTTGGAACGTGTTTCAAGACGTGCAATCTCGTCACTCATATCAAGACTGTCTTTTTCCTGAGAAATTTTTTTTAATTCAAGAATTTTTCCATCAAGATCAGCAACTGGTTTTTCAAAATCAAGATAATTATGCATTCTGTACCAACTCATTCAGTGTCACTTATACACTTATAATTTTCTTTATAAAGTCTTTTCTAAAACATCACCTTTTCTTTAGCGAGCCTTTTGCTCATCGGCAAGTGGATGATGCTCATTAACGAGACGATAAAGTCCTTCTTCCAACACATGGGTATAAATCTGAGTGGTAGAAATATCAGAATGGCCTAACAAATGTTGAACGGCACGCAAATCAGCACCATTTTGCAAAAGATGGCTAGCAAAAGCATGACGCAATACATGGGGAGAAAAGCTTTCACTTTTTATTCCAGCCCTTTTAGCAAGATTTTTTAATTCCCGCGCAACAACTTGACGTGCAATATAGCCTGTTTCTGAATGGGCCGGAAAAAGATAAAGGCTTTTCGCATCTTCTCCCTGATCACGTAAATCCAACCACTGCAAAAGAACTTGATAGGCTTTTTTTGATAACAGCACCATTCGTTCTTTTTTTCCCTTACCGCGAACCAAAATACTGTATGCTTTCCCTCGAACAGCCTGCACAGGCAGACTCACCAACTCACTAATGCGTAATCCTGTTGCATAAAGCATTTCGCTCAACAGCTGAAGACGCAATGCGCGCAGATAATCCTTAGATCCATAATCTGCTTGATTAACCTCCACCTGCGCCAAATCAAGAAATTTTATCACCGCATCTTCACTGATAATTTTGGGCAAAGGACGCCCTTGGCGAGGGGCATCAATATCATTGGAAGGATCATCTACTCTTAATCCCTCTGCATAAAGAAACTGATAAAATTGACGCAATGTTGATAAACGGCGCGCTTGTGACGTTGCTGCAAAACCAAATGTATGCATGAGCGACAAAAGACCAATGAGGTCCCCTTTTTGTGCTGAAAGGAGCGAAACCGAATGCGAAGACAATTCCTCTTGCGCCCACTGTAAATCATGCTGATAAGCCGCAAGTGTATGAGCAGAAGCGCCTCGCTCAGCACTCATCATTTCAAGAAAACGCTCTATCACAATATTACTTTTCATTGATTCATTCTCAAAGAAAGAGCCTGCGAATCTAAAGGGACATCAACAGACATATCCACAGTTACAGGTTCAACAAAAACGACAAGAATGATCATTATACTAAAAAGAATAGCAAACAAAATGAAAAGAATCATCAAAAGTCTGGTTAATGTTGGCATAAAATAATAAACTTCCCCAAATACTCTATCTCTTATTTTATCTTATAAAGATTAACAGGAATTGACTTTAAAACAGATAAATGCCGAAATAAGCTATGAAAAGTAACCGACCCCAACATCCGTCTCTCTTACAAATAAAAAGACAAATCTTATCATCTCTTGATAAACGCGCTCTTGTGTTTGTTGGTCTTATGGGAGCAGGAAAATCAGTCATCGGAAAACGCGTTGCCACCATGCTTGATTTACCCTTTTATGATTCTGATCAAGAAATTGAAAAAGCTTCAAAAATGACCATCACCGAACTCTTTAAAATTTATGGTGAATCAGAATTCCGCGCTCTTGAACAGCGTGTTATTCTCAATCTTATAAAAAAAAGTCCTCTCATTTTAGCAACGGGTGGCGGTGCTTACATAAATCAATATACACGAAAAGCCATTCATCAAAATGCTATATCGATCTGGCTCAAAGCCGACCTTGATATCCTCATGCAACGTGTCTCAAAGCGCAAAACGCGCCCCCTTCTCCAAACAGAAAACCCTAAAGAAACCATGCAAAAGCTCATGGACCAGCGTTATCCTATTTATGCAAAGGCAAACTTAACAATTCACACGCATAAAGAAAGCTGTCTTACCGTGGCAAAAAATGTCATACGGTCTATACATCACTACCTCGATACAGAAAAATAACCACAGGAACAACAAGCATGCAAACCAAAACCGTTACTGTTAAACTGGACAAGCGCTGTTACGATATCATCATTGGACCCAATCTCATTGAGCAAGCAGCTTTACAAATTAAGCATTCTCTTCAGAAAACGGATTTTCATCAAACACGTTTGGCAATTGTTACAGATAGCAATGTTGCACCTCTCCATTTGGATCCATTACAAGCAGAATTAACCAAAAATAAAATCCATACTGTCCCTATTATTGTAGAAGCAGGGGAACAATCAAAGTCATTTTCAACCTTGCAAACTGTCATCGATCAAATTCTTGCCGCACGCTTAGAAAGAGGTGACTGTGTGATTGCTTTTGGTGGCGGTGTCATTGGAGATCTAGCAGGATTTGCCGCAAGTATGATACGCCGCGGCATGAATTTCATTCAGATGCCCACAACGCTTCTTGCACAAATTGATTCTTCTGTTGGTGGCAAAACAGGCATCAACAGCCGATATGGTAAAAATCTTATTGGTGCTTTTTATCAACCGCAATGCGTTATTGCTGACACATCTGTTCTTGATACACTCCCACCACGCCAATTTCGCGCAGGTTATGCAGAAATGGTCAAATATGGTCTTATTAACCAACCTGAATTCTTTGCATGGCTTGAAAAAAACGGACAAAAAATTTTCTCCAATGGCCCCATGCGAACAGAAGCCATTGTTCGCTCATGCCAATTTAAAGCAGCCATAGTCGCCCGCGATGAATACGAAACAGGAGAGCGCGCACTCTTAAATCTCGGTCATACCTTTGGACATATGCTTGAAACAGCAACCTCTTATGATTCTAAGCGTTTAATTCACGGTGAAGCTGTAGCAATTGGAATGATTCTGGCACATCAATTCTCTTCACAACTGAATCTATGTGACCCCACACTCATAGATCGTATCGAAACACACCTTAAAGCTGTAGGTTTACCTACACGGTTAAAGGATATCCCAGGAGATCTACCAAATGTTGAAACATTGATGACTCTCATTGCTCAAGATAAAAAAGTTTCACAAAACAATTTGACCTTTATTTTAACACGAGGACTTGGCCAATCATTTATTGCAAAAAATATTCCATCAGATGCAGTTTTATCCTTTTTGGAACAAAAATTAACAGAAATTCGTTAATTCATATTGAATATAATTGATTCGTTTTTATACTTCTATTAAAGGAATAGTTATGATGATGTCTGCGTAGCTCAGTAGGATAGAGCACAGGATTCCTAAAGTAATTGGGCGCCTTGAGGAGAAATCCTCAAAGCGGATCTGCTCAAATTCGGGGAAAGCTTCATGGGCAAAGCTATATGCCAATCCCGAGCCAAGCCTCTCCTCACATGAGAGGAAGGTGTAGAGACTGAACGGGCAGCACCTAAAAGGCGCAAGCTTTATGGTGAAGAGACAGTCCAGACCACAAACAGCTTTTAACGCTGGCGGTGAAAACCGAAGTGGTATGAATCCTGGGGTCGCAGGTTCGAATCCTGCCGTAGACACCATCTTATTAAGACAAATCACTTTTCATATAGGGAAGCGTTATGAAAAAAACTCTACAAATTTTAGGATTTTTTTCCTCTTTATTATTTTTCAATGTTAGCAGCACCTTCGCTGCTGCTTTAGTCATTGAAGTGTCAGGTAATCCAGAAAAACAAACCATAACCTATCAATGTGAGATGGGTACAAATAAAGAACGCGTTGAAGCAACCTATTACAACGCTGACGATATTTCATTGGTTGATTTTAAATGGCAAGGCGATCGTATTATCGCTGCGAATGTTATTGCTGCTTCTGGGGCAAAATATGTAGGGGAGCAGTATATCTGGTGGGAGAAAAATAAAGAAGTAACACTTTATGATCTTACCCAAGATCCAGAAGAAAAAAAGCCCATCCTCTGTAAGGATGAATCACTGTTGTTATTTTAAATAACTGAGGAAATATCATGAAAAAAATTGCTTTTATTGTAGGATTTTTTATTTCTTTCAGCCTACCGCTATTCAATTCACTTAATGCTTTTGCTGGCTCTTTAGTTATTGAGGTGCCAGATGATCCAGAGCCAACAACAGAAGTTACGACCTATCAATGCGGAACAGGTACAAGTAAAGAGCATGTTGAAGTAACCTATCTCAATGCGGGTAGTATTTCACTTGTTGATTTCAAATGGCAAGAAAAGCGCATCATCGCTTCCCGCAGCATAAGTGCTTCTGGAGCAAAATATATGGGAGGACCCTATATATGGTGGACAAAAGGAAACGAAGCTACGCTTTCTGATCTCATTAATGATCCAGAAGAAAAAAATCTTATTCAATGTGTAGAAGAACAAAAAACAGAATAAAAAAAGCTTATGGGTTTTAAGAATCGCTCTGGCTCGTGTCACATGACGTTTCGTCGGAAGCGGAGGTTTGTTTTTCCATCTGACGTGATAAAAGGGCCAGCGGTTTTTCTAATTTATTTTCTGAATAGTGTCGATAAGCCGCTGCTTGTGATACCAACATAGAAGCGGCCGGTATTGTTACAAGTAAAAAAATCATCAACAAAAATTCGTGAAAAACAAAATGATGATCTACAAAAGTTGAATAAAGAAACGACGCAACAAGAATACTACCAGCGCCCCAACTTGTACTGAGTGAAAGCATATGTAAACGCTTATAAAATGTGGGAAGGCGCACCAATCCTATCGTTCCAATCAACGTGAGTCCCGATCCTAAGATCAAAAAAACCGTAACGGCAATAGCAACAATAAGCGATACATCATCCTTCATTCAATAATCTCCCCTCGCATGAGGAATTTTGCCAACGCAATACTTGATACAGGACCTAATAAGCCGACAATAAGAGCTGCCACAAAATAAATGGTTGTCCCTGACCGGATATCGAATGTCAGAAATAAAAGAATAGTGATTATATAAAGGGCATCCAACCCCACAATCCGATCTTGCGCTCGTGGACCACGAATCAACCGAAACAGTGCGAGAATCATTGCCAAACTTAAAAAAAATTGTGAAAGATAAAGCCCCCAATAAAGGATCACCATACTCATTAAAAAATCTCCAAAAGTAATTGCTCATAGCGTTTTTTGATCAATTTTTGGTAATTATATCCATTTTCAAAATTTAAGACATGAAGCAAAAGTTCACTATTCTTTCTATTATAGGCAATCCAAATAGTCCCTGGAGTTGCTGAAAGAATACATGCCAAAACAGCTAAAGCTGTGCGACTTTCAAGCGAAATGGGCACCACAATAAAACCAGACTGCTGTGTTCGAGATCTTTTGGTTAAAACGAAGTAAGCCACAGCAATATTTGAAATAATAGAATCAATAAATACACGAAAAAACAGTTTAAAAACGGCACGCCAACTTTTAATCGTTATTTTTTCCGGCTCAAGAAGCCGCATCATCCAGCCCCCAAATAAAGCAATGATAATGCCTAAAAGCAGTTGACCAAAACTAAAACCATTTAAGATCAGCCACATAAAAATAATTGCCAAGCTAGAAAAAGAGAAAAAATAACGGTATTTCACTGATAAATCCCTCTATTTTCAAGAGAAAAATCATCTAAAACGCTGCCAATATAATTTTGAGGCTCATGCAAAGTTTTAGCTGTTTCAAACATATAACGACTAACAGGACCAGCAACAATTGTAATAAGAAAACACAAAGCAAGCAGAACGGCAATAGGGGCAAATTCAATCACTTGCACCCGTGGAATCCTCCCTTCAAGAGAGATCCAGAAAGTTCGAATGCCCGTTCGTGTCATCGCAATAAACGCCGCAAAACCAGAGAGAGTGACAAAAATCATAAAAAGCCAATCATAATAAGCGGGTAGAGAGGGAGAAATATTTTCTTTACTATGGTTTAAGAGTGCCACAAACATCATAAATTTAGAAACAAAACCAGAAAAAGGAGGCAGACCAATAATCAAAAGTGCACAAAAGCCAAAACAAGCTCCAAGAATTGCCAAAGTTACGGGTAAATAAGTTCCTACTTCATCTTCTTCCTCTTCTTCATCGTCCCCATAAACTTCCATTGTCACCGTCAAAACATTAGCTGCAACATCTTGACAGCGTTCAACCAACTCCACCAAAAGAAAAAAAGCACCCAGTGCCAAAGTTGAGGAAACAATATAAAAGAGTGCTCCTGCGATCAGCGCTGTATTACCGATCCCAATTGCGCTCAACAATGTCCCAGAAGAGACCAAAACACTATAAGCTACCAAACGTACCAAGATTTGGCTTGCCAACACCCCAATAAAACCAAAAGCCATAGTGGCAAGCCCACCGTAAAACAAAACCGTTTGACCAAAATGGTTAAAATGTCCACTTTCTGGTCCAAACCATAACAATGTTAAGCGTAAAATAATATAAATACCGACTTTGCTTAAAAGTGCAAAAGAAGCCCCAACAGGTGCTACCGCTGCACTATAAGTTGGCATCAACCAAAAATTCAATGGCCACACCCCTGCTTTAATTAAGAAAGCAATTCCCAAAAAGGCCGCCCCTATTTCAAATAAAGTCATATCGCTAGAAGCTATATATTGCATTTTTACAGCCAAATCAGCCATATTGAGGGTACCTACAATTCCATAAATAAGTGCCGTACCAACGAGAAAAAACAACGAAGCAACCAGATTAATCACGATATAATGCAACCCAGCACGCACACGTAACGGGCCAGAACCATGCAACGCAAGCCCATAAGAGGCTGTTAACATCACTTCAAAAAATACAAATAAATTAAATAAATCACCTGTTAAAAAAGCACCATTTATTCCAACCATGAAAAATTGCATCAATGACTGAAAATGAGGACCCGCTTTATACCAATGAGCCCGCGCAAAAACCAACGAGGCGCTGATCAACAAGCTAGAAAGCAAAAGCATCATAGCACTTAAGCGATCAAGCACCAAAACAATACCAAAAGGAGAAGGCCAATTACCAAGCCGATAAACATCCACAGCTGGCGCAACTTCAAGAGCACGCATCACCAATAAAACAGCAATAACAACCAACAATACGGCAGAAAAAATACTTATGAGTGATTTCAGTTTTGAACGACGTTCATCATAGAAAAGAAGAAGGGCTCCAGTACTTAACGGCAAAAGAATCGGCACGATAAGAAGGTGATGCACACAAGCTTCCATCACTGTACCTCACGTCCATCAACGTGATCTGAGCCTGTTAAACCGCGTGAAACCAACAAGATAACCAAAAAGAGGGCTGTCGTTGCAAAACCGATCACAATTGAAGTTAAAACCAAAGCCTGAGGAAGAGGATCAACATAATTCGCCGGATTGATAGCCATCGTAGGATCAACAATTGGCGCTGCATTACTGCGTGGTCTACTCATTGCAAAGATGAAAAGATTAACACCATAGGATATCAAGGATAAACCAAGAATGACTTGAAAAGTTCGGGGGCGCAAAATGAGCCAAATTCCAGATCCGACAAGAACGCCAATGGCCAAAGAAAGAATAATTTCCATTAATTTTCCTTCTCTTTTAAAGTAGGTTTTTTACCGATTCGGTAACTACGAATGGATTGATGTGCAAGGGCAATTAAAATGAGAATTGTTGCTCCCAACACAAGGGAAAACACACCAAAATCAAACAAAAAAGCAGATGCTATAGGAATCTTTCCAATCAATGGCATATGAATATATTGGAAAAATGATGTTAAAAAAGGGTACCCAACAAACAAAGCCCCTGCTCCCGTGACAACCGATAGCAATAAGCCAAAGCCCATCCAGCGTAAAGGCAAAACTCTTAAATGATTTTCCACCCAACGAATATCACGCGCAAGATACTGCAAAATAAAGCCTATAGCTAAAGTTACCCCTCCGACAAATCCCCCTCCAGGAAGATCATGTCCTCGCACAAATAAATAAAAGGAAAAAGCAATAATAACGGAAAAGAGCCACCCCATAATAACAGAAGGAATAGCCAGATAGTTTAAGATTGTATCCCCCACGTTTCGATCCGGTTGTGCTTTATCAAAAGCTTCCTGAACACGTTGTTGAAACGGCGGCTCAATACTTTCAGGAGCAGGACGGAATCGACGCAAAAGAGCAAAGACAGTTAAAGAAACACCCACCAAAACCACAACTTCTCCCATCGTATCAAAACCACGAAAATCCACTAACAATACGTTCACAACATTGCGACCACCAGCACCAGAGTAAGCATTTTTCAGAAAAAAATTAGAAACCGTTGTCCCTTGAGGACGTGTCATCATCGCAAAAGAGAGCCATGCAACACCAGCACCTCCTATAATTGCTAAGATGAAATCACGGGCGCGACGTAAACGCACTCCAAAATGAACAGACGTTGGAGAAGAGTTATACACACGCTTAGGCAACCAACGCAAACCAAGCAATAATAAAACAGCTGTCACCACTTCAACAACCAATTGTGTTATAGCCAAATCGGGCGCAGAAAGCCATAAAAAGGTTGCACACATCATTAACCCTGCTCCCCCCAAAAGCATGAGAGATGCAAGACGATGAAACTTTGCTTGCCAAGCGACTAAAAGCGCGCACAATCCACCGACCAGCCAAATAACAAGGAAAGGAATGTCAAGTGGAAAAAGCGGTAGCCCTCCTAGTACAATTAAACCATCATGCCAAAGCAAAAGACCAACAAAAATAAAACATACAGTAAAAATCCAGTGTAACTGAATTTGCAAACGACGTGTTGACAAAAGAGCTTCCACCGCACGTGCCCATTTCCAAGAAATAATCACAAGAATGCGTTCAAAAATACGCGGTCCTTTCAAATGACGAAAAAAGGGAGCACCATCATCACAAGATAAAAAATAACGCCGCCCGACAACATAGAGCAAGCCCCCTCCTAATAAAGCCACCAAGCTCATCATTAATGGCGTATTAAACCCATGCCAAACAGCCAAGCTATAAGAGATCGTCATCGGTCCCAAAACAGATACAACAGCATTATCTAAGATAGGCCCGATTGTAAAATTAGGAAAAATACCAACGGCCAAACAAATAAACACCAAAAGTTCCATGGGTAAACGCATAAAGTGTGGTGGTTCATGCGGTATTTTAGGTAATTCGTCCGATTTTGGTCCCCAAAAGACCCCATGAATAAAACGTATAGAATAGGTTACACTAAACAGGCTAGCAAGTGTTGCTACATAGGGAGAAATCCAGTCAAGCCATGATTCCATGTGCGTTTCAACAGCTTCAGCAAAAAACATTTCTTTTGATAAAAAACCATTGAGCAAAGGAACACCAGCCATTGCCGCACTTGCTACTAAAGCAAGCGTTGCTGTAATCGGCATAGAGCGATAAAGACCTGTTAGCTTACGCATATCACGTGTTCCCGTTTCGTGATCAATAATGCCGGCCGCCATAAATAAAGACGCTTTAAAAGTAGCATGATTGGCCATATGAAAGATTGCTGCAACACACGCAAGGGGACTCCCAAGACTTAAAAGCGTGGTAATCAATCCAAGATGACTAATCGTTGAGTAAGCAAGCAGTCCCTTTAAATCTTGCTGAAACATAGAAAAATAGGCGCCAAGCAACAATGTTGAAAGTCCTGAAAAGCCAACCATCCAAAACCAAGATTCTGTCCCAGAAAGCACGGGCCATAAACGAACTAACAAAAACAACCCTGCTTTCACCATCGTTGCCGAATGCAAATAAGCCGATACGGGTGTTGGAGCTGCCATCGCATTAGGCAACCAAAAATGAAAAGGAAACTGTGCGCTTTTTGTTAATCCACCCAATAAAATACAAATAAGGGCAGGGATATAAAGCGAACTTGATCGGATTACATCTCCAGACTGTAAAATTTTATCCAGATCAAAACTACCAACAATATACCCAATCAATAAAATCCCAATAAAAAGGGCAAAACCACCAAAACCTGTAATCGTTAAAGCCATACGCGCCCCTTCACGCGCACTGGCATTATGATACCAATAACCAATCAACAAAAAAGAAAAAATACTGGTGAGTTCCCAGAAAACAACCAAAAAGATGAGATTACCTGATAAAACAACCCCTGTCATTGAGCCCATAAAGGCTAGAAAAAAAGAAAAAAAACGTGGTACAGAATCCGCAGGATCCATATAATAACGGGCATAAACAACGACAAGCAGCCCAATTCCTGTAATGAGCAAGCAAAAAAGCCACGACAGACCATCCATCCGGAGGATCAAATCACCTCCCCATTCTGGAAGCCAAGGAATATTTAAACGAATAATATGATTGCCGCGAATTGCTGGATAAAGCATGATTGTAAAAAGAAGGCTAAAAAGAGCAATGCCTCCAGCAAACCACGCTTCATTATTTTTTGCTGTCGAACGAAAAAAGCCAATAATAGCACTTCCACCAAAGGGAAGCAAAATGAGCAATATCAACATTGCTTCCCGTATTGTCATTCTTTCAGCTCCATCCTATCTTTAATATTTTGTCATTGACAAAACAAAAGTTTATATCTTCCCCCCCCATTTTACACTTAACGATAATAAGATTTAATAAAACTTAAAAGTATTTAAATTTTTCAAAAAAACAATGCTTGCATGAAAATGCTGCATACCAAACAAGCTTTCTTTTTATTGTAAGAACAATAACACTCACGACAAGAAGCAATTAAAATTTTATTTAATTATTTCTATCCTTTAAAAAAGTGCGATAAGCACTGTTTACGAGGACCATGAAAAGGCTGAAAACTATTATCATTTTTATTATAAGAGCGATAACGGGAACGACAAGATTCGATATGCTTTTTAAGCATCCATGGCTCTTCTTTTTCTAATTTTTCTGAAGAAGACGTTAAAAAGATTCTTTTCGCACCTGATACAACTTTTAATGACGCACCTTTTGTGCTTAAGTGCGGTGATATAACAAAAGCCGCTTCAGGATACCACCAGTTATCTTTATACTTAACATAACCACGCCGATAATGATGATAACCCTTAAAACCATTAAGTTCTCTACGCCCCGTAAAAATCAAAGGCTCCGAACTCTCTTGGACAGAGGTCTGAGAAACCAGTTTGGCTTTAGCATCACCTTTATTTTGCCCCAAATGAACAAGAGCAGTTGTTATAATGAAAATACTGCTCATAAATAAAAAAGCTAAAGCATAATATAATTTTTTTTTCATACGCAAAACTCAAACTAATAAATGACAGCCGTTACAGAAAGTTTTTCTATTACTAGACAGAAACAGTTTCTTTTCTTAAGATTCTTTTTTCTTGAGACATTCTGTTTGTACTAAACGCTGATCTCAAGAATAAGATCCTTAAAAAAAGAATGAATAAATGATGATAAAAACCCCCTACTATCTTATAGACAAATCAAAACTCATCAAAAATATGCAAATAATTTCTCGTTTACGAGAAATGTCCGGAGCAAAAGTTTTGCTTGCTTTGAAATGTTTTGCCACATGGAGTGTTTTTGATGTCATGTCTGAATTTATGGATGGAACCACCTCATCATCTCTTTATGAACTGCGTTTAGGAAGAGAAAAATTTGGCAAAGAAACCCATGCCTATTCGGTTGCTTGGGCTGATCACGAAATTGATGAAGCCTGTGGTTATGCAGATAAAATTATCTTTAACTCAATCCAGCAACTTCAACGCTTTTCTAATGCAACAAAAACCATTCAACGAGGTTTAAGATTAAATCCAGGCATCAGTGCATCCAATTTTGATCTTGCTAATCCCGCCCGCCCTTTTAGTCGCTTAGGAGAAACAAACCAAAGCGCTATTAAAGAAGTCCTACCTCTCATCAACGGCTTGATGATCCATAACAATTGTGAAAATGCTGACTTTAATCTTTTTAACCAAATGCTTGGAGTTATGGAAGAAAAGTTTTCAGAACTTTTTTCTGACGTAGATTGGATAAGCCTTGGTGGTGGAATTCATTTTACAGCTGAAAATTATCCTCTAGAAGCTTTCGCAGAACGCTTAAAACAATTTTCAGAAACTCATGGTGTCACTATTTTTCTAGAACCAGGAGAAGCCGCTATCACCAAAAGCACCACTTTAGAAGTCAGTGTTCTTGATACATTGTATAATGAAAAGAATCTTGCCATCGTTGATAGCTCAATCGAAGCACATATGCTTGATCTTCTCATTTACCGCGAAAATGCGAAATTAGAACCCAATCAAGGTCCGTATGAAATTATGGTCTGCGGCAAATCTTGCCTTGCTGGCGATATTTTTGGAACGTTTCAGTTTCAAAAACCTCTTAAAATAGGGGATAGACTGTCTTTTCAAGATGCAGCAGGTTATACAATGGTCAAGAAAAACTGGTTTAATGGCGTTGCAATGCCTGCCATTGTCATAAAAGAATTTGATGGTACACTAACGCTTCAACGTCAATTTAACTATCATGATTATCAGATAAGTCTTTCATGAAAGAATAACCGTAAAAAACGATTATACAACAAACAGTATTGAAAAGGAGATGATCCCACGATGAAGAAAAATATTCTCATTATTGGTGCTGGAGGTGTTGCACAAGTTGTTGCCCACAAATGTGCTCAAAACAACGATATTCTTGGTGAAATTCATATTGCTTCACGAACTCTCAAAAAGTGTGAAGCCATTATTGCTTCCATTAAAGAAAAAAACACAATGAAAGAACAAGGTGTTCTTCAGAGTCACAAACTTGATGCAATGAATATAGAAGAAACTGTAAAACTTATCCAAAAAATCAAATGTGAAATTGTCATCAATGTTGGTTCAGCCTTTCTTAATATGTCTGTTCTTTCAGCTTGTATCGAAACCAAATGTGCTTATATCGATACTGCCATTCATGAAGATCCTCTTAAAATTTGTGAAACACCACCTTGGTATGGCAATTATGAATGGCCTCGGCGTCAAGAATGTGAACAAGCTGGTATCACGGCTATTTTAGGCGCTGGTTTTGATCCAGGCGTTGTAAATTCTTATGCAGCGTTAGCGCATAAATCTTATTTTGATAAGATCACTGATATCGATATCATTGACATTAATGCTGGAAGTCACGGACGTTGGTTTGCCACGAATTTTGATCCAGAAATTAACTTTCGTGAATTTACAGGACAAGTATGGTCATGGCAAAATAAAAAGTGGGTTTCCAATAAAATGTTTGAAATCAGCCATGAATGGGATCTTCCTGTTGTTGGAAAACAAAAAGCCTATATGACAGGACATGATGAAATTCATTCACTTTCCAAAAATCTTGATGTCCAAAATGTCCGCTTCTGGATGGGTTTTAGTGATCGTTACATCACTGTTTTTACCGTTTTGAAAAATCTTGGTCTCTTATCCGAACAGCCTGTTACAACAGCAGAGGGTCAAGAAGTCATTCCTTTAAAAGTTGTAAAAGCTGTCTTACCCGATCCTTCTTCTCTCGCTCCTGAATACACAGGAAAAACCTGTATCGGGGATCTTATCAAAGGTGAAAAAGATGGAAAACCAAAAGAAATTTTTATCTATAACATAGCCGATCACAAACAAGCTTTTCATGAAACCGGAGCACAAGGTATTTCCTATACAGCTGGTGTACCAGCAGCTGCAACAGCCCTTCTCATTGCCACAGGCGAATGGGATGTTAAAACAATGGTCAATGTAGAAGAATTACCTCCCCACCCTTTCCTCAAATATCTTGATCATATGGGGCTTCCCACCTTTATAAGAGAACAAGAAGAGAATAAAAAATTACAATTTTAAATTTATCTCTATAGAAAACATAGGTCTGTTTTTTTAATTATTACAAAACTGCCTCATGAAAAAAACTTCATATTCTTATGAAATTATGTTTTTTTCAAAAGTTTTAACTATGGGGCATGTTTTGGCAATATTGGGATTTCTTAAAAACTTTAAAGAAGATCCAGATCATCTTTTTAAGACAGAGCAAGCAACGATTAAAAAGAGAGTATTTCAATAAAAGATATAAAAATACCACCTTAAAAGGTGGTATTTTTCAAAATATTTAGAACCCTCTTGATCTTAAAAAGCAAAGATTCTTAACCCACACCAATCATTAAACAATCAGATTTCTTTTAAGAAAACGCCACTTTCCTTCACGCTTCATGTGTCTCGCATCATCTATAACTCATTAATTTATAACAATAAAACATCGTTTCTCTAAACAACGGTTTATAAATAATCCAGCTTCTTATCGAATACCTTTCGCTTGGCTTTCCACTGCATGAACTCTATAAGCAAACTTTTCTCTTAATATAAATTATAAGTATAATTTATTGTTGCGCACATTGAATGAGAGCTCCATACCCGTAGGATTTTCTCATAACAAATCTATTTATATTGAATTAATCAAAACCATTTTTTCTACATGTCAAAGCGGGAGGAATTCATATGAATAAAAGGATCGGCAAGAAAAAATACCTCTTATAAATGCTTTCAAATAGCCGAAAATTGTATAATTTTGAAGGCCCATAATTATAACTTATGGCGCCGATTTATACCTTTTATGAAGTATAAAGATGATAGCGCATAATAGGTTTTATATATTTCACGAAGAGCTTTACAGTTATACCATTCACGAGCATACTATCGCGAATAGATTTGAGAGATGTTTCCTTAAAACAAAGCACGCAAATGGGCTGAAAATCCTATCCCCAAATTTATAACAGGATAAAAATACCTCATATGTCAAATTTGATATAGACTAAATACAACTTCTTTAAACGAATGTGCACAACAGGGCAATTAATCAAAACAGCACAACAGAGATTTAAAACAAAAATTATTGAAAAGCACACAACAAATTAAGGAGAACACCTCGTACGATTGTTTTTATTCTCTCTCAAAACTTGTTGCATGCTTCACAAATATTTACTGTCCTCTTTGATCTTTTAAAATGTACGTTTTAAAAGCTTTTTAAATATGAAGCGGTTTAGCAAATGTTGCCAAGGCTGCTTCACGAACTGCTTCTGATAAGGTAGGATGAGCATGACAACAGCGCCCTAGATCCTCTGATGAACCACCAAATTCCATTAAAACCGCAATTTCGTGAATCATTTCACCGGCACCAAACCCAAGAATATGCCCCCCCAAAACCCGATCTGTTTTCTTATCAGCAAGGATTTTAACAAACCCATCACTCTTTTGCATTGCACGTGCACGACCATTGGCCATAAAAGGAAATTTGCCAACATTATATTCAATACCAGCTTCTTTCAGTTCTTCTTCTGTCTTTCCTACACTCGCAATTTCCGGCTGTGTATAAACAACACTAGGAATAACATCAAAATTAACATGCCCTTTTTGACCTGCCAAAATTTCTGCCACAGCAACGCCTTCTTCCTCTGCTTTATGCGCTAACATTGGTCCTTTTACGACATCACCAATCGCATAAATTCCAGGAACATTTGTCTGCCAATGAGCATCAATTGCAATAAAGCCGCGTTCATCTACCTGAACACCAGCCTCACTTAAGCCAAGCCCCTCCGTATACGGAGAACGCCCAGTCGCAATAAGCACAACATCAGCCTCTACGGTTTCAGATTCACCACCTTTAACAGATTCAAAGCTCACCTGAGCCGTTGAGCCCGATTGTGTAATGGCTGTTACCTTTGCACCCGTTTTATATTCAATCCCCTGTTTTTCCATTAACTTTTGAAACTGCCGTGAAACTTCACCATCCATTGAGCCCAAAACCTTATTCAGATATTCAATAATGGTCACCTTAGCCCCTAAACGGCTCCAAACTGAACCAAGTTCTGAACCAATGACGCCAGCACCCACGACAATCATACGCGATGGTACTTTTTCAAGAGAAAGAGCTCCGGTAGAAGAAACAATAGTCTTTTCATCAATTTCAACATTCACCCCTGGAATGCTTGAACTCTCTGAACCTGTAGCAATAATAATATTTTTTGTTTCAATTGTTTGTTTGTTACCATCTCTAGCAACAACTTCCACATGACCCGCACTCAAAATTTTGGCTGTTCCAAAAAAAGTATCAACTTTATTTTTTTTCATCAAAAAAGATACGCCACTTGTATTGGCTGTCACTACAGCTTTCTTATGAACCATCATTTGTTCAAGATTAAGCTTAGATTTGCCAATAGAAATCCCAAGCGTTTCAAAACCATGCTGGGTTTCAGCAAACACTTCTGAAGCGTGTAACAATGCTTTAGAAGGTATACAACCAACATTGAGACATGTTCCCCCTAATGTTGTACGTTTTTCAATAATCGCTACTTTAAGCCCTAGTTGTGCCGCCTTTATTGCCGCGACATAACCACCTGGCCCCGCTCCGATCACAGCCACATCATAAGACATCCGTTTCTCCTTTCATCCTGAAAACTGTATTTTACAAGTCAAGAACAAGGCGTTCCGGATCTTCTAAGCTTTCCTTAACACGCACAAGGAAAGTTACAGCTTCTTGCCCATCCACAATACGGTGATCATAAGAAAGCGCTAAATACATCATGGGGCGGATTACAACTTGGCCCTCGATAACCATTGCTCGCTCTTTAATCGCATGCATTCCCAAAATACCAGATTGTGGTGCATTCAAAATCGGTGTTGACATCAACGATCCATACACACCACCATTGGTAATGGTAAAAGTTCCGCCTTGCATATCAGAAACGGCTAATTTCCCATCACGCGCAAGACGTCCCAAACGACCAATCTCCTTTTCAATCTCTGCCAATGACATTTGATCTGCATCACGCACCACTGGAACGACAAGACCTTTATCCGTTCCAACAGCAATTCCAACATTGACATAGTTTTTGTAAACAATATCTGTTCCATCAATTTCGGCATTAACAGCAGGAAGTTCTTTTAATGCATGACAAACAGCTTTGGTAAAAAATCCCATAAAACCAAGTTTAACGCCATGCTTCTTTTCAAAAAGATCCTTATAACGCTTGCGCAAATCCATTATCGCCGACATATCAACCTCATTAAATGTGGTTAACATTGCAGCTACATTTTGCGCATCTTTAAGACGACGAGCAATTGTTTGACGCAATTTCGTCATACGAACCCGCTCTTCACGTGTTTCTGGGACAGAAACCATTGAAGAACCAGTTTCAGAGGAAGAAGGAGTAGGCGTTTTTGTTCCTTGTTCTAATCCACCAATAACATCTTCTTTAAGAATTTGTCCACGTTTTCCAGAACCTGAAATATCACTTTTTGCTACATTATTTTCAGCCATCAACTTTGCTGCTGAGGGTGAAGGAGGCATAGCACTACTCGAAGCAAGCTTCTCTGATTCAGATGAAACCTCTGGAACAGGTGTGACAGAAGGTGAAAATGATTGGCTAACACCGGCTTGGCCAGCTTCTACCGTTCCTAAAAGAGCTTTCACTTCAACCGTATCGCCTTCTTTTGCGATAATTTCAGATAATTTTCCAGCAACAGGAGAAGGAACTTCAACAGTTACCTTATCAGTTTCTAATTCAACCAAAGGCTCATCCATAGCGACAGCTTCACCCAGTTTTTTAAACCATTTGCCAACCGTTGCTTCGGTAACCGATTCGCCCAAAGTAGGAACACGGATTTCAGTAGTCATAATATTTTTCCATACATCAGAGTAGTAACAAATTAAGAACCTAACGCGTCTTTAAGAAACGCAGCCAGTTGTTCAAGGTGTTTCACCATTAACCCAGAGGCCGGTGATGCGCTCGCCGGACGTCCTGCATAACGAGCACGTGAATATTGCGCATTAATATGCGTCAAAACCCATTCCAAATAAGGCTCAATAAATGACCAAGCCCCCATGTTTTTTGGTTCCTCTTGACACCAAAAAACTTCTGCCTGCAAAAAGCGCGATAACACATTCACTAAAACTTTTGCAGGGAAAGGATACAACTGTTCAATACGAAGAAGATAAACATCATCAATACCCTTTTTTTCACGTTCTTCATAAAGGTCGTAATAAACCTTTCCTGTACAAAGAACGACACGGCGAATTTTATTATCTTTCTGCAACTTCACGACAGAATCTTTAAGACATTCTGCATCATCAAGCAATACACGAGAGAAGCTCGTTTCTGGCCCCATTTCATTGAGAAGAGAAACAGCTCGTTTATGACGCAAAAGTGATTTAGGTGTCATTAAAATCAATGGCTTACGAAAATCACGCTTAATTTGTCGACGCAAAATATGAAAATAATTTGCAGGTGTTGTACAATTAGCAACCTGCATATTATCTTCCGCACAAAGCTGAAGAAACCGCTCCAAACGCGCAGAAGAATGCTCTGGTCCTTGTCCTTCAAAACCATGAGGCAATAAGCACACAAGACCAGACATACGAAGCCATTTACGCTCTGCAGATGAAATAAATTGATCAAAAATGACCTGTGCACCATTAGAAAAGTCACCAAATTGTGCTTCCCAAAGTATTAATCCTCGTGGTTCAGCAAGAGAATATCCATATTCAAAACCAAGAACAGCTTCTTCAGAAAGCATGGAATTAACAACTTCATAAAGCGCTTGCCCCTTTTGTAAATGATTCAAGGGAATATAACGCGCTTCATTTTCTTGGTCATAAAGAACTGAATGACGTTGTGAAAAAGTTCCCCGTTCAACATCTTCACCCGAAAGACGAACCGGTGCTCCTTCTAAACAAAGTGAGCCAAAAGCGAGAGCCTCAGCGGTGGCCCAGTCAACACCCTCACCGGTTTCGAAAATTTTAGCACGATTGTTTAAAAAACGCTGTATCGTTTTATGAACATGAAAATTCTCTGGAATTTCGACAAGTTTCTGACCAATTTCCTTTAAAGTTTTTAATTCAACACCCGTTGTTCTAGAATGTTGCTCATCAGCATTATTAAAAGCTTTGAGCCCCGTCCAGCTTCCATCAAGCCAATCAGCCTTATTAGGTTTATAAGAAGCACTTGCTTCAAGCTCACTTTCAAGTTTATCGCGCCATGACTTTTTTTGTTGCTCAATCTCTTCTGAAGAAATCAGTCCTTCTGCGATCAATTGATCACTATAAAGCTGAAGAGTTGTTTTATGATTACGAATTGCTTTATACATAAGTGGCTGCGTAAAGGAAGGTTCATCGCCCTCATTATGTCCATAACGGCGATAACAAAACATATCAATGACCACCGGTTTATGGAAAATTTGACGAAACTCCATTGCTATTTTTGCAACAAAAACAACAGCTTCAGGATCATCACCATTCACATGGAAAATGGGAGCATCAATCATTTTTGCAACATCAGATGGATAAGGCGAAGAACGTGAAAAACGTGGCGCTGTTGTAAAACCAATCTGATTATTGATAATAACATGAAGTGAACCTGCAACACGATAGCCTTTAAGACCTGAAAGACCAAAAGTTTCTTGGATAACGCCTTGTCCTGCAAAAGCAGCATCACCATGAATAAGCAATGGCAACACTTTTGAGCGCTCACTCAATGGGAGTGAATCAGTGTGTGTGGGTCCAACAAGTTGATCTTGTTTAGCACGTGCTTTTCCCATAACAACCGGATCAACAATTTCAAGATGAGAGGGGTTAGCTAAAAGTGATAAATGCACTTTATTACCATCAAAATCCAAATCTGCCGTCGTTCCTAAATGATATTTAACATCACCTGATCCCTCTACATCATCAGGCTTATAAGATCCCCCTTTGAATTCATGAAAGATAGCTCTATGTGGCTTAGCGAGAACTTGTGAAAGAACATTTAAACGACCACGATGAGCCATTCCTAAGATAACTTCTTGCACCCCTAAAGCACTACCGCATTTAATAATCTGTTCAAGAGCAGGAATCAGCGCTTCACCACCATCAAGTCCAAAACGTTTTGTTCCTTTATATTTCGTATCTAAAAACTGTTCGAATCCTTCTGCTTCAATCAGTTTATTCAGGATAGCCTTCTTGTCTTGCTGTGTGAAAGCAATTTTTTTATCTCGCCCTTCAATACGTTCTTGAAGCCATGCTTTCTGGACAGGATCAGAAACATGCATATATTCTACACCGATTGTTGAACAATAGGTACGATTGAGAATTTCAAGCATTTGCGGAATAGTTGCATATTCCAATCCTAAAACATTATCAATAAAAATGGGACGCTCATAATCAGCAGGAGTAAAACCATAAGCTTCCGGAGAAAGCTCTTTATAATCTTCCAGCTTTTCTGCCAATTGAAGAGGATCAAGCTTTGCTCGAAGATGCCCCCGTGCTCGAAACGCCCGAATCATCATAATGGCATGAACAGAATCACGCGTTGCACGAATAATATCTTGCTCACTGAAAGTTTTTCCCTTTTGAGCGCCCCCTTTTGCTGCTTTTTCTTTTAATTTATCACCAAGATATTTTTCAAGAGAAGACCAATCACCATCAAGAGCAGAAACCAATTCACCATCTGGCTTTAATGGCCAATGATCACGCTGCCACGTTGCTCCTTCAGCATTTTTGAGAACATCTTCTTTGTTATCATGAAGGCCTTCAAAAAAAGCACGCCACTGTGAATCAACACTGGTAGGATCTTTTTCATACTGAGCATAAAGTTGATCTATATAATCCGCATTCCCACCATAAAGAAATGACGTTTGCGCAAAAAGACTATTTATCTCGTCCTGCCTTGCCATATACCTCTCCGGAACATCTATTCCGTCTCCTTATATCTTTCTTCGACCTTTAAATGCTTACAAAGCAGATAAGGAGTCGAACATTTAAAAAGTTTTACCTTTTTTATACTCAAGTTTTTTCACCTGAATTTAAGAAAATATTTCTTATTCAGGTGAAATTTTCTTTTAGCCTTTCAAAACTGACATCAAAGTCTTACCTATCTGTGATGGTGAAGGAGACACACGAATCCCTGCTGATTCCATTGCCGCAATTTTATCTTCTGCTCCACCTTTACCACCAGAAATAACAGCACCAGCATGCCCCATTGTGCGTCCTGGAGGAGCCGTACGACCAGCAATAAAGCCAACAACTGGCTTTTTACGACCTTTTCTTGCTTCATCTTGGAGAAACTGTGCAGCTTCTTCTTCAGCAGAACCACCAATTTCACCAATCATAACAATAGATTGAGTTTCATCATCCGCTAGAAACATTTCCAACACATCAATAAATTCAGTCCCCTTAACAGGATCACCCCCAATTCCTATAGCAGTTGTTTGTCCAAGACCTTCCTGACTCGTTTGAAAAACAGCTTCATAAGTTAAAGTTCCCGACCTTGAAACAACACCAACTGAGCCTTTTCTAAAAATAGAACCAGGCATAATACCAATTTTACATTCGTTTGGTGTAAGAATACCAGGACAATTAGGGCCAATAAGACGAGATTTTGAATTTTCTAATCGCGCCTTTACCTTGACCATATCCATAACGGGAATACCTTCCGTAATACAGATAATTAAACGAACTTCAGCTTCAATAGCTTCTATAATAGCTGCCGCAGCCCCTGCAGGAGGAACATAAATAACGGAAGCATCAGCACCTGTTTTTTCTTTTGCTTCTGCAACACTAGCAAAGATAGGAAGAGTTTCACCTTTTGACCCCTCCCATGTTTCTCCACCCTTTTTAGGATTAACACCACCAACCATTTGCGTACCATGATAAGCAAGCGCCTGTTCTGTATGAAATGTTCCTGTTTTTCCTGTAAGCCCTTGAACGAGAACTTTCGTCTCTTTATTCACAAGAATCGACATAACTTAAGCTCCCTTCACGGCTGCAACAATTTTTTGAGCAGCATCATCTAAATCATCAGCGGAAATAACATTCAAACCACTATCCTTGATAATTGCTTTACCCTGCTCAACATTTGTTCCTTCAAGACGAACAACTAAGGGAACCTTTAAACCAACTTCACGCACAGCAGCAACCACACCTTCAGCAATGACATCACAACGCATAATACCACCAAAAATGTTAACCAAAATGCCTTTAACATTTGGATCAGCTGTAATAATCTTAAAAGCAGCTGTCACCTTTTCTTTTGATGCGCCACCCCCAACATCCAAAAAATTTGCTGGTTCAGCTCCGTAAAGCTTAATGATATCCATGGTTGCCATTGCAAGACCCGCACCATTGACCATACAACCAATTGTACCCTCAAGAGCAACATAAGCAAGATCATGCTTTGAGGCTTCAATTTCTTTTGGATCTTCTTCTGAAAGATCGCGTAATTCTAAAATATCTGGATGACGAAACAATGAATTATTATCAAAAGAAACTTTTGCATCCAGGACGCGCAAGTGACCATCTTTCATCACAATAAGCGGATTAATTTCTAAAAGACTCATATCTTTTTCACAGAATGCCTTATAAAGAATTGGAAAAAGCTTTTCACCATCTTCTCGTGCACACCCTTGCAATCCCAATGCATCACAAAGTCTTCCACAATCAGCTGAGGTAACACCTTCGACAACCTCAATAGGAAGAGTGAAGATTTTTTCTGGTGTCTCTTCAGCAACCGCTTCAATATCCATTCCACCTTCTGTTGAAACAACAAAAGCAATCCGACCAACACTCCGATCAACCAAAAGTGAAAGATAAAGCTCGCGTTCAATATCGGCACCATCTTCAATATAAAGACGATTGACCTGTTTACCTTCTGGACCAGTTTGTTTGGTTACCAAAGTTTTACCCAACATTTCTTGAACATTTGCAACAACTTCTTCAACAGAATGTGCAAGCCGAACACCACCCTTTGCATCAGAACCAAGTTCTTTAAACTTACCCTTACCACGACCACCAGCGTGTATCTGACTTTTAACCACATAGAGAGGTCCGGGCAATTTTTTTGCCCATTTTTCAGCTTGCTCTACAGAATAAACAGCAACACCATTTGCAATGGGCGCTCCATATTCATGAAGAAGACGTTTAGCCTGATACTCATGGATATTCATGCATTTGTCCTTTTCTTTTATAGATTATCATTAATCCTAAAATTCTAATATTCTCAATATTTTACTTTAGTGAACGAAAACTTGTTTTTTTTACTTGAGACTAGGCACAAGAGCAATACAAGCTTCACAAAGCTTTTTAACCGCATTTACGGAATAATCAAAAGCCTCTCTTTCCTCTTTATCAAGCTCAATTTCAATGACCCTTTCAACACCACCTGCACCAAGTACAACGGGAACACCAACGTAGGTATCATTAACTCCATATTCCCCTGAAAGGTAGGCTGCAACAGGCACAACACGCTTAGTGTCCTTTAAATAGGCTTCAGCCATAGAAACAGCAGAAGCAGCTGGAGCATAATAAGCAGAACCTGCTTTTAACAAACTAATAACTTCTGCACCACCATCACGGGTACGTTGAATAATTTGATCTATCTTTTCCTGTGTTGTCCAACCCATTTTAACAAGATCAGGTAAAGAAATACCACCAACTGTTGAATAGCGCACCAAAGGTACCATTGAATCACCATGCCCGCCTAAAACAAACGCCGTTACATCTTTAACAGAGACTTTAAATTCTTCAGATAAAAAATAACGAAAACGCGCTGAATCCAGAATACCAGCCATACCAACGACTTTATGGACGGGAAGACCTGAAAATTTCTGTAATGCCCATACCATTGCGTCAAGGGGATTAGTAATACAAATAACAAAAGCTGAAGGTGCATATTTTTTAATCCCAGCACCAACTTGTTCCATGACTTTTAAATTAATGCCTAAAAGATCATCACGGCTCATACCAGGTTTGCGTGCAACCCCTGCTGTTACAATAACAACATCAGATCCTTCAATTGCTTCATAAGCATTTGCACCTTTTAAATTGATATCAAAGCCATCAACGGGAGAAGATTCAGCAATATCAAGAGCTTTTCCCTGTGGCATACCTTCTGCAATATCAAATAAAACCACATCACCAAGCTCTTTAAACCCAATAATATGTGCTAAAGTACCCCCAATCATACCTGAACCAATGAGAGCTATCTTTTTTCGTGCCATTTTGTCTTTTCCTAACCTTTAAATAATTCAGCGCACACTCATCAGCGCTCATATACTGAAATTTTTTGACTTAAACCACATTTAAACAATATCATAAAAAGCAGTAAAGAAATGAATTTTACAAATTTCTCTTCTTACAGAAACAACAACCCTCCGTAGAAACAACTATTAGAAAATTATCATGATGTATCGATAAAGTGAATTAAAAAAAAATACAACAGAATTATTACATTTCTTTAATTTCAAAGAGTTATTGTTTTTACAGTTTACGTAAAGGTAAAAGTATAATCAAAGCTTCTTCTTTAAAAGAAAACGTTCTTTCCAAAGTTTCAAATAATCGTAGCTTTGCATTTCAAAAAGACGTGACTGTGTTCTTTGAAATTCAAATGTTTCAGCAGTCTGAGCATGCCCCTTATACAAATCCTCCACCCTTTCTGCTGCCGACATAAATAATCGGATGTGACGTTCATAAAGAATATCAATAAGTAAAATAAACCGTTTTGTTTCATTGCGACATGTGTCATCCATGATTGGTACATTATCGATAAAAATCGTATGATAATGCTCTCCTAACACCAAATACTCAGATGCAGCCAAAGGCTTTGCACACAAGTCTCGATAATCAAAGCGTGCACAACCCGCAGCAAAACGTGGAATAGGAATAAGGCGACCTCTTATAGAAAGCTCATCAGATCTTTCTTTATGTCCTTGCAACACAAGTGCCCATGCTTGGTCCATAGATTCATCTGCTTTTTTCCCTAATGGCGTTACATACACAGACTGTAGATTCGATTTTTCAAGACGATAATCTGTTTTTGCATCAAGATTAACAACACGAACATATGCTTTTAAAGTTTGAATAAAAGGCAAAAAGAGCTCACGATTTAAACCGTTATAATAAAGGTTATTCGGCGCCACATTTGAAGTCGCAATAAAGAAAATTTCTTTATCAAACAAAGCAGAAATAAGCCGCCCCAACACCATAGCATCAGCAATATCTGTTACACTAAATTCATCAAAACAAAGCACCTTTGCTTCTCGTGAAAGATCTTCAGCAACAGCTAAAATAGGATTATCTTGTTTAAACTTTGCATGCCCAGATGCTTGACGATAAAAATTAATACGTTCATGCACATCAGCCATAAAATCATTAAAATGAGCGCGTTTTTTATTACTCTCAGGCAAACAAGAAAAGAACAAATCCATCAACATGGTTTTGCCTCGTCCTACTTCACCATAAATATATAATCCCTGAAAAGAGCTACTTTCATCCTCTTGTTTTGTAATACGAGTAAAATTTTGTCTTTTCCTTTTAAATATCCTTTTTAAAAAAGACCAAAATATCCAAGACCAAGAACGAGAAGTATTTTGTTCCGAAATTTTCTTTAATAAATGATCAAAGTGCTCTGTTACGGCCAATTGAGCTGGATCAAAGCGGACTTTTCCTTTAGAAACCAGCTCCTTATAGCGCGTTGAAACGAGAATCATCCAAACAACCTTTTTCCAACCGTTTTCAATAAAGAATACAAATTCTTTTCACGAATTTGTTCATATAGCTTATTTTTTTATAAACGGTCAAAAATGATCTAACGGCTTAAAACAACAGGATGATCATCAAGTGTACGTCCCTCAAAATGATCAACATTTGAAGAATAAAGAGCAACGATAACACGTCCAGAACTATTATAAAAATATAATCTTTTTCCTTTAACAGCCCACGACCTCACCTGGGAAACAATTCCTGAGCAGTGTAAAGGACCAGCTCGGTACCCTTGTCCAAACTTTGTTTGTGGCGTTGCAATCCGACAAACCTTCCCCCCCATAGAAAGATTCCATACCCCAGCAATACTTGCAGGAAACAAATCATTAGCATTGCTTGGTAATTCAAGACTAGCCATTCGCCCATCGCTCTGAGAATCCCCTTTCTCATACATTGAAGCGTTTGCAGCTTCAGATGCCGACGAAGAAGTAGACGATAAATCAGATACTTCCAAGGTTGTCACTGGTTGAGATGGATAAAAAACTTCTAATGCGTTACTATTATAATTACTGTCAAACCGCGTTGTTGAACATCCTCCTAAAAGCATTACAGTTGACATTGCAACGAAAAACGAATTTTTTGAAAACGACATATCTGTACTCTCTCCCATGACAATAAATAAACTCACAAAAAGTTAAGTGAATATTTTTATAATTACAAAGATAAATTAACAAATTAAAAAAACAGGATTTAAATTCCTTATTTTAAACGAAATAATTTATGTACCTAGGTTTATATTTATTAAACACTAGAAATTTATAATATTTTTAGTCATATATCCTTTGATAAGTAATCTTTAGAATAGAGAAATTTCATGAAAACGCCATTTAGCAAAATGGATGGTCTTGGAAATCAAATTATTGTTGCCGATATGCGCGAAAGCACACAGGATTTTACACCACAAGCAATTCTTGCTTTATCGGCAGATCCTGAAATGCATTTTGATCAAATCATGGCTATCCACACACCAACTGAGAATGAAGCCGACTTCCGCATCAAAATATGGAATGCTGATGGTTCAGAGGCTAAAGCTTGTGGCAATGGCACCCGCTGCGTCATTGCATGGCTTAAAGATCACAATTTTGGTGAAGTTTTTCGTTTAGAAACCCCCGTTGGAGTGATCGAAGGAAAATACCAAACCGACAATCTCATTTCTGTTGATATGGGATGCCCAAATTTCAACGCAAAAGAGATGCCTGTTTCACGTGAAATAGTTGATACCAATCACGTAGAAATTACAGCTGGTCCCCTAAAAGATGCTTGTCTTGTCTCTATTGGCAATCTCCACGCTATCTTTTTTGTTGAAAGTGATCTTCAACATATTCCATTAGAAAAATACGGACCAATACTTGAACATGATTCCCTTTTTCCAGAACGGTGCAATATTTCCATTGCTTGCATAACGTCAAAGAAAAGTCTAAATTTACGTACATGGGAGCGTGGAGCAGGATTAACACAAGCATGTGGGAGTGCTGCATGTGCCAGTGCAGTGGCCGCTTACCGACGTGGTCTGGCACAGCGCCATATTGATGTAAACTTACCAAGGGGAACACTTAATATTTTTTACCGAGAAGATAATCACATTATTATGACAGGACCCATAAAATATCAATTTAGTGGTTTTTTAAACCCTTTAACAGGGTGTTACAAAAAGGATCACTTTTGATGGCGATAGAAATTGTAACTTTCGGTTGTCGACTCAATAGCTACGAATCGGAAATTATTCGTAAAGAAAGTGCTTCTTCAGGTCTAGGCCAGCTCAAAGATGGTGCTATTATTTTTAATACCTGTGCTGTCACAGCTGAAGCTGTGCGACAAGCAAAACAAGCTATCCGCAAAGCAAAACGGGAAAATCCTCATGCCCGCATTATTGTCACAGGATGTGCAGCTCAAACAGAAGGACAAAATTTTGCCTCCATGACAGAAGTCGATCTCGTTTTAGGGAACGAAGATAAACTTCACGCCCATTCTTATCGTCAACTTCCTGATTTTGGCATAAACCATTCCGAAAAGGTGCGTATCAATGACATCATGGAAGTGCAAAAAATTGCTCCCCATATGGTCAGTGCAATGCAAGAACGCACCCGCGCTTTTGTACAGGTACAAAATGGATGCGATCATCGCTGTACATTTTGCATTATCCCTTATGGACGCGGACCATCACGTTCAGTCCCTATGGGAGCTGTCATTGAACAAATTAAAAAGCTGACGGGCGAGGGGATTCAAGAAGTGGTCCTTACAGGTGTTGACCTTACAAGTTATGGTCACGATCTTCCTGGAAAAGCAACTCTAGGAAAATTAACATCAGCCATTTTACATCATGTCCCTGATTTGGCCCGATTACGCCTCTCATCTATTGACTCCATTGAAGCAGACGAAGAACTTATCAACCTTTTAGCCTATGAGAAAAGGATCATGCCCCATTTGCATTTATCCTTACAAGCAGGCGATAATATGATTTTAAAACGGATGAAACGTCGTCATTTGCGTGAACATGCTATTCAATTTTGCCAAGAATTGCGTTCCAAACGTCCTACAATGGTTTATGGTGCCGACTTAATAGCTGGTTTTCCTACGGAAACAGAAGAGATGTTTCAAAACAGTCTTGCTTTAATCAAAGATTGTAATTTGACCCACCTTCATGTTTTCCCCTTTAGTCCAAGAGAAGGAACACCTGCCGCACGAATGCCACAAGTTAACCGTAAAATAGTTAAGGTGCGTGCTGAAAGATTGCGTAAAGCAGGTGAAGAGGCCTATCAAAAACATCTTTCTCGTCTACAAAATAGTCAGCAAACAATTCTCGTTGAAAAAGATGAAATTGGACGAACAGAAGATTATACTCTGACACAAATTAAAGGTGCAAAAGCAGGAACAATTGTTCAAGCTCTTATCATTGACCATGATAGCAATAAATTGATTGCTGTCCTTCCAAAATTAAACGCTGCTTGAACAGGAAAACTCTTATGACGAAATCTTTCATAAAAAAAATATTTTCTTTTAAAAAATCTGAAGATCAGGAAATAGAACAAATTTCCACTCCTGATAAAAGCAATATGATAGAAAAAAATGAAAGGACAAAAAATAGCCAAACCTCTATAGAGGTAGAAAAAGAAGAAAAACCAAAAAATCAAAAATCAACACTAATAAAACGCGATGCTCCTCCCTCATCTTTAGAACTCCATTTTGATAAAGCTCCTCTTTCTGGTAAAGTTCCCCCTTATGGCAAAGTTATTGTCACAAATACTATTCATGAAAAAAAGAGTGAAGAAACTTTACCTGAATCCTCTGTTGAACAAAAAAAGACAGCATGGTTTGGACGCCTTAAAAAAGGTTTAGCCCTTTCTTCACAACGCCTAAGCGGATCAATTAGCGACCTCTTTGTTAAAAGAAAACTTGATGAAGAGACATTGCAAGAGCTCGAAGATATTCTTATTCAAGCTGATCTTGGTGTAGAAACGGCAACACACATCACAAATACTTTAGCTTCCAGTCGTTATGAAAAAGATCTTTCCCCAGGTGATATTCATACGATTGTTGCTGATGAAATTAAAAAGGTTTTGGAGCCTGTAGCAATACCATTAGAGCTTGATCTCAGTCATAAGCCTCATGTTATTTTGCTGGTCGGTGTAAATGGTACTGGAAAAACGACAACTATTGGAAAACTTGCGGCAAAATTAACGGAGGGAGGACTAAAAGTTATGCTTGCTGCTGGTGATACTTTCCGAGCCGCAGCGATTGAACAATTACATATTTGGGGTGAACGCACAACTTCTCCTGTTATTTCCACCAAACTAGGAGCAGACGCGGCTAGTTTAGCGTTTGATGCTTTTGAGAAAGCAAAAACGGTAAACAGTGATGTATTAATTATTGATACAGCAGGACGTTTACAAAATAAAACTGAATTGATGGATGAGTTGGCAAAAATTATTCGTGTTTTAAGAAAACACTCTCCCCAAGCGCCGCATACAATCCTTCAAACGCTTGATGCAACCACCGGGCAAAATGCACTCAGCCAAGTAGATATTTTCCGCGATATTGCAGGTGTAAATGGTTTAGTCATGACAAAACTAGATGGGACTGCACGCGGAGGAATTCTTGTCGCAATCGCAGCAAAATATAAATTACCCATTTATTTTATCGGTGTAGGAGAGAATATTGAAGACCTTCAACCTTTTTCTGCTTCTGACTTTGCCGAAACTATTGTAGGAAAACATGTATGAAACAACCTTTAACGAACCCTAATTCACACAATAATTCTGAGAAAAATATGAACAACAATAAAAAAACGCATCTCACACCAACATTTAAGTTTCTCTTAGAAATGGGACCATTAGTCGCCTTCTTTTTTGCCAATTATAAGGGAGAATGGTTAATAAGAAACATTGAATTTTTTCAAAATTTTAGCAAACCCATTTTCCCAGCAACAGCTATTTTTATGGTAGCGATTATTATTTCTCTAAGCTTATCATGGATCCTTGCAAGACAAATTCCTATTATGCCTCTTATTTCGGGAATATTTGTTCTCGTTTTTGGCTTTTTAACGCTCTGGCTTCATAATGAAACTTTTATAAAGATGAAGCCAACAATCATTAATAGTTTATTTGCTGTTATTCTTTTTGGTGGGATGTTTTTTAAAAAGCCACTATTGCGTTATGCGCTTGATTCTACTTTAACACTCGATGATTTAGGATGGCAAAAACTGACCTATCGTTGGGCATTTTTTTTCGTTTTTCTTGCTCTTTTGAATGAGATCATTTGGCGCAATTTTAGCGATAATTTTTGGACGAGTTTTAAGGTATTTGGTGTGATGCCTATAACGGTTATTTTCATGCTTACCCAAATGCCTCTTATATTAAAACATTCACAGGGACTTTTTCCAGAAAAGGACAAATCTGATTCTTAAACAAAATGCATCTATCATTATAAATCATGTTTTAAATTTATCGCTGTACACTGTTCATGGAGAAAAGACATGTTAATTGAACAGTTCATTTGTCGAGAAGATAATTTCGGTATACTCATTCATGATGAAAAAAGCGGCTATACAGCCGCTATTGATGCTCCTGAAAGTAAAGCTATCCATAATGCTTTAAAACGCCGTAATTGGACACTTCAGACTATTTTTATAACACACCATCATCATGACCATGTGGAAGCACTAGCTGAGTTAAAACAAGTCTATAAGACTATTGTTATTGGACCAGAGGCAGAAAAAGAAAAAATTTGTCACCTTGATAAAACACTTCAGCCTGACGAAAGATTTTTCTTTGGTAACCAAACAATTTTAGCACTTTCAACACCTGGTCATACACTAGGCGCCTTATCTTATTATTTTCCTGAAAAAAAACTACTCTTTGCTGGAGATACGCTTTTTTCACTTGGCTGCGGACGTCTTTTTGAAGGAACACCAGCACAAATGCTGGATTCTTTAAAAAAACTTCGTCAACTTCCTGATGAAACACTTCTTTATTGTGGTCATGAATACACCAAAAACAATGCTCTTTTCGCATTGATGCTTGATCCACATAATCAAAAACTTCAACAAAGAGCAGAAGAAGTTTTTTTGTTACGCAAAAAAAACGCCATGACTCTTCCTGTTACTTTAGGTCAAGAAAAAGCAACAAATCCTTTTCTTCGTTGGGATAATCATATAATCAGAAAAAATCTTGCCATGGAGGATGCAACAGATGAAGAAGTCTTTGCTGAAATTCGGAAAAAAAAGGATAATTTTTAATCATATTTAGATTTTCATTATGCTTTCTATTCCTTTTCTTCTTTGCGTTATATACTCAAGAAATAAAAAAAAACAGATAATCATTCTTCTCTATCACCCCTCGTTGCCAATTATCCTCTAACAGAGGATTTTATTTTAAAGTTGGAAAAAATAGGAAAAGAATTTCAAAATTTATTTCCAAAACCAGAAACAGCTAAGATCAAAAATGATCCACCCACTCATAAGAAGTGTATTGAAGGATATATTACTTATATTTCTCGTAAACCAAAACTTGTAAATATTTTAAGAAAAAATAATCTCACACTTAAAGATTTTGTTGTTGGTCACTTAGCACTTCAAATAACACTAAATATCCTTACAAACGAAGAAATTTCCCTTCAGAAGCAAAACATTATACCTTTAAGAAATATTGAATTTGCTAAAAAACATATGTATAGAATAATTAAAATATTAAGAGACAATTGTTAAAAGAACTTTTTTATTTCAAACAATTGATTAGCTTTGTAAACGCCGACAAATATCATCTAATTGTTCTAATGAAGAGTAGTGTATTTTTAAATCACCACCTTTTTTCCCATGCCTAATAATAACTTTCATTCCAATTACATTTGCAAGCAACTTTTCTAAAGATTTAGTTTCCGCATCTTTTTCTACAGAGGTTCGTTTTTTGACCTTCGGATTAGCCTGTTCATAGGCAAGTACTTCAGTTTGACGCACAGAAAGACCTTCACGAATAATTTTTTCGGCCAAGTCTTGTGGATTATCGACAGTTATAAGACAACGTGCATGACCAGCAGAGAGTTGGCCATCAGTTAAAAATTGTTGCACTTTTTCTGGCAATTTTAACAAACGAAGCGTATTTGCAACATGACTTCGACTTTTTCCAATGACCTGGGCTAAATCTACTTGCGTATAACCATGTTCATTCAGCAAAAGTTCATATCCCATTGCTTCTTCAATAGGATTAAGATCGGCACGCTGAACATTTTCAATTATTGCCAATTCTAAAGCCGTTTTATCATCCACATCGCGAATAATTACTGGCAATTGACTTAAATGAGCACGCTGTGCAGCACGCCATCGCCGTTCACCAGCAATTAATTCAAATCGCTGAGGATTTTCGCGTAAAGGTCTTACAATAACAGGTTGAACAATACCGTGTTGACGAATTGATTGTGCTAAATTATCAAGTTCTGCTTCAGTAAAATGGCGCCGTGGATTATGGGGATTACATGAAATAGCTTCAAGTGGAATAAACCGCTCAAAATTTGGAGAAACTGAACCAAACTCTGCTAATTTTTCAACACCTGGCGAACGTGTAAGACTGTTGTTTAAACTCATATCACCAATCAATGCTGCTAATCCACGTCCCAGTCTTTTTTTTGATTGATCATCATTCATAATTTCACTCTTTGAGTTTTCTTTACAAAAATTATTTTTTCACATTTTTAAGCAGCAGCATGTGCTTGTTTTTCACGTTGTATGACCTCTGATGCTAGACGTAAATAAGCCTGACTTCCTGCACATTTGAGATCATAAAGCAATACGGGTTTACCAAAAGAAGGTGCTTCTGATACCCGCACATTTCTTGGAATAACGGTACGATAAACTTTATCTCCCATAAAAGAACGTACATCTTCAACAACTTGATTTGAAAGATTATTCCGTCCATCATACATGGTAAGAACAATACCTTGAATTTCCAGAGATGGATTGAGCACGGATCGTACTTGTTTGACCGTTTCAAGCAATTGACTTAATCCCTCAAGTGCTAAAAATTCACATTGCATAGGCACCAAAACAGAATCTGCAGCTCCCATAGCATTCAATGTCAGAAGATTAAGAGATGGGGGACAATCAATCAAAATATAACTGAATTTTTTCTCCATTCTTGGATCATCGTAGAGAGCTTTACGTAACCGTTGAATACGATCTTTTGATGAAGAAATTTCCATTTCAACACCTAACAAATCAAGTGTAGAAGGAACTATATGAAGATTGGGAACTGCTGTTTTTAAAGCGGCTTTTGTCACTGAAACCCCTGAAACCAAAACATCATAAGAAGATAAAGGACGGTTATTACGATCTATTCCCAATCCTGTACTTGCATTTCCTTGTGGATCAACATCCATAATAAGAACATTTTCCCCAATGGCTGCTAAAGCTGTTGCAAGATTAATTGCTGTGGTTGTTTTTCCTACCCCACCTTTTTGGTTTGCAATAGCGATAATTCGTGTTTCGCTCATTTTGCTTTACCCTCTACATGATCGAAGATGAGAAATTTCCAAAATAACAGAATTTTCATCAATTTTGCTTTTATGTTTTAGCAGATCAAATTGCCAATTGGCAGAGGCATTTTCTATTTCTGTAGAATAATCCCGTCCTTTTTGCAAAAGAGCGATTGTTTTTTGTGTGAATAAAGGAAAAATAAGTCTTAAAAGTTCATCAAGTGAAGCTAATCCCCGTGCAGTTATCACCTCTGGTTTTACTATTTTTTTGTATACATCCTCGATTCTGTGATGATAAACTGTCGCTGGAAGATCAAACTCAGCAATAACTGTGCGTAAAAAAGAAACTTTTTTTCCATTACTTTCAATAAGATCAATATGTCCTGTTTTTTTTTCTTTCATAAAGAGAGCAATAACAATTGCAGGAAAACCACCACCTGATCCAAGATCACACCAATGTAGTAAATCACTATATAAAGGATAGATTTGTGCTGAATCCAAAATATGACGTGTCCACAGTAGAGGTATTGTTGAAGAAGATATTAAATTAATATGCTTATTCCACTGCATTATTAAAGTCTCAAATTGCATTAATTTTTCCATCGTTTCACGTGAAACAGAAGGAACAATATCTGAGAGTAGTTGATATTTTTGTTCTATAGAAAGATTCATTAAGCTATTTTAGCCTTTTCACGCCGTTGACGTTGAATATATGTAATAATAAGCGACAATGCTGCGGGTGTCATACCATCAATTTTTTGTGCATCAGCAATTGAACGCGGTGAAATTTCCTGAATTTTTGTTTTAAGTTCATTTGAAAGACCAGAAATTGACTGAATATCAAGAGAAGAAGGAATTTCTAAACGCTCATCACGTTGAAGAGACGCAATATCTTGTGCTTGTTTTTCTAAATAAACTGCATATTGTGCTTCAATTTCTAAATCTTCAACAGTTTTAGAATCAATTGACTGTAATTGTGGCCAAAAATGTGAAAGACGCTCTAAAGTCATATGAGGATAAGCAAGAAAATCATACGCCGAACGCCGAATTCCATCATGATTCACATGTAATCCATGAGCAGAAGCTTCATTCGGTGTTAAAAAGAGATTTTGGCATATTGATCGTGCTTGATCAAGACGTTGTTGTTTTTTCTGATAACAATCCCAACGTATTTTACTAACAATCCCCCATTCTTGTGCCAAAGGTGTCAAACGCGTATCAGCATTATCAGATCGTAAAGATAAACGAAACTCAGCACGCGATGTAAACATCCGATAAGGCTCACACACACCACGTGAAACCAAATCATCGACCATAACACCAATATAAGCTGTAGAACGACTTATAAGTATTTCATCTAAACCACCCACCTTGCGTGCTGCATTTAACCCTGCCAAAAGCCCCTGTGCTGCTGCTTCCTCATACCCTGTTGTACCATTAATTTGCCCCGCTAAAAAGAGTCCTGGCAAACAGCGTAATTCTAAATTTCTCGTCAACTGCTGTGGATTAACAAAATCATATTCAATAGCATAACCAGATTGTAAAATTTTCACATTTTCCAACCCTTCAATAGTTCTCAATAAAGAAATTTGTACATCCTCAGGAAGAGAAGTAGAAAGCCCATTTGGATAAATAGTATCATCATTTAATCCCTCTGGTTCCAGAAAAATCTGATGTCCATCACGTTCACCAAATTTAACAATTTTATCTTCAATAGAAGGACAATAACGCGGACCTAATCCTTCAATATTTCCAGAATACAAAGCAGAACGATGAATATTTTCACGAATAACTTGATGTGTTTGTGTATTTGTGCGTGTTATTGCACATTCAATTTGCGGTTGCTGAATTTTTTCTGTCAAAAAAGAAAAGGGAACTGGATCTTCATCTGCTTGTTGTTTTGCAAGAGATTCCCAACGAATTGTTTTTTTACTAAGACGGGCAGGCGTTCCTGTTTTTAATCTTCCAAGCTTTATATCATAACTTTTCAAACGCTCAGCAAGTTGAACACTTGACTGATCTCCCATACGTCCAGCAGCCCATGTTTTATCACCAATATGAATAAAACCATTTAAAAATGTCCCCGTTGTTAAAACAACAGCCCCAGAAAAAACTTCTCCTTGATTTTTTAAAACAACACCTGAAACACTCTTATCTTTAACAATCAAATCAACAGCCTCATCTTCAATGAGAATAAGATTATCTTGTTCTTTCAAAAGTTTTTGAATTGCTTCTTTATAAAGCTGTCTATCAGCTTGTGTACGTGGTCCTCTTACTGCTGGACCTTTTCGTCTATTAAGAAGTCTAAATTGAATTCCAGCAGCATCTGCTGCACGTCCCATAATACCATCCAAGGCATCTATTTCACGAACCAGATGCCCTTTTCCAAGCCCACCAATAGCAGGATTACACGACATTGTTCCCAATGCTGCTATTTTATGTGTAACAAGAGCTGTCTTTGCCCCAACACGCGCCGAAGCACAAGCTGCTTCACAGCCAGCATGGCCACCCCCAACAATGATAACATCATACGAGTGCATTTGAATTTATCCTATAGAGAATCTATTTTCAAGTTTCACGTGAAACAGAACTTATAAAATACATAATCTTTTGAATCTGTCTATGAAATAATCAATGTTTCACGTGAATCATTATTTACCAATACAAAATTCCGAAAAAATAATATCAAGTAAATCTTCAACATCTATATCACCCGTAATTTTTCCAAGAAAATCACTGGCACGACGAAGATGTTCTGCACGTAAACTGAGATCAAGAGAAGTGTAATTCACAGAAGCCTCAATTTCTTTAACAGCCTCTTTTAAGAGTTGAAGTTGCCTTTTGCGCGCCGGAACAAGATTTCCAATTTCAGAAGCACGACGTGAACAAAATGTCTCAAGTTCCTTAATAAAATAGTCAAAATTCAAACCTGTTGATGCAGAAAACTGTATAAAAAAATCAAATTCACTTTTTTCACAAAGATCAAGTTTATTACCAATATGCCATATTTCAGCTGAAGTTTCTGGTAGTTCAATTTCCTTTGGCTTTGTCATATCATAAACAAAAATAACCAAATCAGCTTCTCTAACATGCTGCCTTGCAACTTCTATTCCTAATTGCTCAATTTTATTTTCTGTCTCTCTAAAACCAGCAGTATCTGTCAAAAAAACTGGTAAACCACCAAAAACAAGCCTCATCTCTAAAGCATCACGCGTCGTTCCTGCCTCATCTGTCACAATAGCAACAGATCTTCCGGCCAAACGATTCATGATACTTGATTTTCCAGAATTTGGAGCACCAGCAATAACAATTTTTAACCCATCACGTAAGATACTTGCACGTTCTCCCTCATCAATATGTTTTTGAAGAGAACGACAAAGATCTTCTACATCTTTCCAAACTTTATCAGATAGTGAATTTGGAACATCAGCTTCATCAGAAAAGTCAAGTTCTGCTTCAATAAAAGCACGTGCTTTCATAAGTTTATGCCGCCAATCGCGATAAAGTTCTGTTAAATGCCCACTAGCACCCATAACTGCCAAACGCCGCTGACTTTCCGTTTCTGCTTCTATTAAATCAGCAAGACCTTCTGCTTGAACAAGATCTAATTTTCCTTCCATAAAAGCACGACGAGAAAACTCACCTGCTTCAGCCATACGACATCCAGAAAATGTAGACAATTCATCAAGAAAACGATTTACAACCGCTTTTCCTCCATGCAAATGAAACTCTGCACAATCTTCTCCTGTAAAACTATGAGGAGCAGGAAAAAAAACCGTCAAAGCAGCATCCAAAAAGCTACCATCACGAGCCGTAAGGTTCCCATAATGCATAAAACGCGGCTTAGGCAAACAACCACAAAGCGTTTTAACAACATTTACAACGTGAGAACCAGAAACTCGAATGACTGCAACCCCTGAAGGCAACAATCCACTCGAAACGGCAAAGATTGTATCCACAGGATGTATCCTAACCAAAAAACTTAGTGTTTCTATGTATTCATTGAATCAAAGAATTCACTATTGTTTTTCGTTTGTTTTAATTTATCAATTAAAAATTCAATTGCATCCGTTACATTCATAGGTGCTAAAATACGACGAAGCACGAAAATTTTATGTAAATCTTGCCGTGCTACTAAAAGTTCTTCCTTACGTGTCCCTGACTTCAAAATATCCATAGCAGGAAAAATACGCTTATCAGCAACCTTACGATCAAGAACGATTTCCGAATTACCAGTTCCTTTAAATTCTTCGAAAATAACCTCATCCATACGACTACCGGTATCAATCAAAGCTGTAGCAATAATGGTTAAAGACCCACCTTCTTCAATATTGCGCGCTGCACCAAAAAAACGTTTAGGACGCTGTAGAGCATTCGCATCCACACCACCTGTTAAAACCTTACCAGAGGAAGGAACAACCGTATTATAGGCACGCCCCAAACGTGTAATAGAATCAAGAAGAATAACAACATCACGCCCATATTCAACGAGGCGTTTGGCTTTTTCTATAACCATTTCAGCCACCTGTACATGACGTATTGCTGGTTCATCAAAAGTAGAAGAAACAACTTCTCCTTTTACAGAACGCTGCATATCGGTAACTTCTTCTGGCCGTTCATCAATTAAAAGAACGATAAGATAACATTCAGGATGATTAGTAGTAATAGAATGAGCAATATTTTGAAGGAGAACTGTTTTTCCCGTCCGAGGTGGTGCAACAATTAATCCTCTTTGTCCTTTTCCCAATGGAGATATCAAATCAATTACGCGCGATGACATATCCTTCTCTGTAGGATCTTGTATTTCCATTTGGAAGCGCTCATTTGAATAAAGAGGTGTAAGATTATCAAAGTGAATTTTATAACGAATTTTTTCAGGTTTCTCAAAATTAATAGTATTAATTTTAAGAAGAGCAAAATAACGTTCCCCTTCTTTTGGACTCCGTATAGGACCTTCAATGGTATCGCCAGTTTTTAAAGAAAATGACTGAATTTGCGCAGGTGAAAGATAAATATCATCAGGTCCAGGAAGATAATTAGCATCAGCAGATCTCAAAAATCCAAATCCATCTTGTAAAACTTCAACAACGCCTTCTCCTATAATTTCTACATCTTGTAGAGCTAGTTTTTTCAAGATAGCAAACATTAATTCTTGTTTGCGCATCAGGGAAGCATTTTCAACCTCTAATGTTTCAGCAAAAGAAACAAGTTCAACAGGATTTTTGCTTTTAAGTTCTTGTAGTTTCATTTTTTGCATGAAATATGCTCTTTAAATTAAGGAGAGAATTACCTTGAACAATTTATGGAGATTTTATAGAACGAAATATTCTCAAGAAAAGAACATCTTACACTCAATCTTTAAAATCTGCAAGTACCATTTATATGAAATTTATTTGTATAATATTATATAAAAAATATGATTTTAACTTATAGCATTCATGAAGTACCATTCAAGAGTATTTTTTATTAATAAATTTATATTATAGAAAGGATTCTTTTTATTTAAGACTGTGTTTAGTGTGAATTATTATTTACACTTTATTTATTCTCAATTTTATCCACAAAAGAGAAGAAAAAAAAGATAAAAATAACACTATCTTAAAGATGTTATCCCCCTTTTTCTCTTACAAGAGGTTTTAGATTATCACAAGGGATTTATCTGTGTATAATAATGGAAGATTTTTTCTAAATTTTAGTTTTATAAAAAAGCCTAAGGATATATACACATGTCTTAACAAGGAGTTAAATTTTTTGTGACAAAAGAAAAAAAGTTCTTTCATTTACACATGCTTTCTGATGCAACGGGGGAAACATTAATTTCTGTTGGAAGAGCTGTAGCATCGCAGTATACAACGAGTCAGGCAACAGAGCATATCTATCCTATGATTCGTAATAAAATACAGTTACAAAAGGCTCTTGATGAAATACAACAAGAGCCTGGTATTGTTCTTTACACAATAATTGATGAAAAACTTAAACTTCTTCTTCAAAAAAGATGCGAAAAAATAAAAGTTCCTTATATTGATATATTACATCCTGTTTTAAATGCTTTTCAGTCTTACCTTGGGATGCCAACCCACTTACGTGCAAGTGCACAACATGATCTTAATGCAGATTATTTTCGCCGTATTGAGGCATTGGATTTTACAATAGAGCATGATGACGGACAATCTTTCAGTAGCTTATCTGAAGCGGATGTAATTCTTGTAGGAATTTCAAGGACATCTAAAACGCCAACAAGTATCTACTTAGCAAATCGTGGAATAAAAACGGCCAATGTCCCTCTTATTCCTAATATTGATTTACCAGAATCCCTTTTAGAGGCAAAAAATTCTTTAATTATTGGTTTAATTGCTTCAGCTGAAAGAATCTCACATATTCGCCAAAATCGTGATTTGGGACAAGGTTTTGCTCTTGATAGTTATACAAATCGTATTAACATAGCTGAAGAATTAATCTATGCAAAACGCATTTGCGAACGTTTTAATTGGCCTATTATTGATGTCACAAGGCGCTCTATTGAAGAAACTGCAGCGGCAATATTTGAACTTTTGTCACGATTTCGTGAAGGAAAGTGAAAGAATCCCATGGTAATAAATAGGTTAATATTAGCATCTCTTAGTTTTTATCGTGCACAATTATTTAAAAAAGCGGGTTTAAATTTTTTGATTGAAGGAGCTTCTTTTGATGAAAGAGAAGTAGAAAAAGAAGCAAAAGAAAAAACACCTAAAGAACTCAGCTGTTTTCTTGCGAGTGCAAAAGCAAAAAATGTTTCTGATCGTTTTCCTGGTGCTTTTGTTATTGGTTGCGATCAAGTGCTTGATTTGGAAGGTCAAGTTCTTCATAAAGTTATAAATAGTAAGGAAGCACATCAACGTTTATGTGAGTTATCAGGAAAAAAACATTCTCTTCATAGTGCAGTAGCTTTATTTCATAATGGCCGAGAAATTTGGGTAGAATCTTTTAGTGCACATATGTCAGTACGTCCTCTTTCATCAGAGTTTATTGAATGTTATTTAGCGCGCGTGGGAACAGATGTTTTAAATAGTGTGGGGGTCTATCAAATTGAAGGGGAAGGGATCCAACTATTTGAAAAAATTGATGGAGATTTTTTTACCATTGTTGGTTTACCTTTATTGCCCTTACTCATAAAATTGCGTCATTTAGGGGTTATTGATGGCTAATTTAACAAGAAAGCACAAAACAACAAAAGTTCCATGTGCTTTTGTTGTTGGTACTCCTATTAATCACTCAAAATCGCCAAAAATTCATAATTTTTGGCTTAAACAATATAATCTACAAGGCGAATATATTGCGCAAGAAGTAAGCTCTGAAGAATTTAAAGATTTTTTCACATCTATAAAAAAAAGGGGGTTTTGTGGGGGGAATATTACACTACCCCATAAACAGGAAGCTTTTCATTTAGCAAATTATAAAGATGATGTAGCAACAATGATTGGTGCTGTTAATACGCTTTGGTATGAAGGAAATAAACTTTGTGCCACCAATAGTGATTCTTATGGTTTTAGTGCTAATCTTGATGATTTTGCTCCTGATTGGGTGGGAGAAACAGCAATTATTTTTGGGGCAGGTGGTGCAGCACGTGCTATTCTGTACGCCTTAAAAAAACGTGGATTTGAACGCATCTGCTTAGTTAATCGTACAAAGAGACGAGCAGAGGATTTAGCACAGCATTTCGGAAAACCTGTGGAAGTTCACGATTGGCAGAATATAGATAAAATACTTTACCAAGCTGATTTAATTGTCAATACGACCTCTATAGGTATAACAACTTCATCTGAGGAAAAAGAAAGTTCTTTTTTTTGTGATTTTCATAAAGCAAAAACAACGGCATTAGTAACAGATATTGTTTACACACCATTGTTAACACCTTTTCTACAACAAGCAAAAGCACATGGTTTAAGGACTGTTGATGGGCTTGGCATGCTTTTACATCAGGCTGTTTTCGGGTTTGAACGGTGGTTTGGAATAAGACCACAGGTTACAAAAGCATTACGAGCAGAAATTTTACAGGATATGGGTGAAAAGACAGAATGAAAGTCATAGGATTGACCGGATCAATTGCTATGGGAAAATCGACAGTTGCTGATTTTTTCAAACAAGCGGGTGTTCCTGTTTTTAGTGCTGATGAAGCAGTACATCAACTTTATAAGAGTGAACCGGTTGTATCACTTATAACACATATGTTTCCCAATGTTATTGAGGATGGGAAGATTAACCGACTAAAGCTTTCTAAAGTTTTGATTGGTGATAAGGAAAAATTACAAACATTAGAAAAAATAATACATCCTTTAGTGCAAAAAAAAGAAGAAGAATTTATTGAGACAGCACGCCGACAGGAAAAAGAATTAGTTGTTCTTGAGATTCCACTTCTTTTTGAAACAAATGGTGAAAAACGTGTAGACAGTGTTGTTGTTGTCTCTGCGACACGAGCAATACAAAAAGCACGTGTAATGATTCGCCAAGATATGAATGAAGAAAAATTTTCTTTTATTGATGCCAGGCAAATGTCTGATGAAGAAAAACGTAAACGTGCTGATTTTATTATTGATACAGGAAAAGATTTAGAGAATACACGTAAACAAGTTTTGTACGTGATAAAAAATTTACTAAAGAATTGAAGTCATGCGTGAAGTTATTTTTGATACAGAAACAACAGGTTTAGATAAAGAAAAAGATCGCATAATCGAAATCGGTTGTGTTGAGATGGTTGATCGTTATCTTACAGAACGCCGATTCCACGTTTATTTAAATCCACAAGGTGTTATTATTCCTGATGAAGTTGTAGCAATTCATGGATTGACCAATGAACGCCTAAAAAATGAAAAAAGCTTTAGCGATATTGCTGATGAATTTTTGGAGTTTATCAATGGTGCAACAATGATTGCCCATAATGCAAGTTTTGATATAGGTTTTATTAATGCAGAATTAAAACGCGTCAATAAGCCGCTTATCAGTGTTGATAATATTCTTGATACATTGGCTATGGCGCGGCGTAAATTTCCTATGGGTCCTAATTCTCTTGATATTTTATGTAAACGTTTTGGAATTGATAATAGTCATCGTGTTCTTCATGGCGCTTTGCTTGATGCGGAGATTTTAGCCGATGTTTATATTGAACTGATTGGTGGAAAGCAGGGTGTATTGGGTTTTGAGAACAAAAGAAATGTTAATGAACATATCAAAAATGATAAAGATACGCCTTATACAGTTAAATCTCGTCTACAAGCTTTACCTTCAAGATTGAGTGCACAGGAAATAAAATTGCATGCTGATTTTATCAATAAAATGGGTGAAAAAGCTCTGTGGAATAATTTCAAAATTCATGAATAATATCCCTACCTTTTTTCTAAAAAGGTTATTTAAGATTAAAAACATAAAACACGGATATCAAAAAAAACGGTCGTTGTGGGGAGGGGAACACCACAACGACCTTGTCGCTACATCGTACCCCAGCTATCATAGGAGGAGCAAAATGAAAGCTATTAATCCTGTAACAGCAAAGAAAAGCTCTAGGTACGTAATATAAAATGTAACGACTTCATGTCTTATGAAAAGAAAAAATGGCTTTTTAGAGGCAAAATGAAAAAAATAAAATAAAAGTGAAAAAAATATATAAGGGGAATGTATTTTTTTAGCTGAAATGGAGAAATAAAATTGTCATGAAAGCAACAGATCATCTTTTGTTGGTTGATGGGTCAGGCTATGTTTTTCGTGCTTACTATGCTTTACCGCCTTTAAAACGTAAAAAGGACGGACTTCCTATAGGAGCAGTAGCTGGTTTTTGTAATATGTTATGGAAATTACTCTGTGATGCTCGTAACACAAAGACAGGTATTATTCCAACACATTTTGCTGTTATTTTTGATTATTCATCTGATACTTTTCGAAAACAAATCTACCCTCAGTATAAAGCGAATCGCTCTGAACCTCCCGAAGATTTAATTCCTCAATTCGCGTTAATACGCCAAGCAACAAAAGCTTTTAATTTGCCTTGTATTGAAAAGGAAGGTTTTGAAGCGGATGATTTAATAGCGACCTATGCAACATTAGCAACAAAGGTTGGTGCAAAAACAACGATTATTTCTTCTGATAAGGATCTTATGCAACTCGTCAATAAGCATGTATCCTTGTATGATGGAATGAAAGACAAGCATATAGGTGTCTCAGAAGTTATAGAAAAATGGGGTGTTTTTCCTGAAAAGATGATCGATTTACAAGCATTAATTGGAGATGCAACAGATAATGTACCAGGTATTCCAGGCATTGGTCCCAAAATTGCTGCCCAATTATTGAATCAATTTGATTCTCTTGATCTTTTGTTACAACGTGTGACTGAAGTTAAACAAACAAAAAGACGTGAAAACATACAAGCTTATAGTGAACAGGTTAAGATTTCTCGTGAACTTGTTAGACTTAAAACAGATGTTCCTATAGACAGTGATTTAGATGATTTTATTTTAGAACCCCAAGATGGACCACGCTTAATTTCTTTTTTGAAAGCGATGGAATTTTCAACACTCACGCGTCGCGTGGCAGAAGCAACGTCATGTGATGCAACAGCTATTGATGCCCTTGATATAGCTGTTGACTGGGAAAAATCTAAAAAGGAGCACGATTCTAATGTAAAGGAAGAAGATAGCACACTTCCCCATAATTTTTCAGAGAATTCTCCACAACAGCTAGCAGAAAAACGAAAAGATCAAGCACTAACTCAAAAAATTACAAGAGATGCTTATACAACGATTCTCGATGAAGGCGTTTTGCAAGAGTGGTTATGGCAAGCAGAAGAGCAAGGCTTTTTTGCATTTGATACTGAAACAACATCCCTTGATCCCATGCAAGCAAAGCTTGTTGGCTTTTCATTAGCATTACAACCGGAAAAAGCGGCTTATATACCTCTTGAACATGTTGAAGGGGAAGATGATCTTTTGGGAGGGGCACGCATTGCAGAACAGATTAAAACCGAGAAGGCTTTAGCACTTTTAAAGCCAATATTGGAAGATTCTGCGGTGTTAAAAATAGGTCAGAATATAAAATATGATTGGTTGGTGATGAAACAATATGGCATCGTGATGCGTTGTTTTGATGACACTATGTTGTTTTCCTATGCTTTAGATGCTGGAACATTAACACATAATATGGATGATTTATCTAAGCGTTGGCTTGGACATACACCAATTGCCTATAAGGATTTAACACATAACGGAAAAAAGATCACTTCTTTTGCACAAGTAGATTTGAAACAAGCGACGCTTTACGCGGCTGAAGATGCTGATGTAACACTCCGTTTGTGGCAAGTTTTAAAACCACAACTTGTCTCTCAAGGAATGACTAAAATCTATGAACGTCTTGATAAACCACTCATAGATGTTCTTGCAAGAATGGAAGAACGTGGAATTCTTATTGATAAGAAGATTTTATTGCGTCTTTCAGGAGAATTAGCGCAGGCTGCTGCTCTTTTAGAAGAGGAAATTTATCAACTCGCGGATGAGAAATTCAATCTTGCTTCACCAAAGCAATTAGGTGATATTCTTTTTGGTAAAATGGGATTGCCTGGAGGCGCTAAAACCAAGGGGGGGCAGTGGTCAACTTCTGCACAGACCTTAGAAGAATTGGCAGCTGAAGGTCATATTTTGCCACGTAAAATTATTGATTGGCGCCAGCTTACAAAACTAAAGTCGACTTATACAGATGCTTTACCCTCTTATATTTTACCAAAAACAGGACGTGTTCATACGAATTATTCTTTGGCAACAACATCAACGGGACGGTTATCATCATCAGAACCAAATTTGCAAAATATTCCGGTACGGACCGTGGAGGGACGTAAAATCCGCACAGCTTTTATTGCTCCCAAAGGACATGTGTTGCTTTCGGCAGATTATAGTCAGATTGAATTGCGTATTCTTGCCCATATTGCGGATATAAAAGCATTAAAAGAAGCTTTTGCTAAAGGACATGATATTCACGCTATAACGGCGTCAGAAATGTTTGGCGTTGCGATAGAGGGAATGCCTTCAGATACACGACGGCGTGCAAAAGCGATTAATTTTGGTATTATTTATGGTATTTCAGCTTTTGGATTAGCCAATCAATTAGGAATTTCACGTCAAGAAGCAGGTCGTTATATTCAACTTTATTTTGAAAGATTTCCAGGAATTAAAGATTATATGGAAAAGACTAAAAGTTTTGCGCGTGAGAATGGTTATGTAGAAACAATTTTTGGACGTCGTATCCATTATCCAGAAATAAAAGCAAAGAATGTAAAAATTCGTTCTCTTAATGAGAGAGCGGCTATCAATGCTCCTATTCAAGGTTCTGCGGCCGATATTATTCGCCGGGCTATGATACAGATGGAAGATGCTTTAAAAGAAAAAAATCTATCAGCAAAAATGTTGCTGCAAGTGCATGATGAACTGATTTTTGAAGTACCAGAAGAGGAGAGTAAAAAAACCATGGATGTTGTTAAAAATGTTATGGAAAATGCTACAATGCCTGTTCTCTCTTTGTCTGTACCCCTTGAAGTGAAAGTCATGACGGCTCAAAATTGGGATGAGGCACATTAACTTTTTTCATTTATTTTTAAGGATATTTATTGCATTAGCAAGATTAAGATAAGCTTTGATTGGCAAATGATCTGAGGCAATGCGCGCAAGTGGTGAATGGTGATTTTCAAGATTTGTTACCAATTGGTGAGGAAAGGCAAAAATTCTATCAAGAGCAAGAAAAGGAAAGCGAGAGGGAAAGCTTGGTACAACTTTAAATGTGCTATCAAAATAGGGATAAAAATGGTTTAAAGATGAGCCTTTTCCCATCCGCCATTCGTTAAAATCTCCAATAAGGAGTGTAGGCATAAGGGAGCGTTTTTGCAAAATTGCAAGGAGCATTTTTGTTTGTTGTTTACGAGAATAACGTAATAAGCCAAAATGAGCTGCGATAATACGAATAGGTCCTGCTGCCATTTCCAGCTCGACAATGATAGCTCCACGTGGTTCAATACCAGGAAGAGAGACTTGTAAAGTATCACGTACATATCCCTTTCGCAAAAAGAGAGCGTTCCCATGCCAACCGTGACCATGGGGTGACATAGTATTGAGAGGTACAGGGATCAAACTGGTTTCAGCTTTTAACAGCTGAAGATCAATCAAACCAATACGTTCTCCAAAACGTTTATCTGCTTCTTGAAGAGCAAGGATATCAACTTGTAATTCAGTAATAACACGGACAATTCGTGTAGGATTAAAAATTTTATCAACACCTACACATTTATGCACATTATAAGAGGCAATGGTTAGATCATAATGATTATTGGGGTTGAGGATATTTGATGGATGGTGAGAGCGGCTATGGATTGCTTTTAAAAGGCTATTATGGAGCTTTTGTTGAATAAAATCGCTAAACCAAGGGAGTTTTTGCTTGTAAAGTACTTTTGCCATTTTACGAAAAGAATAATCCCTAAAAGGTAAAGGATAAAAACTTACACTAAAAACAAAAGAACCTTGTTTCTAAATGAAACAAGGTTCTTTCATTAAGCGATGATTTCTGCAATCAATCACGGTTTGAACCGAGAAATTGTAACAAGAAAACAAACATATTGATGAAATCAAGATAAAGACTCAACGCGCCCATAATAACTTTACGACCTCTGGTGTCGCCTTGATCTCCTTCATAATACATCAATTTAATGTTTTGTGTGTCGTAAGCTGTTAAACCAGCAAAGATAAAAACACCAATAACGGAGATAGCAAATTGCAAAGCGCTTGATCCAAGAAAAATATTCACAACCATGGAAAGCATCAAACCGATCAAACCTATGAAAAAGAATGAACCCATCGCTGTAAGATCACGCTTTGTTGTGTATCCATAAAGTGAAAGAGCTCCAAAAGTTGCAGCGGAAATGACGAAGGTTTGTACAATGCTTTCCGTCGTATAACGTAAAACGATTGAAGATAATGAAAGCCCAACCAGAGCAGCATAACCAAAAAAGAGGCTACGAGCAGCATTTGTACTCAGTGTATTAATTTTAAAACTAAGGAATAAAACTGCAATAAGGGGTGCAAACATCACAATATAAGAGAATGGCGATGTATAAAATGTTACTCCAAATGATGTTAAATAAACACTGCTATTGATCTGAGCGGCTGCTTGGCTCATATCTGTTGTCGTTGCTAATGATACAATTGCATAGGCAGCAGCAGCTGTAATAAGCAAACCAATGGCCATTGTATTATAAACACCCAACATATAGTCACGCAATCCCTGATCAATCGATGCATCAGCATGAGAAGCAGGCGCTGAACGTAAATTTTTAAAATTAGCCATAATATAAAATCCTTTAGCATATGTCCCGTCAGGTATTGGGTTTTTAAATGTCTCTCTCTTTGAAGAGACAAGCTCTGTATAAGCCTTAATTTGGCGAATACAAAAAACCTTCAGAATCACTGGCGGAATTCCAGCATATCTCCTCTTATTATGGAGATTTATTTAAAAATTACAAGAGATTTATCAAAGCAATGAACCTTACAAATTGGTAAGGAAAAAATTCATTTCCATGAAAAATACTTCTGTCTTCATCGTATTTTACAAAAGAAAAAGATGAAATTAAGAAGTTTTTTATTATTCACAGGAATCCTATAATTTCCACTTATAAAATATCTATCTTTAAGGTGATAAGAAAAGTGACACGTAACATCACGCTATTTTTCAATTTTCAAGATTGCATCTGCTCTACCCAGCCAGAAAATCTAATTGGGTTGAGTTTTTATATAACCTATTAATATATAAAGATATATTAATTCTAAATACCCTTAAAAAATATCGTAAGGTTTTCTGATGACAAATCTGTTTATATTAAAGCAATCAAGATCATTTTCCTGTACGATACGATTAGGATTGGTATGCGGATAAAAAGCTCTAAAAAGGAGTAAAAATATCGCTCATAAATTCTCTAAAATGCAAGGAGCTATAAGACAACACTGAGAGCTGTAAAATAATACGATGATGCTAAATTGTTTTTTCATAGCCATAAAAATGGTGCGCACAGTGGTTTTTACATTATGAAACAAAAAAACATATGACTGTAGGTCTATCACTTTGATTTGTTAGATTTTTTTGCATTAAAAATAAAAAGATTTGAAACAATGAAAAAAAACAATTTAAAGCAGCTTAAATTCAATATAAAGTTATAATTTATAATCAATATATTAACTTCATAGTTTATTAAGAAAAGAAGAAGAGCATAGAAATTAAAATCAAAAAAAACGGATAACAAGTATTTTTTTACTCAATTGTAATCATTTAATAAACACTTTTAATATTTCAAATTCTATTTATCGATGGTGATAAGGGTGTAGCATCATATACATCTCAGCTTGACTTAACAAAGGTGCAAACTGCTACCTACCATTGTATTCTTTTTTGTCTCTGATGTTGCGGCAAACTTTGTATATGAAAGTTTTCGTAAGGGGTATTTTTATTTATCCGCTCATCATACCTTTTATGAGAAAAAGAGTATCATTGGATACTCAATTTATTTACTTATTTTAGAGATATTTTCAATGCTTTCCAAGCTCATTTTACGACGGTGTCAGTAGAAATAGTATAGTGTAAAAGCCATCTGAAGCCAGTTCTTTTGTATTGAGCAAAGATGGACATGTAAAGTTGAAGAAAAAATAAAACTCTCATAAAGAAAAAATATGTAAAATAATCAGTCGAAAGAATTATCTAAGAGAGTTTTTAATCAGGCTTATGATGGTTAAAAATCTCTGTTTTTTAAGGCGATGAGAACATTAATGGGAAGATGTATGGTTGAAGTGACGTTTTGCTTTCATCCAAGTGCGCAGTTCCTCAATAAGAATAACAATAACACCAAGCGTGATAAAACTATCTGCAAGATTGAAAATAGCAAAATAAAAAATATCATCAATGTAAAAAAGTATATAATCAGTGACATGATGAAAGCGAATACGATCAATAAGGTTGCCAATTGCTCCCCCAATAATAAGGACAAGACCGAAGCGCGTTAAAAATTTATTATATTCAGTATTTTTCCATAACCATAGAAGAAAGATAATTACAATAATCGTTATGGCAATGATTCCCCAGTGAGAAAAGGAAGAAAAAAACGAAAATGCAATACCAGAATTACGCACATGATAAAGGGAAAGGAAAGGAATAAGCGGGATTTCTGTTCCTAAAGGCATATTGTGCATAACCCAGTACTTAACAGCTTGGTCAAGCCCGACTGTAAGGGCTAAGCCAAGGAGAAGAAAAGGGAGTGATTTGCGGATCATATTTTTTCCTCGCATGGTTCCAGTGTTAAATAAGGGCGACGGATTTCATAAAGCATGACAGCTGTTGCTACTGCCAGATTAAGCGAGTCAGCACGTCCACTTTGTGGAATACGTGCAAGTTTATCACATCGATGTGTAAGAGTATCTGATAGTCCCTGTTTTTCATTTCCCATTAAAAGGATTATCGGACCATTTTTGAAATCAAGTGTCCGATAATCCAGAGATCCTTTGAGATGCGTGCCAACAATCATACCTTTAAAGTGAGCCGACCAGTTTAAAAAGGCGCTTTCATCAAAACGATAAAGGGGTATAGAGAAAATAGATCCCATGGTTGCACGAACTGTCTCAGGTGAGAAAGGATCTGTTGTTTCGCCAATTAAAAGAACACCTTTGGCACCTACAGCATCAGCAGTGCGAATAATGGTCCCAAGATTTCCAGGATCACGCACACGATCAAGCGCGATGTAAACATCTTTAGTTTGCCCTTGTATTGTTTCCAGAGGTTGCCATTTTTGTTTAAAAATACCAATAACTGTTTGTGGGTTATCACGTCGAGTAAGTGATTCCATAACCTTTAGTGAGGCTTTGATAACAAAAGCACCATTGGCTACAGCGCGTGCAGCAGTATTTTCGATAATGGTATTACCAATTTCGCTTTTAGAAAAAATAAGTGTCTGTATTGTCCAACCGAGATTGAGAGCATCAATGACCAATTTCAATCCCTCTGCCATAAAAAGACCTTCGCGATTACGGTTTTTCTTTTGGTTAAGTGCTTTAAGATCTTTTATGATAGGATTGCTAAGGGAGGTAATTTCTTTCACTTTACCAGTTTTGGTTCTACACATATTCAAGCAATCCAACGGCTAAAAAGAGAAGTAGAAAGGGCGCGTCCTGCAACTTCTTCACGCAAAATGAGTTCTCCCGATTCGACTGTGCCACCAAGATTTACAAATGTATCGCGCATTAAAGTATGAAGTGCAAAGAAGGAAGCACGAATGGAATAAGCTGTAAGGACAACAGAGAGAGGTTTATCAGAGAGGAGTTTACGACAATTTGTTATCATGGCTGGTAAATGATCAAACAGTTGCCAAATTTCGCCATGGGTTCCACGTCCATAAGCAGGGGGATCAAGCAGGATCATATCATAGCTCTTTTTGCGACGGAGTTCTCGCTCGACAAATTTGACAGCATCATCACAAATCCAGCGAATAGAATGATCTGGTAATCCTGCTCTTTTCTGATTAGCTTTTGCCCACGCAATGGCCTTTTTAGAAGCATCAACATGAGTAACGTTTGCACCCGCTCGTGCTCCAATCAAAGAGGCAACACCTGTATAGCCAAAAAGATTCAATAGTTTTATAGGGCGTGCGGCTTTTATGATTTGTTCTTCCATAGAGCGCCAATGGGCATCTTGTTCAGGAAAAACACCTACATGACGAAAGGAAGTAAAACGCCCCAGAAAAGACAATCCATTCCAAGAAAGGGGCCATGTTTCATCAAGTAGCTTTTTAGGAAAATGCCAACGACCAATACCCTCTTCATCACGGTTTCCTGTAAAAATAGCATCAACATCAGCCCATTGTTTTTGTGATAAAGCAGGTTTCCATAGTGCTTGGCCTTCTGGACGAATAATTCGATAATCTCCATAACGCTCTAATTTTTGTCCATTTCCAGAATCAATGAGAGCATAGTTCTCACTCACACCCGTTTCCAAAATAAGAGGCAACTTTTCCTGCGGATATCTATTCTTGTAGGAGGATTGAAAACATTGTGCAGGCATGTTCTGTATCATGGTATATGAGGTATAAAAAAATACATTATAAAGCTCTTAAATGTTTCGTAAAAGAGAAAAAGAACTAAAATCAATTAAAACACGTATAGAAAAAAACTCTGTATTGACTACAAAATATTAAAGGGAAAACGATTTCATTAAAAGACCATTACACCAGATTTGTGATAGACGTTTTCAATTTTTCAATCTCGGCTTTACTTTTTTTGAGAGCTTTTTTGCATTTGCGATAGGAAAACCAACGGATCAGACTTCCTAATAAAATACCAAAACCAAAAAAAATAAAAAGCCATATAAAGAGAGGAGCGCGATAAGTAAAACTTTCAGAGTTTTCTCGAAAAGGATCAAGGGTTAACGGAACCATTTGACGATTAGCTACGATAAAAACAATTAAAAGCGCTGTAATAATCACACCGATACTTGTTAGAAGAATACGTTTAATAATCATAAGTTTCTCACTGATTAAGACGGTCGCGTAAATCTTTGCCAGTTTTAAAAAAAGGAATCCACTTTTCTTCAACAGTAACGGCTTCTCCAGTTCGTGGGTTACGTCCATTCCGAGCTGAACGGCTTTTTACAGAAAAAGCTCCAAATCCACGAAGTTCAACACGATCGCCATTGGCAAGAGCTGTTGAAATTTCTTCAAAAATAGCGTTTACAATATTTTCCACATCTCGTTGAAAAAGATGCGGGTTATGGCGAGCAATAATTTGCACAAGTTCTGATTTAACCACAATAGCCTCACTTTCACACAAAAAACTTTTTTATAATTGTGCACTTCATGCATATTACAATATATAAATGGATAAAAGCAAAATAAAACAAAGAAAAAACAAATTTCAAGAAACAAAATTTGAAAATACCTCTTATAAAGGTTATACAGATTAAAAATGCGGAATATTTAAGAGATTAGGAGAGTATGTCCGTCCACAATCATTATGAAGTCTTTTCAACGCAATCATCAGTTGGAGATGTTTTTAAAAAGGCATCTCGTCATTCGCGTCGCATTAGCCTATTAAAAATTTTTTTACCGCTCTTAGCGTTAGTTTTATCGCTGGTTTTTTGCTGGTTTACGTTTTTCTTAGTTCCCGTTACTTCTGATCCTATGCCTTTAAATAATGAAGAGAATGGAGTGAGAAACTTGACAATGCTCAATCCAAAATTAGAAGGTTATACGCGTGCTCATGAACCTTATTGGCTTAAAGCAGAAAAAGCATTTCAAGATCAAACGCGCTCTGGAATAATTGGATTACAAAACATCACAGCAAAAGCATCTATGGGCCAGAAAAGACAATTTTTTCTTGCTGCACAAAGGGGTATTTACGATAACATTCATGGTTTTTTACAGTTGGATAAGCCATTCACCATTACGACAAATGATGGGATGATGGCGCAATTTATGTCGGCTAATATTAATTTATCTGAGGGACAGTTAAAAACGGATCAACGCGTTAAGATTCAGCGAGCCGGTTTTCATCTTGCTGCCAATGCCTTACAAATTCGAGAAAAAGGAAAAAACATGTATTTCCATGGTGGTGTGCATTTAGTGTTTCAAAAGTAATGATGCAATATCAACACGAATTTTTAAGGGATTTTAAAAAGAGAATTCATACGTATATACAAACAGAAGAATTGAAAGAATGAGATCATACAAAAGATGGATAGGTATGACGTTGGCTTTTAGCATGGGAATGTTAGGAGGAGGAGCGTTTTTAGTATATGCTGAAGGGACCCATTTGGGAATAAGTCTATCAAACGACAAAGAACCGGTAGAACTTCATGCAGATTCTTTAGAAATACGTGATAAAGAAGGGATAGCACTTTTTAAGGGTGATGTTTCAGTGGTGCAAGGTGAACGTCTTTTACGGACGGCAAAATTAATTGTTTATTACGATAAAGCCCATAAAGAAGCAGATAGAAACAAAGAAGATATGAAGACATCATCTTTTACTTTGTTTGATTCGTCGGGTATACAAAAAATGGAAGCCTTAGGAAAAGTTTATATAAAAATAGCGACGCAAATTGCTACGGGGGATAAAGGCGTTTTTGATGGAAAAACAAAAATGATGAGCTTGACAGGGAATCATGTTGTATTAACGGATGGTGATAATGTGGCAACAGGATGTAAATTAACGGCAAATATGGAAAGCGGAAAGGCTTTTTTAGAAGGTTGTGAGACGACTAAGAAAAAAGGTCGCGTTTCTATTATTTTTAAACAAAATAAACAAAATGGCCATTAAGGTTTTATGTTTGGAATCAAAAGAAAAAAACAGGCTGATCAGCATGATCTTGTAAGTGAAGCTTCAAAAAAGCGTTTAAAAGGGACTTTGATTGCTAGTCATTTGATTAAAGTTTATCGAGGAAGACCGACAGTTAATGGCGTTTCTTTTGGTATTCGTACGGGAGAAGCGGTGGGTATTTTAGGTCCTAATGGAGCTGGTAAAACAACTTGTTTTTATATGGTTACAGGGCTCATAAAGTCTGATGGAGGATCCATTAAAATTGATGGATTTGATGTTACGCATCTTCCGATGTATCGACGGGCGCGTTTAGGTATTGGGTATCTTCCCCAAGAAGCATCTATTTTTCGTGGTCTTTCAGTGGAAAATAACATTAAAGCTGTTTTAGAAGTCGTTGAAAAAGATCATCTTAAACAACGTGAAGAGCTTGATAGCCTTTTACATGAATTTAAAATTGATCATTTACGTAAAATGTCTGCGCTTTCGTTATCTGGGGGTGAGCGTCGACGACTTGAAATTGCGCGTGCTTTAGCTTCTCGTCCTCATTTTATGTTACTTGATGAACCATTTGCGGGGATTGATCCTATCGCTATTTTTGATATTCAACAACTTATTCGTCATTTAACGAGGCGTGGCATCGGTGTTTTAATAACAGATCATAATGTACGCGAGACATTGGGGCTTGTCGACCGCGCTTATATTATTCACACCGGCAAAGTGTTAGTTCATGGTCGTCCTAATGATATTATCAATAACGTTGATGTCCGCAGAATTTATTTGGGGCATCAGTTTTCTCTATGATTTTACAGCTTTCATACGGTTCTATTTAAGTTTAATAAAAACAGCATAGTCGTCACAAACACATTTCAAAGGATGTCGATAAGGTTTTGTTGTAATTATTAGTAAAGCATATTATTAATATATATTTCCATTACAGAAACAAATGAAATTGTTACCTTATTGTAGAAACGATGATAATTTTATCAAAGTTTTGTAAATCAATAAAAGAATACGATTTTAGGATAAAGTTTTTTAATTAAAGGTGTGCAATAGAATTTTCTCTGGTAGCTGTATTCATTACGTTATTATTGAAAATCTCCTTATTTATGCCAAAACTTTTTTTATGAATATAATCTAATAAATTTTTATTGAGTGGAGCAAAAGGCTTCATCACTATAAAGTGAATTTGTTGTTTTATTGGTTGAGCTTACTCATGATTGTGTCATAGAAAAGATATCATTAGATGAACTTGATAATAAGTGATAAATGAGGCTGTAAATAAAAATGCATGTGTTATTGAAAGGTGAGAGATATTCATCATATTTTTCTTTGTCAAATTAAATAACATGTTGATGATGCTGTTTTTGGTATTTTGATTGGAGCGTCCATCCGTTATATATTGCATATTATATATCGCGTTTATTTAATAGGGATTGTCGTGTTTTATTGGTTTGTATGGCGTATTTAAAAGAGGAGCAAAACGCCTTTAGGTTCTTGTTATAAGGCTTTGTTTAAGCTATACAGTAATTTTCAAACTAAAGGTCCATTTTGCTCAATATGCTTCTCATTCTATTAAGGGCTTATTTTAAAAGAAAGAAAAAAATCTAATGGGGAGTTATACATTAACTCTTGTGACAAGTTTAATAAATTTATAAATAATGCCCTTTTCTAGGGTTTTAAGGAAATTAATTTCATGAACAACTTCATTTCTTTTTTTCTTTTCTCATGCTGTTAATGAGGAGCTAAACACTATTTATTGTTCTGTTAAAAGTGATATGAGACATATTAAGCCTTCACTCATTATAAATTAAAAAATAAAAGCACATGCGATGTTGTGAAAAGTGAAAGAACTTTAAGGTTGAATATCGTTTATAGGGTTTATTAGTGAGCATTTGAGCGTGTAAGAGGAAAATTAAAGGATGAATTTGAGTGAGTTAATAGCACCGGAAGCAATTATTCCGGCTCTTAAGGCTAATTCGAAAAAACAAGTTCTGCAAATTTTAGCCGAAAAAGCGTCTCAGCTAACAGGTCTTAGTGAGCATGTAATTTTTGATATTGTTTTGCAACGCGAGAAACTTGGTTCAACGGGGCTGGGTGGTGGTATTGCGATTCCTCATGGAAAATTACCTGATATTAATCGGATTATTGGTATATTTGCACGTCTTGAAAGTCCTGTTGATTTTGAAGCTCTCGATGATGAGCCTATAGACCTTGTTTTTCTTCTTTTGGCACCTGAAAATGCGGGTGCAGATCACTTAAAAGCTTTATCACAGATTGCACGTGTTTTGCGTCATGCTGATGTTGTGCAAAAATTACGCAATACGCATAATGCCAATGCGCTTTACACTTTATTGATTCAAACTTCAGAATCAAACGCAGCTTAAAAAGGATTATAAGTGCATAAATTGTGAAGGGTACATCATAGAGTTTAGAAATAATATAATTTGTATCTTAAAGGGCTGATAGTAAAAGATTACGTTATACAATTTGCCATTGAGACAGAGTTTAAGGCTTCTCTGTTTTATAATCTAATATATTGATAATATTTGGTTATTTTTGCGAGATCTTTTTAAGATTATAACAATAAGATATCAGGACGATATTGAATACGACGTATGAATACACTATAATAGTTGAAAGGTGGAGTATCTTATGGATATGCGTGTATTGAATGTGTAGAGTTGAGAAATGATATTCTCAAGGCTATGAGATGCTGTGAAATTTTTTGGGGGAGTATAGGGTGCCTTTTCAAGTTTTTGCATTAGATTGCTTGTGATGTAAAGAGTATGGTTTATTTCTCAGCAGAGTAGTGGTATATTTTCACTTTGTTTTAAAATCCTATTGCTTAAAGAAATCCTTTTTTATGAAAAAACGAAAGGAGTAGTGTGAAATCAGAAATATTGTTTTTTAATGTGATTATTGAATAAAAAGTTCATATTTTGGTAACGACTAAAAGGTCACAATGGAACATAAAATCTATTCTGATTACTGTGAAGATATTTCTCTTATTGAAGGAATTAGGATGATTACACATGAGTATCGAGGAGTTTTTGTTTGAACTTTTCCAATGAAGAGAATCTTGTTAGAGACTAAAGAAGTGAGCTAAATGAAGATGTTTGAAAAGACTGTTATTGCTGCATCTGTAATAGTTCTTGTTACAGGTGGGATCGCATGCGCACAAACGCCAAGCCGTTTAAACCAATTTGAAGCGTGGGGAACCTATTCTTATAAATCGTCCCAAAATACGATTTGCTATGTGTTATCTGTTCCTTTGAATGCTCTTCCAACAACGGTTAATCATGGCGATAATTTTTTCTTAGTTACTAAGCGTTCTCAATCACCTGTTTCATTTGAACCGCAGTTTATGGCTGGTTATACGCTTAAAGAAGGGTCAAAAGTGACAGTAACCATTGGAGGTAAGGACTTTGATTTTTTCACGAAGGATTCCTCAGCTTGGTTGGCGTCATCAGAGCAGGAAAAACAGCTTGTTTCTGCTATGCGTGCTGGAAACAATATGACAGTGAAAGCGATATCAAAACGGGGAACGCATACGACCTATACTTATTCCTTAAAAGGGGTCACTGCTGCATTAAATACGGCTCAAAAGTGCCATTAAAGTTTTTATAATTTCTACAAGAATGATGTAAATTGGAAAGCAATGGCTATTTCCTATGATCTTAGACCTGTTGGTTCATGTTTAGCACAAAAAACAGATAATGTGGTGGTAAAGGAGAGCTCTAAGCTCTCTTTAATTGGATTATCGCAAGATGAAATAGTGCAAACTTTAAAGACACTTGGTATACCAGAGCGTCAAACGCGTATGCGTGCTCGTCAGCTTTGGCATTGGCTTTATGTCCGTGGCGTTTCAAATTTTGATGAAATGCTAAATATTTCAAAAGCAATGCAGGAAACACTTAAACGTCATTTTTCCATTGCACGTCCGGAAATTGTTGGAGAACAAGTATCAAAGGATGGTACACGTAAATGGCTCTTACGTTTTCCAGCCCGTGGGGCAGGAAGGCCTGTTGAAATTGAAACGGTTTATATTCCTGAAGAAGGACGTGGTACTTTATGTCTTTCATCGCAAGTTGGGTGTACGTTAACCTGCTCTTTTTGTCATACAGGAACGCAGATGCTTGTTCGCAATCTGACGGCAGAAGAAATTTTGGCACAATTATTAGTCGCACGTGATTGTTTGGGTGATTTTCCTGATAAGGATACGCCTGATGGGGCAATTGTTCCTGTTGAAGGGCGCAAAATTACCAATATTGTTATGATGGGAATGGGAGAACCTCTTTATAACTTTGAAGCTGTAAAAAAAGCTTTATTGATTGCTTCTGATGGCGATGGACTTTCTTTATCAAAACGTCGGATTACGCTTTCAACCAGTGGGGTTGTTCCTGGAATTATTCGGACTGGGGAAGAAATAGGTGTGATGTTAGCAATTTCATTGCACGCCGTACACGATCCACTAAGAGATATGCTTGTTCCTATCAATAAAAAATATCCGCTTGCTCTGCTCATGGATGCTTGCCGTAATTATCCTGGTCTGTCTAATGCAAAACGAATTACATTTGAATATGTTATGCTGAAAGATATCAATGATAGTTTAGATGATGCTAAGCGATTAATACAGTTGCTAAAAGGTATTCCAGCGAAGATCAATTTAATCCCTTTTAATCCGTGGCCAGGGAGTAATTATCAATGTTCTGATTGGGAGCAAATCGAACGTTTTGCTGATATTGTTAATCAAGCAGGTTATGCTTCTCCTATTCGGATACCGCGTGGACGCGATATTTTAGCTGCATGTGGACAGCTTAAATCGGCTTCAGAGCGCTTACGAAAATCTGAACGTTTAAAACTTGAAAATGCCATTGGTCATTAGTTAATATAATTTTCAGTGCTATAAAGTCTGAATTTTTTCTGTAAATCAACAACCTCATATAGAGGCATGTGTGAAACAGGGATTAAGATGGATCAATGCTAGATGAATAGTCTTTGCTTTATAGGTTCTCAATAGGGGGAAATATATTGTATAAAGTCTGTTTGCATAATCTCTGAAATGAGGAAGCAGCCTAATTTAGAGGAAAGTCTCAAGAGACTATACATTGCCACCTCACTTCACATTCTTTATTTCGGTTTTATGACTTTTAAAAACGTCGACGGTAATAAATTTTAAAGAGTGGAGATATATTTCTTGATGCTTTTGTTTATTACGTTCTTTAGCAAGACTACGCTTTACATATAAACGGCGTGTCTAAAATATAAATACTCCTCACCATAAATACCATTGTTATCCATTGACATGTTTTTAAAAAAGCATTTCTTAATATACTCTCCATCTCACGACAACGCCTGTGAAAACTATAGCAAAAAAGCTTCTGTGAAATATATGATACCATCCATATTTTCAGGTTTCATATAAGGTGTGTAAGTTGGTACGAGCATTTAATTTTTTGTAACGATAAGAAGATGGAGAGCAAAGCTGGTAAAAGTACCAGCAATAAGCCAGTCGAGAAAGCGAATATAAAGAGGATTTTTTTTAAGGATTTTGGTAAGTTTATGCGCTGTAAAAACAACAGAAATCGTAATAGGGAAAGAAATAGGAATGTAAGAGAGTCCTAAAAAAAGTAACTTTTGTGTTGCCATAGGATCATTCTCATTGATAAATTGTGGTAAGAATGTTGCGTTAAAGAGTATAACTTTAGGATTGAGAAGATTAATTCCAATACCAGCAAGATAGTTACGTTTAGAGCTTTGAGATTTAGAAGATGTTTGTTCAAAGGAAAATGTCGGTTTTCTCCGTAAAGCTTGGAAGGAAAACCATAAAAGATAAAAGGCACCAACAATTTTCAGAAGAACAAAGGCGTGTGGCGCAGCAAAAATAAGTGCTGACAAGCCAAGTGCTACGGCAATCACTTGAATAGCAAATCCTGTTGCACTTCCTAAGGCACACATAATTCCAGCTTTTTTGCTTTGTGTGATGGTTCTTCCTACAGAAAGCATCATATCTGGTCCTGGGATAAGCGCTAAAATCAACGATGCTAAAGCAAATTGTACAATAATAGACCACTCCGGTAGAAATGACACCTAAATCTCCTCTTATTTTTAAGTAGTGTTCACGCTATTTATAGCCCGAGGCGCCTTTATTTACGCTTTTTGAGTCTTTTTAATGTTTCTTAAAAAGAATTTATTTTTATATTTCTTGCATTGTTTAAATTTTTAGGAAAAGATGAAAGAAGCAGCTCACATGGAACTTTAAAATGAAAAAATGGCAAAATATCAGAAAAGTTGTTTTGGCTTATTCAGGGGGATTGGATACGTCAATTATTCTCAAATGGTTGCAAAGTAGATTAGGCGTTGAAGTTGTAACTTTTACAGCAGATTTAGGGCAGGGGGAAGAGCTAGAGTTTGCTCGTCATAAAGCTGAAACGTTAGGTGTTAAAGAAATCTACATTGAAGATTTGCGTGAAGAATTTGTGCGTGATTTTGTCTTTCCGATGTTTCGAGCCAATACGGTTTATGAGGGGAGTTATCTTTTAGGAACATCAATTGCACGTCCACTTATTTCAAAACGTTTAATTGAAATTGCTGAGGAAACAGGAGCAGATGCAATTGCTCATGGGGCGACAGGAAAAGGCAATGATCAGGTACGCTTTGAGCTTTCTGCTTATGCACTTAATCCTGATATCAAAATTATTGCCCCATGGCGTGATTGGGATTTTAAGAGTCGAACAGATTTGCTTAACTTTGCACATACCCATCAAATTCCGGTAGAGCGGGATAAACAAGGTGAAGCACCTTTTTCGGTTGATGCAAATTTGTTACATTCATCATCAGAAGGAAAAATTTTGGAAGATCCAGCGACACCTGCTCCCGAATATGTGCACATGCGGACTCTTTCGCCGGAAGCTGCTCCAGATCAAGCAACTATCATCACTATTGGTTTTAAAAAAGGTGATGCGGTTTCGATCAACGGAAAAAGTCTCTCTCCTGCGAGTTTACTTTCTGAATTGAATGGTTATGGACGCGATAATGGTATCGGCCGGTTAGATTTGGTAGAAAATCGTTTTGTTGGTATGAAATCGCGTGGCATTTATGAAACCCCAGGAGGAACCATTCTTTTGACAGCTCATCGAGCAATGGAATCTTTGACATTGGATCGTGGTGCAGCGCATTTGAAAGATGAGTTAATGCCCCGTTATGCAGAACTTATTTATTATGGCTTTTGGTTTTCACCTGAACGTAAAATGTTGCAAGCTGCTATTGATTTATCTCAAGAAAATGTTGAAGGCGAAGTGACACTCAAACTTTATAAGGGTAATGTGATTGTTGAAGGACGCCAGAGCCAAAAATCACTTTACTCTAGTCAATTGGTTACCTTTGAGGATGATGAAGGAGCTTATGACCAAAAAGATGCTGCCGGCTTTATTAAATTAAATGCTCTGCGTTTGCGTACATTAGCCATGCGACATAAAGGTGATAAAGAAAAGAAATAAAGATTTTTTTGAAAGTATCATGTGGGGCAGTACTTTTGTATAAAACGATTTATTAAAGTATTTTTATCTATTAATGTTTTGCAGTTCTTTCGTTCGCTATTAGAGATTTCATTTTTATGATTTATCACATTGTTTTATAATGATAATTTATCTTTTTTCTATTGAGTTAGAGTCTTGAAGATTCTAAAATTTTCTCATTTCAAATGTCTCGCATATCGAATCAATCAAAATCATTTTTTGCACATTACAAGCTGATGAGCCATGTGGGAAAAATTGTACAAGAAAGGCATATCTTTAATGAATCATCTCAAGCGCTAAGAATTGTATCAACATTAGGGAGAAAAATTTGTGATGATATTGGTTTGCTCATCAATATAATAAGCGTGCCTTATGATTAAGGGCAAAGCAGGCTTTGATAATCAAAACAAGATACTTTTGCTTTATAATATTGAATGTTTTTTATTTTTATCAAAATAAAATATGTTTACAGCACGGTTTGTTTTTATATTGTGAGTATAAAGAAATTTCCAAATTTTTGCTTGCTATTATTGACGAATAAATTCAAGAACCATACACCCTAATTTGAAAAGAATATAATTTTTAGGATAAAGATAATGATGCGTGATCAGTGTGATGCCCTTAGCCTTACGCCAGAATTAAAAGATGCAGCTGCTCAATCAAGAGCTTGGCCCTTTGAAGAAGCACGTAAGATTATCAAACGCTATGAAAAAACAGGTTATCCAGAGAGTGTAATATTTGAAACGGGCTATGGGCCTTCTGGTTTGCCGCATATTGGCACTTTTGGGGAGGTAGCACGTACTACTATGGTGCGTCATGCTTTTCATATTCTCACAGAGAATAAAGTGAAAACAAAATTACTTTGTTTTTCTGATGATATGGATGGTTTGCGTAAGGTTCCAGATAATGTACCTGATCGTGAGAAGATGGAAAGCTATCTTGGTCAACCGTTGAGTCGTGTCCCTGATCCTTTTGGAGATGACTATCCTTCTTTTGGAGCGGCAAATAATGCACGTTTACGGGCTTTTCTTGATCGTTTTGGTTTTGATTATGAATTTGCAAGTGCTACGGATTATTACAGTTCCGGTCGTTTTGATGAAACACTTTTAAAAATCCTTGCTTGTTATGACAAGGTGATGGCAATTGTTTTACCAACCTTGGGTGAAGAACGACAGGCGACTTATTCTCTCTTTTTACCGATTTCTCCCTTTTCTGGAAAAGTATTACAAGTACCGATGATTGCGCGTAATGTTGAAAAAGGAACGGTTACTTATATCGAACCTGAAACAGGAGAAACTATAGAAACGGAGGTTACAGGGGGAAAGATCAAGTGTCAGTGGAAGGTGGATTGGGCAATGCGTTGGACAGCGCTTGGCATTGATTATGAAATGGCAGGAAAAGATCTTATCGATTCCACAAATCTTTCTTCTAAAATTTGTAAAGTATTGGGTGGGAAGCCTCCAGAAGGATTTAACTATGAGCTCTTTTTGGATGAGAAGGGTCAGAAAATTTCTAAATCCAAGGGAAATGGTTTAACCATTGATGAATGGCTTACTTACGCTCCAACGGAGAGCTTAGGGCTTTATATGTTTTCAAAGCCCAAAACAGCCAAAAGGCTTTATTTTGATGTGATTCCAAAAGTTGTGGATGAGTATTATGCGCATCTTTCTGCCTATGGTCGTCAAAGTTGGCAAGAACGGCTTAATAATCCAGTATGGCATATCCATAACGGTTGTCCTCCACAGGTTGATTTACCGGTACCCTTTGCCCTTCTGTTGAATTTAGTAAGTGCTTCAAATGCAGAAAATAAAGAGGTTCTCTGGGGGTTTATTTCTCGCTATGCTCAAGGAGCCAATGCGCAAACTTATCCAGAACTTGATCAATTAGTGCAATTTGCTCTGAAATATTTTGATGTTTTTGTTAAACCTAACAAAAAATTTCGAATGGCAGATGATAATGAACGGACAACATTAGCACAAATTGATGCAAAATTAGCCAGTTTACCTGAAACTGCTGATAGCAATATGATTCAAAATGCACTTCTTGATGTTGCACGTTTAATAGAACGCTATCAAGATCATAATAAAAAAAGCCCTGAAGGGGGTCCTGGTGTTTCAAATGTCTTTTTTCAAATGATCTATGAAGTCCTTTTAGGGCAAGAAAGAGGACCACGATTGGGATCATTTATTGCTTTGTATGGGATTAATGAAATGCGTGCATTGATTGCTGAAGCGCTTGCGCGACCTGTGGGGAAATAATGGAAAAGCGCGTGCAAGAAGTAAAACGGCGTCGCACATTTGCAATTATCGCCCATCCAGATGCGGGAAAAACAACACTAACAGAAAAGCTGTTATTATTTGGTGGAGCTATTCAGCTTGCTGGTGAGGTAAAAGCAAAAAAAGACCGTATTCAAACCCGTTCTGATTGGATGCATATTGAACGTGATCGGGGTATTTCAGTTGTAACATCGGTGATGACATTTGAATATGCAGACCATATTTTTAATCTGTTAGACACGCCAGGCCACGAGGATTTTGCTGACGATACTTATCGTACTCTTACAGCCGTTGATAGTGCTATTATGGTGCTGGATGGTGCACGCGGAATTGAGCCTAGAACACTGAAATTATTTGAAGTGTGTCGCATGCGGGATATTCCTATAGTGACTTTTATCAACAAGATGGACCGTGAGGCACGTGATCCTATAGAGCTGTTAGATGAGATTGAAGAAAAGCTTGCCCTCGATACTGCACCAATAACTTGGCCGATTGGTACGGGAAAAGATTTTGTAGGAACATTTGATCTTCATCATAATAGGTTTCGTCAAAAAGATGATGAAGTAACACAACAGACAGTTTCTAAGCTTGATGAGGTTGCAAATCTGCTTCCTGAGTATCAGCGTTCACATTTTATCGAAGGTGTAGAACTTGCACGAAGTGCTTGCAAAAATTTTGATCTTCAATCTTTCCGTGAAGGGCATATGACACCGGTTTATTTTGGTTCGGCTTTACGAAACTTTGGTGTTCGTGATTTGATTAATGCGCTTGTTGATTTTGGTCAAAGTCCTCGTGATCAGGATGCAGATCAACGCAATATTGTTGCAACGGAAGCTAAAATGACAGGGTTTGTTTTTAAAATTCAAGCGAATATGGACCCTAATCACCGTGATCGTATTGCATTTTTTCGGGTCTGTTCTGGAACACTTGAACGTGGCATGAAGACAAAGTTAGTCCGAACAGGAAAACCAATGACACTTTCAGCACCACAATTTTTCTTTGCGCGTTCACGGCAAATTGCTGATCAAGCCTATGCTGGTGATATTGTAGGAATTCCTAATCATGGCACATTGCGTATAGGTGATACCTTGACGGAAGGAGAAGATATCCTCTTTAAGGGAGTGCCCAATTTTGCACCGGAAATTTTGCGTCGTGTTAGTTTGGGCGATCCAATGAAAGCAAAAAAGCTTAAAGAGGCTTTGCAACAAATGGCTGAAGAAGGGGTTGTGCAATTATTTATTCCGGATGATGGGTCACCCTCGTTGATTGGTGTGATTGGTGCTTTACAGATTGATGTTCTCAAGGAACGGCTTAAAATAGAATATGGTTTACCCGTCAATTTTGAACCAGCACGTTTTAATATATGCCGTTGGATTTCGGCAGAAAATAAAGATGAGTTGCAAAAGTTTCTGACCAATCACCGCTCTGCCATTGCTCATGATCTAGAGGGTGCTCCAGTTTTCTTAGCAGAGAACCATTTTTCATTAAATTATGAAGCAGAACGAGCACCAAAAATAAAATTTTCTGCTGTTAAGGATTATCAAATACGCGCTTAATGAAAAGAAGAATCTATTATATAACAATTTGGTTGGTGATAATTTGTCACGTTGAGTTGGAGTATTTTTTCTGAAAGCGATAGAGTATGTAAAGAACATTTTCAGATTGTCTTATATAAGAAGAGCAATAAATTTATTTTACAATATAATTATACATTTATACCTTTTAAAAATTTAATATTTTTTTATAGTAGTTATGTGATTTAGAAAACAAGCTGTCGGTAATTCTTCGTTGAAATATATCAAAAAACTTTGATATGTTTTTTCACGAGAGCTTAAGACATGAAATGTCTTTCAATCTTTTTTTAATTTAAGCTAAAAATCTCCTGTATAAATATAGTTTTTCCTTGTATGAGAATTGTATACAGTCAAAATAATACAAATAATCAATAAGATGGAATTTGTTATCCCAAATATGATATTATATGACCTATAAACCACATGTTTTTTCTATTTCTTCTGGAACAGCTTTTTTGCCTCACTTTGTTGATGCATTGCTCTCTGGTACCCTTATTGATAATTTTGCTCTCAATGGAGATATTCAAACAGCTCTTGCCGATAGCCTTATTTATGTTCCGACACGTCGTGCGGCTCGCGCTTTGCGCTTAGCCTTTGTTGAAAGAAGCGATACACAATCAACTTTCTTGCCAACCATTCGTGCTCTAGGAGATGTCGATGAAGACAGTTTTCTTTTTGTTGAAAATCATACCAGCGCTCTCGATCCACCCATTGGAGAAAGTGAACGCCTGTTATTTTTAGCGCGTCTTATTCGTCCATGGCGTGAAAATTTGCCTGCACATCTGCGTGCCATGTTTGGTACGGAAGATGTGCTTATTCCGGCTCATAGTGCCGATGCACTTTGGCTTGCTCAAGATTTAGCACATTTGATGGATGAAATTGAAACAGAAGGAGCAGACTGGTCAAAACTTAAAGATATTGCTCCTGATATGGTCGCTGAATGGTGGCAAATAACGCTCGATTTTTTAACGATTGTGACACAAAATTGGCCACAAATCTTAAAAGAAAGAAAACGAAGTAATCCCGCTGAATGGCGTAATCAAGCACTTACAATGCATGCAGAGATTTTACGACGCGCACAATCTGATAAGCCTATCATTGCGGCTGGTGTATCAGGTTCTATCCCTGCAGTTTCTCATCTTTTAAAAGTTATAGCCTCTCTACCCAAAGGGGCAGTTGTTCTTCCGGGTCTTGATTTTCATATGGATGAAGAACAATGGAATGCACTTGGCACAAGCAATAAAGAAAAAACAGCGTGTGTTTCTTTTGATCATGCAGAAAATGTTTTTAGCCATCCTCAATATCATTTAAAAAAACTTCTAACTCTCATGGAGTGTCAACGTAGCCATGTTTGTGAAATTGGCCAACAGAGCACAACAAAGAAAAGGCGAATGGCGCTTTTATCAGAAGCACTCCGGCCAGCTTCTACGACGGACAAATGGATACAAATTGTCCGTGATGATTATGAAGAACTTTGTGCAGATTGGTCATTTATTGAAGCGATAAATGAACGTGAGGAAGCTTTGGCTATCGCTGTCGCTTTACGAAAAGCTATTGAAAACCCCAAAAAAACCGCAGCCCTTATTACAAATGACCGTAATTTAGCCCGCCGTGTTGCTGCGGAGTTACAGCGGTTTGGCATTGAAGCAAATGATTCAGGGGGAATACCACTTGCACAAACATTGCCTGTAATGCTTTTGCGACTGATCTTAGAAAATATTTTGCAACCCGATGACCCCATTGTTTTTCTTTCTCTTCTTAAACATCCACTGACAACACTCCAACAAAACCGTCATCGCTTACGCGAAATGGCAGAAAATTTTGAACTTTTTGTACTTCGAGGAAATACAGGGCGCATCAATCTTTTTGAATGTGATCAATTCCTTGAAAAATGGATTGAAACATATTCCCATGATCATTTTGAAATGAACGCCCTTGAGCAGCAGAAGTTTGAAGAAGCACGTTTTCTGTGTCATCTTTTAAAGAAAGCTGTTGAACCTTTAACCTCTCTCATGAGACAAGAGAAAGAATGCACCGTCAATGAAGCTGTCATAGCAACTGTCGAAGTTTTTGAGAATTTTGGTCGCAATGAGGATAATTCTCTTGCTCATCTTTATCAACACGAAGAAGGACAAGCCCTATCAAATTTTTTGCGTGAATTGGTCAGTGATCAATCAGGATTAACATTTCATCTGAGCGAATGGCCTGCTATGTTTTCTGCATTGATTGCAACGCGTTCTGTCACACCTTCACCTGGAGGACATCCACGTTTATTCATCTGGGGTACTTTGGAATCACGTTTGCAAACGGTTGATACAGTGGTCATCGGTGGTCTTAATGAAGGTTCATGGCCGATATCAACCCGAAATGATGCTTTTTTATCGCGACCGATGAAAATGATGTTAACTCTGGAACCACCAGAGCAGCGTATTGGCCTTTCTGCGCATGATTTTCAATGGGCTATGGGAATGGATAAAGTGGTTATGAGTCGCGCGTTGCGGGTTAATCATACTCCTTCTATTCCCTCACGTTGGCTACAACGTATAGAAACAGTTGTAGGAAAAAAGGTTTGGAAACAAATTCGTGCACGAGGTGAAATACTCCTCTATTGGACCAAGATGCTTGATCATACAAGTGTAAATTCTGAAGTGAAACGTCCTTGCCCTGTACCACCTCTTGATATGCGTCCGCGTCATTTTTCAGTCACTGAAATAGAAACATTGCGGTATGATCCTTATGCTATTTATGCCAAAAAAATCTTACGGCTCAAACCCCTTAAAGCATTGATTCATGACCCGAGCGCTATTGAGCGTGGAATACTTTATCACGCTATTCTTGCTGCTTTTTGCACACAAATAAAAAATCCAAATGCTGAAAATGCACTCAATGTTCTGCTTTCTATTGGACGTAAAGAATTTGATAAATTCAATTTTCCACCTGATATTGAAACAGTCTGGTGGAATAATTTTGAAAATCTTGCTCCATTTCTAATTCAATGGGAACAAAGTTTAGGACAACGAAAGCGGTATGCTGAAGTGGTCTCACAAAAAATACCTATAGGGACAACAGGAGTAACTCTTTCAGGACGGGCTGATCGCCTTGATGTCTTGCCAGACAAAACGGTTGAAATTCTAGATTTTAAAACTGGAACTCCTCCTTCATCAAAACAAGTTCGTGAATTATTATTTCCACAATTGGCTTTAGAGGCAGCTTTGCTGATGGAAGGAGCATTTCCAGATTTTCAAGATCTTACCCCCTCAAATTTATTTTACGTTCCCCTGAACGGAAAAGGTGAAATTAAATCTCAATCTATTCTTTTAAAGGAAAAAGAAGAAAAAACTTATCTCAGTGCAGTTAATCTTGGTGAAATTGCATGGAGAAATCTTATTGCCCTTATAACGTATTATCAAAATCCTCAACAAGGCTATCTCTCACATGCTGTTCCCATTGAAAAACGATATGAAGGTGACTACGACCATTTAGCACGGTTGTGGGAATGGTCAATTGGTTTTTATAAAGAAGAGTAATCATGAGTTTTTTTTCTATTCCTGAAGCCGCTCTTGATGCACAAGCAACGGCAACACATCCCCAAAAAAACGTGTGGGTTTCTGCAAATGCTGGATCTGGAAAAACCCACGTTTTAAGTGAACGTGTTATTCGGTTGCTTTTAAACGGCACGCCTCCAGCACGTATTTTATGCCTTACTTATACAAGAGCTGCTGCGGCTGTTATGCAATCACGAATTTTTCGCACGTTGTCCAGTTGGAATGAACTGGATGATGCAAAGTTGCAAGAAACCTTAACACGCTTTGAAAATAGACCCGTCAATACGCAAAAATTAATTTATGCACGACAACTCTTCGCGCGCGCTCTTGAAACACCTGGTGGCTTAAAAATTCAAACGATTCATGCTTTTTGTGAATCTCTTTTGCATCAATTTATGTTAGAAGCCAATATCGCAGGGCATTTTGAGCTCCCTGATGATATCAGTCGCAAAAAATTACAACAAGAATCCCGTCGCCAACTTTTAGCGCGTCGTGATGTACAACCTGCTTTGCAACAGTTACTTCAAGTTATTAGCGAACATACTTTTAATCAATTGCTCTATGAAGCCGTTGAAAAGCAACATAAACTCTCTAGTTTTTTATCGTCTCTTCTGTCTGAAAATGGAGAAGAAAAATTACGCGCGCTTTTTAACTTAGCGCCCAGTGAAACAAACCAATGCCTATTAGAACAAATTCAACAAACCGCACGTCTTCCTCTTTATGCTCTTAAGCATTGTGAAACCAATGGTAGTCAACGTCTGAAAGAGATGGTGGAAAAGTTTTCCCAATTGGGAGAGATGCATGATGAGACCAATATTCTCAAGATTGTCTCTGATATTTATTTTAAAACAAAAGGTGAGCCGCGTAATTTTTCACATTTATTTCGTAAAAAATCAGATGAAATTTGGCCTTTTATTCAACAAATGCTTGAAGATAAACAAAACAAGCTTTCTGTTCTTTTAGAAAAATATCAATGCGCAAAAGTTGCCACCCTCAATATGGCTGCTTTTCAGCTGTGTGCTGTTTATCTCGAAATCTATACCAATCTAAAAAAGGCCAATGGTTTGTTAGACTTTGACGACCTTATTGAGCGTACGCTTCATTTGTTACAGCGCAAAGGTGCAAGCCAATGGGTGCACTATAAACTTGATCAGGGGCTTGATCATATTCTACTTGATGAAGCACAAGACACCAACCCTGAGCAATGGCAAATTATTCAACTGTTGGCGCAAGAATTTTTCTCAGGGTATAGCCAACGAACAAATATACGGACTCTTTTTGCTGTTGGAGATGAAAAGCAATCTATTTATTCTTTTCAAGGTGCTGCTCCAGAAAATTTTGCTGTAAATGGGCGAATCATTCAAAAAAAAGTACAGCAAACAAATCAGCAATTTGAAAAAATACAACTGCATTATTCTTTTCGCTCGACAGCAGATGTTCTTAAAAGCGTTGATCTTGTTTTTGAAACACCAGAAAACTATAAAGGACTTTCGGCAGAAAATACAAAGACGGTGCATGAAGCTATTCGTGTTCATAGTCCCGGTGAGGTTGTTATATGGGATGCTATTTCCAAAGAAACAAGCGAATTTCCGCATGATTGGTATTTAAGCGTTGATCATTTAGATACCCCTGAAGTTCGTTTAGCAGAAAAAATTGCTGAAACGATTGCTGGCTGGTTGCAAAAAGGTGAAATGCTTCCAGCAAAGGGACGTTTAATACGGGCAAGTGATATTATGATCTTGGTCCGTAAACGTGATAAATTTGTCTCAGCTCTTTCCCGGGCTCTTAAACAGCTTAATATTCCAGTAGCAGGGGCTGATCGTTTACAACTTACCAAACATATTAGTATCCGCGATTTAATGGCGCTTGCACGTTTTGTTTTGCAGCCACAAGATGATCTTTCTCTTGCTTGCGTATTAAAAAGTCCCCTTTTTGCTTTTTGTGAAGAGGAACTCTATCAGCTTGCCGCACACCGCACCGGTTCTCTTTGGCAAAGCTTATCTACGCACGCATCATTGAAAGCGTCTTTTAAAGATGCTTTTGAAAAGCTGAATCATTATCGCTCTTTAGTGGATAAAATACCGGTTTTCGAGTTTTATAGCCATATTTTGAATAATGATAAGGGAAGACAAAAAATTCTATCTCGTTTAGGCTCTGAAGCCAATGATGTACTCGATGCTTTTATGGATTATACGCTTAACATTCAAAAAACAGGATTACCAGGATTACAAGCTTTTTTAGAAACATTAAGTGCAAGCGAACCAGAAATTAAACGTGAATTTGAACAAAACAATGAAGAAATTCGCATCATGACTGTTCATGCCGCAAAAGGACTAGAAGCTGCTGTTGTATTTTTGGTTGATCCTGGTAGTGCGATTTGGCACCCTCAGCATGCGCCTCATTTACTTAAAGTGTCTTTAGACAATGCACAAGAGAACGGACAACAAGCTTTTGTTTGGCGCCCCAATGAAAAGTTTGATACCAAACTCTCTAAAAAAGCAATTTCACATTTAAAAGAGCGTGCAGAAGAAGAGTATAGGCGCCTTCTTTATGTAGGAATGACACGCGCTGAAGATCGTTTATTTATTTGTGGATATAAAGGTAAAAAAACGCCCTCTGATACATGGCTACAACTGGTAAAAAACGCCCTTGAACCCCATGCGGTTGCTATAAAAGGCCCTACAGAAGATATTTCTGCTTGGCGTTATTGCATTACATCTTCTTCTGCGGCTCCTATAAACCAAGAAGTCGCTTTTGCTGAGAGTCAAGACTTACCACCTTTGCCTACTTTTTTCTCTCATAAAGTATCAGCAGAACCAGTGCTCCCAAAACCATTAAAACCCTCTCTCGCAAGCCTTTCCATTGAAGCTGATAGAGATCTTTCTTCAAACCCAAAACAACTTTTCACTTCACCTGTTTTAGGAGAAATAAACACCAACAGAGCTTTTTCCATTGAATATGGTCATCTCATTCACCGATTATTACAATATCTACCTGACTGCCCCCCACAAAAACGTCAAGATTATGCTCGAGACTATCTCAATATCAAAGCCTCTCATTGGGAGGAAAGCCAAAGAGAAGATGCTCTTCGCCATGTTTGGAAAATGTTAGATCATGTTTATCTCAAACCCCTCTTCTCTGAGCATTCACGTGCTGAGGTTCCTTTAATGGGTATTGTAAAAATTCGAGGAAAAGAACAAGTAGTTTCTGGTCAAATTGACCGTCTCTACATCACGCAAGACAGCATTATCTTTGCTGATTTTAAAACGGGATACCCACCAGAAAATGAAGCTGCTATTGCTCCTCATTATTGGTTGCAAATGGCTCTTTATCGAAAATTATTACAAGCTATTCATCCTGATAAAGATGTCCAAGCTCTGCTTGTCTACAGTAAAGAAGCTAAAATTTTTAAACTTCCTCCAGAAAAGCTTGAGGCATTTCTTAATGAAATTGCCTTATAAGTTATTTCTTCTCTTCAAAGTATCTTTACGCTTTTTACTTTCATAAAATTGCTCAAATAAAAACGCTCCACAATTTTTGGTGCAGAAACCCCCTTTAATAATTTATCTTTGCAATAACTTGATATGAATTGTTATCATACCAATCTATAAAAAATGAGTATAAAGGATAAATCAATGACGTGTATAAAAGTTGATAAAGACAATTTTGAAAGTGAGGTTCTAACCTCTTCTATCCCTGTTGTGGTTGATTTTTGGGCAGAATGGTGCGGTCCCTGCAAAATGATTGCTCCAATTTTAGATGAAGTTTCAACGGAAATGCAAAATCAAGTTAAAATTGCTAAAGTAAATATTGATGAAAATCCGGAATTGGCGACCCAATATGGAGTACGCTCTATCCCTACATTATTGATGTTTAAAAACGGAAATGTCTCATCAAATATGGTTGGCGCTACCTCTAAAGGACGTCTTTCTGAGTGGATAAAAGATGGGCTTAGTTAATGCTATAATACATAGGCAACGATAAAGGAGAGAAATTTTATCTCTCCTTTTGAGTTTTTTTCAAACATTTTTTCTAAAATATATTAGTAGTAATTAAATCAAAAAGTTAGATGCATTTATTTTAATACTTTTAAGAATCCACACTGTTATGCACGATTATGTCGATGTTTTTTATGTGGGAATTGCAAAAGATTGTTGCAAACGTTCAATGGAATGTTGTGCCGATCTCAATGTCACATGACGTCCTTGTGCTTTATAGTGTAAGGCGAGTGCAAAAGTGGCACTCTCTAAAAGGTCTGCACTTCTCTCTGGCCATTCAACGAGTAAAATATTTTTCTCACGTTCTTCATGAAGTCCTAATTCGTCAATTTCCTCTACCATAGAAAGGCGATAAAGATCAGCATGAATAATTTCAAACTGTGGAAGTTGATAGCTTTGCACAAGAGTAAAAGTAGGGCTTGGAACCTCCATAGTGTCATTGTTTGCAAGCGTTTGGATGATTGTGCGTGCAATGGTTGATTTTCCAGTTCCAAGATCCCCTTGCAGCGTTACAAGATCCCCCGGCTTTAAAGAAAGGGCTAAATTTTTTGCAAAAATTTTTGTTGCCTCTTCATTTTCAAGAAAAAAATCAAAGTTCATTAAGACTTCCATTAAAAAATCTTATCTCCTTTTGGGAGAGGAAAAAAACATTTAACGGTTGTTCCTTTTCCAAAACCGGTAAGAATTTCAACATGTCCACCATGTAGTTCAACGAAACTTTTCACAAGCGAAAGACCAAGTCCCGCTCCCGCACGCCCGCCATGGTGTGAATGAGAAGAAAAACGTTTAAAAATACGATCAAGAATGTCTTCAGGGATGTCAGAGCCCTCATTGTGAACGCTAAAGACGATGTTATCATTTTGTTCATCGACACAAAATTCAATAGTGCTCGCCTCCGTTGCAAAATTAAGTGCATTACTTAGAACATTCACAAAAATTTGATGTAAGCGTTTTTCGTCAGCAGAAATAGTGTTTAAGGAAGGAGAAATTTGTTGTAAAAGCGTAATATGGCGTCCATTAAGGCGATCTTCTACACGTGCTACTGCTTGTATCATCGCATCGGCAATGTTAACTGGTTTTATGTCTAACTCCATAATGCCTGCATCAAGAGTGGCAAGATCAAGAATATCATTAACAATATTTAGAAGAGTTCCTGATTCTGAATGAATATGCCCAAGATATTCTTGTTGACGTTCATTGATAGAGCCGAAAATTTGATCCCGTAAAATATCGGAAAATCCAATAATATTGGTGAGAGGTGTGCGCAATTCATAGGAAACATGTTGAACAAATTCATTACGTAAACGATCTGCACTTTCTAAGGCTTCATTTCTTTCTTGAAGAGCACGTGCAACATGGACAGTATCTGTAACATTTACAAAAGTAAGCATCGTTTGTCCATCGGGAAGAGGGACCAAAGTATAGTCAATAATCATATCATTTTTAAGATCTATACGACCCGAAAATGTTTCGCGTTTTTCAGCAAAACCAGTAATGAATTTAGTAAATTGATCCCACTCTTGCCCCAAGGTTAAGGCTGAGCAATGGCTTTTTAACTGCGTAATATGGGTTCCTTCTACCATTAAATTATAAGGAAGCGACCACAATTTCGACAGGGAAGGATTCGATAAACGAAGGCGTCCATCAGCACCAAAAACGACCACACCTTCGGAAAGTTTATCAAGTGTTTCACCTTGTATTTTAATAAGTGTATTATAACGGCGCTCAAGATCAATTTTTTCTGTAAGATTTTCATAAAGCCACGTGACACCTCCTTGTGGATGAGGATTCGAGACAACACGTACCGTACGACCATCTGGAAGATTCCAAATTTGTTGGTTCGATTCTGTTTGCCGATAGGCTTTAAAAAGTTCTTCTTTCCACGTGCGCCAATCAGGATGTTCAGCAATGAGCCCTTTTTCACGTAAACGTTCAAGAAATAATGTATGGCTTGGTTCACTTTCTAAAAAGGAACTTTCTAATGGCCATAAAACTTTAAAAGCGTGATTGCAAAATTTTAATTTTTGGTTTGTATCAAAAATAGCTACAGCTGTTGAAATTTGGTCAAGGGTTTCACAATGGCTTTGAAGAACATATCTTAATTCATGAGCAAGATTTTCATAGGCGCTGTCATCACGTGCGAAAGCAGCCATCCCTTCAGCTGTTGTGAGACGTGTGAGGTGAAAACGGTGCCGTTCACCATCAATAACGGTATGAACATGTTCTTGAAAAATTGTTTCTGTTTCATCTGTTGTGCGTTGTGTGTTTTCATTGAAAAGATCGCCCACTTCATCACTATCTTCACGAAAGTCTGTCATTTCTCTAAAGGCGCGATTGATAAAACAAACTTTTCCTTCGCAATCTTTTATCCATACAGGCTCTTGAATGAGATCAAGAAGATTACGCTGCATTCTCAGTTCAGTAAGAAGGCGGGCAATATCTTTCTGTAAACGAGTATTTTCGCTCTGCTGTTTAGAGATATCTTGAAAACGAGCAATAGCGACTGTCCCTGCGATAACCCCTGTAACTTGTAGCAGCACATTATTTGTAGTGGTTATAGAAAGCTCAAAAGGATGACATTTACAACGCAGTTGAGTCAACGCATAATCAAGTTCTCGTAAAGAGTTTTCTTCAACCCAGAGTTCAAAACGTTGAAAATCTTTCTGATCAATGCCTATTCTTTGCAATGTGGAAAGGCCACCAACGACACGAGGCAAAGATGTTGGATTTTTCCAAATAAGAAGGAATTGTTCGGTTTCTTCCAGAAGCCATTCATAATATTTAAGTTTCTCAGAAAAATCTGTCTGAATTATCTTCAAAGGTTTCTGGGCTGTTTTTTTTACGTGCATAATAACAGCCATGCACGTAAAAAACGAAGCACAAGAAATTCCTCCACACAGCGCTAAAAGCAGCCATGGACCATTGGGCAAAGTGAAGGAAAACGGTAAATAACTCTCCAACGACTGAGCAACAGCGCGTGTTGGAGAAAAAAAGAAAAAAAGGCAAAATATATATGTACAGATTCGAATCATTTTCTGAGCTTTTTCTTTGGGGGTATGGTCACCAAAGCTGAGCACGACATTTTTCCCTTTTTTAACCCAAGGAAGCATTTTAGTAACGGTAATGGTTCGGTTTATAAGGTCCTTGCGGTGTAACTCCAATATAAGCGGCTTGTTCTTCTGATAAAACAGTTAGTTTTATTCCTAATCGATCAAGATGGAGACGTGCAACTTTTTCATCAAGATGTTTAGGCAAAACAGTGACTTCATTTTTATAGCGTTCAGCGCGAGTAAAAAGTTCAATTTGCGCTAAAACTTGATTGGTAAATGAGGCTGACATGACAAAAGAAGGATGCCCCGTCGCATTACCGAGGTTTAATAAACGCCCTTCAGAAAGCAAAATGATGCGCTTTCCATCGGGAAAGGTAATCATGTCAACTTGAGGTTTAATATTGATCCATGGCAAATTTCTAAGGGCTGCGACTTGGATTTCATTATCAAAATGACCAATATTGCCAAGAATACACATATCTTTTACTTGTCGCATATGATCTAAACGGACAACATCTTTATTGCCTGTTGTTGTGATGATAATATCAGCACTGGAGGCTGCATCATCCAAATTAACAACTTCATAGCCATCCATAGCCGCTTGAAGCGCGCAAATAGGATCAATTTCTGTTATTTTAACACGAGCCCCAGCACCTGAAAGAGATGCCGCTGAACCTTTTCCTACGTCACCATAACCACAGACAATGGCTGTTTTACCAGCAATCATCACGTCTGTTCCACGGCGAATACCATCAACCAATGATTCTTTACATCCATATTTATTATCAAACTTTGATTTCGTGACGCTATCATTGACATTAATAGCAGGAAAAGGCAGAAGCCCTTCTTTTTGTAATTGATAAAGACGATTAACACCTGTTGTTGTTTCTTCGCTTACACCTTTAATTGCTGCACGTTGTCGTGTAAAAAATCCTGGCGTTGTATCCATACGCTTTTGAATTTGTTTGAAAAAAATTTTTTCTTCTTCGGTTTGGGGGTGCGAAAGGATATCTTTATTTTGTTCTGCACGACTTCCCATTAAAATATAGTTTGTAGCATCTGCTCCATCATCTAAAATCATATTGGAAGGATTACCATCAGGCCATTGAAAAATGGCATCTATATAAGTCCAATATTCTTCCAATGTTTCACCCTTAACAGCAAATACAGGAATATCCGTTGCGGCGATAGCTGCTGCTGCATGATCTTGCGTAGAAAAAATATTGCTAGAGCTCCACCGTATATCGGCACCAATCGCTTTTAATGTTTCAATTAAAACAGCTGTTTGAATTGTCATATGCAATGAGCCAGAAATGCGTGCACCACGCAAAGGTTGACTGGAGGAAAATTCCTTGCGACAAGCCATCAAGCCAGGCATTTCAGTTTCAGCAATATCAATTTCTTTACGACCATAAGCGGCAAGGGCAATATCTTTGACAACAAAATCTTGAGCTGTCATTCTTCATTCCTTTAAAATCAGTTTTTTAAAAGACGGTAGGAGAAATTAAAAAAAAATGCAAGATAAGAAGAAAACTTCTTTATGCGAAAAAGCTCTTTTAAAATCTCTATAAATTTGTGCAACAAACATGCATTTATGGATTTGAGTAACGATTTACGAAGAGGACAAGAGATCTCATGATAAAGTCTTATTATAAAAACAAAATTTTATCCTTTTTACATAACTTTAAAGCTTTTAAAAATCTTCAGAGGGATACCTTTTAAAGAATAAAAATGATGCATTGCTTCACAGTTTTTAATCGACTTTTAAAGGGATAATCAAAGAAAGTATATTCTTATTCCCCTCACGCATACGGTTGTTTAGAAAAGGTATCATGACCTCGTTTCATGATTAAGCTTTTAAGCAAAATAATATAATGCAAAGCCATATATTGTTGTCTTTATATTTATGAATAGATAATCTCAGCGTAACTCTTTTGGATTCCTATGATGTACATCTGCTCTTACATGAAGATAGTTTGTAAAAGATGTTTTTTCCTGTTTTCAATAATTTCTATCAAAAGACTGTAAATATGCGAGAAAACATTTTTTATGATACCGAATAGAGTATTTAAAATGAAAAAACATCAATCTAAAACATCAATCTATTGAGTGCACGTTGATTTTAAAATAGCGAACAACAAACTCTGAATTATAAATCAAATAATTAATTCAGTTTTGGGAGAATTTATTTTAGACGAATAAGTTTTGGGAAAATTGACCATGTGGACGAAATCTCCAGAGATAACTTGGCAAGGATGCAGCTATTGCTTTAGGAGTAATTCCCACACCTTCTAAGGTATATCCATTTTCAATAGCTTCTTGAGAAACAATGTTATCCATTTGCAAAAAGCGTATCTGATTAGTTGTTACAAGTGTTGGTATAAAAGGCAATTTACCGATTATTCCCAAAACTCCTCCAATCAATAGACCCGCAGAAAGAGGCATGGACAGGATTATTTTTTTACGGTGAATAATTTTGAGTATATGTTCAAGAGCATTTTGGAAGGTGATAATCTGGGGACCACCAAGATCATAATTTTTTCCCCAAGCAACCTGTCCATCTAAAGCGCGCGCAATAAACTCGGCAACGTCACCAACATACACAGGTTGCAATTTACTTTGTCCACCTCCAAAAAGAGGCATAAAGGGTAAAAAACGTGACAAATCTGCCAAGGTGTTAAAGAAACAGTCCTCTGGTCCAAAGATAACAGAAGGACGGATAACAATTGCTTGAGAATGCTTGTTATGAATGATTTGCTCACCCATAAATTTAACACGCGCATAAAGACATGAAGCGTTCTCGTTAGCTACAAGTGTTGACATATATATGAGTGGAATACCAGCTTCTGCTGTTAGTTCAGCAACATTGTAAGTACCATCAATTTGTGTACTTTTAAAATTGGATTGATTTGCTTGTTTTAAACTACCAGGCAAAAACACTGCAGCATCAGCTCCAAGCAATGCGCGTGCAACAGAGGCACGATGCTTTATATCCGTTTTAAGCATTTGTGTTTGCCCTACTTCTCCTATTTGGAGCATGTAATAAGCTTTTTGTGGACAACGAACAGCGATACGAACGCGATATCCTCGTTTCGTCAAAGTTTCAACGACATGACGTCCTACAAAACCAGATCCGCCAAAAACAGTAATAAGTTTAGGGTGTTGATAAAGTGCACAATCAAGTTGCATGGTTAAAAAGTCTATCTTTCAAAGCTTTAAAAATAGCCAATCTCTAACACGGTGGTGTTTTATTGTCACGCAAAATATCGCCAGCAAGATAAAGGGAACCTCCAATAAGGACAATAGCCTCTTGATATTCTTCCTTAATCTTATGCAAAGCATCTTGTAGGTGCGCTTGGGGGGATGCAAAGATTCCTGCTTTTTGAGCTGATTTAGCTAAATTTATTGGACAGATACTGGCGTTATTATTAATAAGCGGTATCGTATATACTTTTTCGACAAGGCTGGCTAAAGGACGAAAATAACCGACAGCATCTTTTGTGTTGATCATGCCAGCAATCATAATAATGGGACGACTTGTTTTTTTTCTCCATTGTGTAAGTTCCGCCGCAATAACTTTTCCAGCAGCAGGATTGTGACCGCCATCGAGCCATAAATTAAACTTAGGAGACATTTGATTAACCAGATATCCGTAGGTGAGATGTTGCATCCGTGCGGGCCAATAAATATTTTTTAAAGCGTCACTTATGACTTGTTCTGAAAGGTGAAAACCTGCTTGATAGACTGCTTCAATAGAAGCACCAGCATTGGCAATTTGGTAGTCTCCAATAAGGTTAGGAAAGGGAAGATCCATAAGACCTTGATTGTTTTGAAAAACCATACGTCCATGCTCTTTATAGCTTTGATAATCTTGATCAAATAAAGAATAAGGTACTTTATTTTTATCGGCGAGGGATATTAAAGTAGCAAGAGCTTCTTCATAATTTTGCTTACCGATAACCACAGGAACCTTTGGTTTGATAATCCCTCCTTTTTGAAAAGCGATTTGAGAAATTGTGTTTCCAAGAAAGTTCTCATGATCATAATCAATGGGCATAATAAGCGATACAGCTGGTTTGTTAATGACATTGGTAGCATCAAAACGTCCTCCCAACCCAACTTCTAAAATAACAACATCAGCTGGATGTACACTAAATAGTATAAAGGCAGCGGCTGTAAAAATTTCAAAAATAGTAATCGGCTCTTGATGATTGACTTTTACAATTTCATGGATTGTTTCAGCCAATAGGCTCTCTGTAACAAGTTGACCACCTCCTTTTTGGCCTAACCGGCAGCGTTCATTCCAGTTGACGAGATGAGGTGAGCTGTACATATGAACGTGATAGCCTGCACTTTCTAAAAGAGCACGGCAAATTGCTGAGGCAGATCCTTTGCCATTTGTTCCAGCAATATGAATAACAGGGCCAAGTTTTAAATGTGGATTGCCAAGACGTTCTAAAAGGCGGACAATACGCCCTAAAGAAAGATCAAATTTTTTCGGATAATTTTTGAGTAAATCATCCACCACCCTTTGTACTTGACTTTGTTGCATAAATTTAAGCTGCTTTCGTTATAGAAAGCGACGTTTGAGGATCTGTTGGGGATGGGTTGGAAGGGTTAAGAACAGCAGGATGTTTCATCATTAAGCGTAAAAGACGTGCAATGGTTGTTTTCATTTCTAAACGTGATACAACCATATCAATCATACCATGTTCGAGCAGATATTCACTACTTTGAAAGCCTTCTGGTAAGGTTTCACGTATAGTTTGTTGAATCACACGTGGGCCAGCAAAACCAATCATAGCCCCAGGTTCAGCAATGTGAATATCACCAAGCATGGCGTAAGAAGCAGTAACACCACCGGTAGTTGGATTGGTCAGAACAACAATATAGGGAAGCTTTGCTTCTTTCAGCATTTCAATTGCTACTGTTGTACGGGGCATTTGCATCAATGAGAGTGTTCCTTCTTGCATGCGCGCACCACCAGAAGCAGCAAAAAGAACCAACGGGCGTCTTTCCGCGATGGCAGTATCAAAAGCTTTGATAATAGCTTCTCCTGAAGCCATACCGAGAGACCCACCCATAAAGGCGAAATCTTGAACGGTTGCAATGATGGGCAAGCCTTCAATCGTACCGCGTGCACTTAAAATATTGTCATCAACACCAAGTTTAGAACGATAATCTTTTAACCGGTCGATATAGCGTTTTTCATCGCGAAACTTTAAAGGATCTGTTACAACTTTTGGATTTTCAAGAGTTGTATAGACACCATCATCAAAAAAATGCATAAGACGATTTTTGGCACTGATACGCATATGATAGCCAGAATTGGGAGCCACGAATTGATTGTCTTCCAGATCTTTATGGAAGATCATTTCACCACTTGTAGGATCTTTTATCCATAGATTTTCTGGAACTTCACGGCGTCCTAATATAGAGTTAATTTTAGGACGAACATAATTTGTAATCCAGTTCATCTTTATAGCCTTCCTTTAAATATTATACATCTTTTGCATGATTTGAAAGAATATAGAACTTAAGCACTCACATTTGCTTTTTCGGCTGAACAATAACGAATCCATTTAATACTTTTATCCATGCACGTATAGCTCTAACTCCATTGTTTTTTTATTTTTAATATTTCCAATGTCATAACAATCATATGCACGAAGAGTATTCCCTATAACAAATTTCTCATAAGTTTTAAGAACTTATATGTTTTTATTCTTTGACTTTGATATTAAAAATCACCTCTTGCGCTGGTTAACAAACGGCTTATTTACTTTTAATAAAAATGACTCTTCAATTAATCACTAATATCGACAGTCCTGAAGCAAAGAAACCTTATAATAATAAAACCTTAAAAGACTAGACGTACCCATTTAAAATTACGGATATGATAACGTTATGTTAGCGAAACGCTAATACCAGAGCAAGGTTTTTTTCAAATGGTTTTCTTAAAGCGCGTGCGTTTCACATAAAATAAAGCACCCAAAAAATATCATTTTTATTGTATATCCACACATTGCTAGATCTGACCGTCTCACATATTTCAGAAATTTTCTCATGAGTACCTATGAAGCGTATAACTCCCTTCTATGAAAGGCATAAAATTCATTATGCTTCCCCATTTTTACTGAAATAGAAGGTATAAACCGGATATCTTCATACACTTGGCTAGCTTCCAATGTTACAATAATTCTTGTCTTGAGAGAAGGAATTGAGAGGTCTTTTATGCCTTTTACAACATACACTGCCCCCGTTTATGACATCTCAACAAACGATTATAATTGATTCAATATGAATAGGGTTAAAATGAGAAAGCTTTATAGTATGCTTTCTTTAGCTGGCGAGTTTTGTGAAGTTTAAAGAACATTATTTTTGAGTGATGCGTGCCATAGTTTTTTGGGAAAGCATTTTGTGTAAATGTGTCATAAAGGCAGCTGCAAAAAGTGGTGCGGCTAAATTAAGAATGGGAATTGAAACAAAAAACGCGATCAATAATCCAGCGCCAAAAACCGTTGTATAATGAGTATGTAAAAAAGCACGCGCATCTTCCTCTGTTCGAAAACGATAAGCAGCAAACAAGAAATATTCGTGTCCAAGCAAATAACCATTAATAACATAAAAAGCAATGAAATTAACACCTGGTATGAAGAATAAAATAAAAGCAATCCCATTACCAAGAAGGCTTAAAATAACAAATTTAAAGGAGAGGACGAGAGAACGTCCAAATGGCATCGCTTGTCCAATAGGCTCATTCGGATAATCTTCCTTTTCGATAATTTCAGCAGCAGAGTCAATGAAAAAACTACCAATCATAGCGGTGATAGGAGCAATCAAAAAAGCTAACAAAAGAGCCAAACCAAGATTGAAGATGATAAGCATGCTAAATCCCAACCATCCCGCCCAACTTGGGAGCCCAGGAAGAAACTGAGAAGCCCAAGGCCAAAAGTAAGACACAAAAAGTTGGTGCACACATAACCATAAAATGGCAAGCACAAAAAAAGTAATCCCCAATGCTTTCAGGATCATAATGCTATATTGTGAGGTTAGTAAACGTTGTAAAGCACGATAGGCAGCAGTAAAAATCATAGATTAATAAACTAAGGAAAGAAGCAAAAAAAACAAGAAATATATTTAAAAAAGGTGTTGTGTAATTTTTTATTGCTTGAATTACAAGCTCTATTTTCAATGATTTAAAGAAATATATTGATATTGTTCTGTAAAAGGAGGGTTTTCACCTTTATATATTATTAAAATCAGTCTAAATTTTCTTATAGAATGGATAAAATAAGTAATCAAAATAAAAAAATAACTCAGACTCCTTCATTTAAAATAAAAATAGATAGTTTGGTTTTAAAAAACGAGAAGAATTTAAGAAATAGATATTATAGAAGGATGTTTAAATATTTTTGTACAGAGTTTAGCTAATTGCGTTTACATAATATATATATTAAATTAGGACGGTAAGAAATATTGAGTAGGCGTTTTTTTACTAACATTTTTTATCCAGTATAGCTTCCGAATTTTGTTTATCGATACCCTTATTTGTTTTGAACAATCCCTAATATTTTGAATTTTAAGAGCTATAAGTGCAATAAAGTAAGAATTCATAGAAGCATTTTTCATAAAAATGGTGCATTGGAGCGAATAATTTTGAGCTAATAATACCATTTATTTATGAAGAGAATTGATCATCTTCAATTTTAATAAGTATCCCAAATAAAGAGATACTCTCTCAAATCTTTCATCATCAAAATCAAAAAATCATTTATTTTCACATTATAAATAGGACTAATATGGGGATAAAAACACTTAAGAAGAAAATGCTTTTTATAAATTTTTCCCCTAAAGCAAGGCTTTCGTAAAGTTGAAGGGTGGCAAATGATGATTCTAACTTGTCTTTTTAGAATTGGAAAGACAGTGATATAAAAAATTCTATTCTTTACAAAGGCTAGGGTAAGGTGGGATTTTTTTTAAGAAATATCTCTCAACGCTCGTCATATCCCTTTTGCAACAGTCCCCATGAATGGATAAGGATAAAACTGCTATGAATACTATAAAACTTATAAGGCGCACCACTACCTTTATACTTAGCGAAGAAACACGCCGGTAGCATCATACACTTTGCCAATTCTCTCAATGTTGCGACAAGCGCTTAACTCTTGAAACGATTCATTATAAGTTTTTTAGTCTTTTCTTAAATATTTTATATTTATGCAGCTATCCTCGCTAACGTGTAAGTAAATAGTTGTGCTTGATTTAATATACATGGATTTAAAATAAGAGAATCTTACGATAACTAGGGATCTAATTGTAAGTTGAATAACGCTAGATTATCATGATAAATTAATATGTTATCTAATCTAGTCTGGATGGATAGATAGCTTTTGTGTCTTCAGAAATTCAGTTCTTATTTTATGAGATGCTTTAATAAGGTTTTTGAAGAGTTATTATTTGAAATGAGGTGTTTTTTTCTCATGAGGCATAGACGTTTGGGGAGTAAAAAGTGATACGATCATGTTTGCTAATTTTTGCGCTACGTGTTGTTTACGCATAGGGGGCCATTGTTCAACTTTTTCTTTACTTACGAGATAAACTTGATTTGTATCAGCGCCCATGACGCTTGTACCATCTTGTTGAAGAGAAATATCATTTGCAAGAATGAAATCAGCGCCTTTTTCGATGCATTTTTTTTGCGCATTGGCAATGATATCACATGTTTCAGCAGCAAAACCAATGACCAATGAGGGGCGATTTGGAGCATGTCCAATTGTTGCTAAAATATCGGGATTTTCTACCATATGGAGGGATGGTGGTGTTTTATGACCATCCTTTTTAATTTTATGTAAAGATTGCGTTTGACTGCGCCAGTCACAAACAGCGGCAACAAAAATAGCCCCATCAGCAGGCAATGATTCTTGAACGGCTTGTAACATCTGTTGTGCTGTTTCAACGTGAACAGTTTTTACTTCTTGTGGGTCTACAAGATTAACAGGTCCACAAATAAGTGTTACTTTTGCTCCCAAATGCGCAAGAGCGGTTGCAATGGCATGACCCTGTTTACCCGAAGACCGATTAGCAAGATAACGTACTGGATCAATGGGTTCGTGGGTAGGGCCAGAGGTAACGATGAAATGGCGGCCAGAGAGAGGTTTTTCATGTACATTCAATAGAGCCTCTATGGCAGCGACGATGGTTAAGGGTTCACTCATGCGCCCATAGCCTGTCTCGTCACGTTCAGCCATATTTCCCATTTCTGGTCCGATAATATGGACGCCATCTGTGCGCAATTGTGCAACATTGCGAACAGTGGCTGGATGCGCCCACATAGCTGGATTCATAGCAGGCGCAATTAAAAGTGGACAGCGTGCTGCTAAAAGGACGCAATCGGCGAGATCATCTCCTATACCATGGGCTATTTTTGCAATGCGATTGGCTGTAGCAGGGGCTAAAATAATAAGGTCAGCATCACGAGCTAGTCGGATATGTCCGATATCATGTTCTTCTTCGCGTGAAAATAAATCAGTGTATACAGTACGACCGCTTAAAGCTTCAGCGGCTAAAGGCGTAATAAATTTTTGCGCTGCTTTTGTCATTACGACATTTAAGTGTGCTCCACGTTCCTTTAAACGACGAATGAGATCAAGTGCTTTATAGGCCGCAATACTTCCACCAATAATAAGGAGGAGAGATTTTGATTTCAATGATTGCACTTCAACAGTACTTGCATGAGAGAGGTGCGTGGTGAGAGTGGTGGGATTACTTAAAAGACGGCGCGCTTCTTCTTCCATAGAAATGCCATTTTGCGCGGCACGTATGCGCAAAGCTTCTTTGGTTTTAGGAGAGAGGTTACGAATAGTAATACTGGCCATAAAATACCTCCAAGAAACAAAATGATGTCAATGATTTCATCTTTGGTATTTTTTAGCACATTGAGCAGATTAGAAAAGATGAAAAAGATAAAAAGTGAGACAAACACAACAAAGTGCGATAATGAACAGACTATAACGTCCATAACGATTTCTACGACTTTGTTCAACAGCAAGTTGTTTGAGGGTAGAGGCAGAAAGATTAAATCCCGTTTCTCTGATTTTGTTAAGGTCTTCTTCCATACGTTGGAAATTTTGTATCAATTGTGGAGTTTTGCGAGCCAGCGAAAGGAGAGCTTGTGCTCCTTCACTAAAGTCTTTTGCCACTCCTATAGGTCCTAAATTTTTACTAATCCATTCTCTGACAACGGGTTCAGAAGCTTTCCACATGTTAAAACTGGGGTCTAATGTGCGAGCAACACCCTCCACGACAACCATTGTTTTTTGCAGTAAGAGAAGTTCGGGTCTCGTTTGCATGTCAAATAGTTCAGTGACTTCAAACAACAATGTGAGCAACTTAGCCATGGAAATGCTTTGTGCTGATTGTCCGTGAATTGGTTCACCAATCGCGCGGTTGGCTTGCGCAAAGCTTTCAATATTATGGTGTGAAGGAACATAGCCTGCTTCAAAGTGAGCACGGGCTACCCGATGGTAATCGCGGGTAATAAAGCCATAAAGAATTTCAGCAAGGAAATGTTTTTCTTTTTTGCCAAGCCTTCCTGTAATCCCTAGATCAACAGCAACAATACATCCATTTGAGTCTACAAATAAATTACCAGGATGCATATCAGCATGAAAAAAACCATCACGCAATGTGTGGCGTAGAAAAGATTGAATAAGCGTAATGGCAAGCGCCTTTAGATCAAAACCAGCTTCTTTGAGCTTGGAAATTTCGGATATTCTTATACCATCAATCCACTCCATGGTGAGAACATTACGCCCTGTTCGTTCCCAATCAATCTTTGGCACTCGAAACCCCGTATCCTGTTGAATATTTTCAGCCATTTCAGATATGGCTGCTGCTTCTAAGCGTAAATCCATTTCAAGTCGTGTTGTTTGTGCTAAAGTATCTACCACACGAACAGGACGCAGCCTTCGAGAGGCAGGGATATAACGCTCTTGTAAATGCGCAATGAGATAGAAACCTCTAAGATCTTTAGAAAAACGCGCGCGGATATTAGGACGGATAACTTTTACGGCACATTTATTCGTATGACCGGTTTCATCACGATATTCAGCAGGATGAACCTGAGCGATAGAAGCAGCGGCAATGGGGGGATAAAAATTGATGAATAAATCATCAATAGAACGACCAAGAGAATTTTCAATTTGAGTAATAGCGGCAGTGCAAGAAAATGTTTCAACACGATCTTGGAGTTGTGACAAATCGTCTGCAACATTCCGTCCGACAATATCAGGTCTTGTGGCAAGAAATTGACCAAGTTTTATGTAAGAGGGTCCAAGCTTATTAATGGCATACGAAATATTTTCAGATCGCTGTTTCTTTTTTGTTTTGCGCCGTGCTAATCCACGCGCTATACGATGACATAATGCTGGAAACCCTTGAAGATCATCGTGAGGTAGAGCACTCAAAACACCTTCACGTGCTAAAACCCATCCTGCACGCATCAATTGAAAGTAAGGAGAAATTTGCACCATTTTTAAATTTTCCAACCTGAATGCAGTGCTGCAATCGCACCGGTGAGATTGCGGTACGATACACGCGAAAATCCCGCTTGCTTGATCATATAGGCAAAATCATCTTGTTTAGGAAACTTGCGGATAGATTCAACCAAATAACGATAAGCATCACCATCATTTGCAATAAATTGCCCCAGCTTAGGGATAGCATGGAAAGACCAAAGATCATAAATTTTATCGAGCCAAGGCATCTCGACATTTGAAAATTCTAAACATAAGAAACGTCCACCGGGCTTTAGAACACGAAAAGCTTCTCTAAGAGCTTTGTCAATATGAGGTACATTGCGAATTCCAAAGGCAATAGTATAGGCATCAAAGCTTTGATTTTCAAAGGGCAAATGTTCTGCATTGGCTTCAACAAAATCCATCAGAGGAGCAAGACCATTTTTTTGTGCGCGTTGTTTTCCAACATTAAGCATTGAGCCATTAATATCAAGAACCGTAGCATGGGCTTTTTGGCGTGAAGCATTAAGAATGCGAAAAGCAATATCACCTGTACCACCAGCCACATCAAGAACTCTCCAATGAGAAAGTGCCGGTGGAGAAAGCCATGCAACCATAGAGTTTTTCCAAAAACGGTGTAGTCCTAACGATAAGATATCATTCATCTTATCATAATTTTCAGCAACAGAATGAAACACACCATCCACCATGGACTGTTTTTGTGCTTCATCAACTCTTGTGAAACCAAAAGAGTGTTCCATACCACCCTTAGCTCCGACGCGTTCTGTTTCAGCTGCCATATCATGACCTTCCTTATTTTTCTTTTATCGTAAATGAAAGAGAGAGGGAATGTTCAAATACGAAAAAACAATGTATAAAACCACGACGTTTATACAGCCAAAAACAGAAGAGTACCTTTAGATATCAAGATTAGCAACGCTTAAGGCATTATCTTGAATAAAAATACGTCTAGGCTCAACTTCATCACCCATGAGACGAGAAAAGAGTGAATCTGCATCGGTTGCATCATTAATTTTTACTTGTAAAAGAGAACGCGCATTGGGATCAAGTGTTGTTTCCCAAAGCTGTTCAGCATTCATTTCCCCAAGACCTTTATAGCGTTGAAGCGTAATACCCTTTTTACCATTTGTAAAAATGCTTTCTAAGAGGCTCATAGGTCCAAAAATACGCTCTGTTTTATCTTTGCGGCGTAAAAGAAGAGGCGGATGATATAGGTCGCTAAAACTTTGGGAAATACGATCAATTTGACGTGCATCCGCTGAGTTTATAAGTGCTGCATCAAGCGTGATAACATCTTTAACGCCACGTAAAACACGTTCAAAACATAAACCCCTATCTTCTGTATATTGTCCACACCAACCTTGTTCCATATCATCAGCAATCAGATTAAGACGTTGTGCGATAGCATCTGCTATTTTTTGTGCTTTTTCTTGTGCTGCAAAGGCTTCAGAGTTAAAAGCACCAACAATGGCTGCTTGCTCAACAATATTGCGATCATAACGGGTATGAAGGCCATTTAAAAGTTGACGGAAGGTACGGGCATCTTTAGCGAGTTGATATAGATCAGCTCCTGCACGAACTTCTCCCGTTGAAAGCTCAAGTGTTGTTTCTTCTAGTCCCGTATCGATCAAGAATTCTTCAAAGGCTGCTTCATTTTTAATATATTGAGAAGATTTTCCACGCGATACTTTATAAAGAGGAGGTTGAGCAATATAAAGATGTCCCCGTTCAATCAACTCGGGCATTTGTCTAAAAAAGAAAGTGAGCAGCAGAGTGCGGATATGGGCTCCATCAACGTCTGCATCTGTCATGATAATAATCTTATGATATCGTAATTTATCGGGTGAAAATTCATCTTTACCAATAGACGTTCCAAGAGCGGTAATAAGTGTTCCGATCATATCAGATGAGAGCATGCGGTCGAAGCGAGCTCGTTCAACATTAAGGATTTTACCGCGGAGAGGTAAAATTGCTTGATTTTGCCGTGAACGTCCACTTTTTGCTGAACCACCCGCCGAATCTCCCTCGACAATAAATATTTCTGATTTTGCAGGATCACGCTCTTGGCAATCGGCAAGTTTTCCTGGCAGAGAAGTGATGTCAAGCGCTCCTTTTCTCCTTGTCAGTTCACGTGCTTTGCGTGCTGCTTCACGTGCTGCTGCAGCTTCCACCACTTTACTAATGAGAAGCTTTGCTTCATTCGGATGTTCTTCCAGCCATATTGAAAGACCTTCATTGACCAAATTTTCAACAATAGGGCGCACTTCAGAAGAAACCAATTTGTCCTTTGTTTGTGAAGAAAATTTAGGATCAGGAACTTTGACAGAAAGAATAGCTGTTAATCCTTCACGGCAATCATCACCGGTTAAATTTACTTTTTCTTTTTTGGCAATCCCTGAAGATTCAGCATAACCATTAATTTGGCGTGTAAGAGCACTTCTAAAACCGATTAAATGCGTTCCACCATCCCGCTGAGGAATATTATTGGTAAAACACAAGACCTTTTCATGATAGGAATCATTCCACCATAGAGCAACATCAACGCTCATACCATCTTTTTCACTCGCAATATAAATAGGAGTGTCTAGGAGCGCTTTTTTTGATTGATCAATATATTTAACAAACTCTATCAATCCGCCTTCATAATGCAATTCAACAGATTTAATGTCAGCGTGACGCTCGTCAACAAGAAGAATATAAACCCCAGAATTGAGAAAGGCCAATTCCCGTAAACGACGCTCTAAAGTTTCAAAATCAAACTCAACCATAGTAAAGGTTTCAGAGCTTGGTAAAAATCTAATTTCTGTTCCACTTTCTTGATCACAATCGCCAACAACTTTTAATGGAGCATCAGCCACTCCATGGGTAAAAGACATTTCATGAATTTTACCATTACGTTTGATTTGCAATTTAAGCCAAACAGAGAGTGCATTTACCACAGAGACACCAACACCGTGTAATCCACCTGAAACTTTATAAGAGTTTTGATCAAACTTTCCGCCGGCATGAAGTTGTGTCATGATAACTTCAGCGGCAGAAATACCTTCTGTTGGATGGATATCAGTTGGAATTCCACGTCCATTATCACGAACAGAACAAGAACCATCAGCATGGAGTGTGACGTTTACAAGAGTTGCATGACCGGCTAAAGCTTCATCGATAGCATTGTCTACAACTTCATAGACCATATGATGTAACCCCGATCCATCATCCGTATCACCGATATACATACCCGGACGTTTACGTACAGCATCAAGACCTTTGAGAACTTTGATAGAAGCGGCGCCATAGTCATCGCCTTTTGTCGGTGAGGTGCTTTGTGTCGGTGAGGTTATCTCATCACTCATAAGTTAGTCCATTTCTGTATTAAATTTACAATATTTTATCCGCTTTTTAAAAGCTCAACGTTCTGCTCAGTTATTTATGGAATAACCACATTAAACATTTACCGTATATCAGCGCTAGATTCAATATCTGTCGGTATATTGGAGAGAATAATAAAACGATATGACGCTATTATACAGTAAAACTCGTCACTTAGGGTAGTCATATAAGACAAGTGAGCACTTTTTTGATATATTTTAAGTATTTTTACAATGCGTGGTGAATATTCAGCGCAAAATTTATCTGTATGGCCTTTCGTTAAGTGAATTGCATGAATGGGAAGACAGAAAAATTTAAAAGTGTAATTTATCGAGAGAAGCTGAGTTTGAAGAAGATAACGTCAAATACTTATAAAGGCTATAAGGTTCATTTCTTCCAAATTGCTTTTTATACATTTGTTTAAAAAAATATATGAAAATTCTTAAAACTTTTAACAATTAAAAAAAGAGAAAGAATTTTATTTATGAAACGGAAGATATTTTGGTGAAGTGCGTTAGATAATAATTAAACAGAGTTTTATATTATCTTTGAAAAATGGGGGAGAGATTTTGAAAATAAGGAAACCTATACATGTAAAACATCTTCAATGGCATTTACGGTATTTTTTACCCCATAATTTATACACTCTTTTTATTCGCATTTTATTTGTTGCAGGGGGATTTTTATTTTGCTCTTACGCAGAAGCTGACATAGCTGGAAGGTTGCCTTCTTTTTTTGATTCGCATGAATATTTTGTACAACCTGATACCAAGAATATCACTCGTTTACGTTTTGTAACAACTTTTGATTTTCCTCCTTTTAATTTTCTTGATCAAACGGGGCATCTTACAGGTTATAATATCGATTTATTGCGTGCTATTTGCTCAAAATTAAAATTAGAGGAGTTTTGTGAAGTAGAAGTGGTTCCTTGGAAAGAGCTTGTTGAACATGTCAAAAATGGTGGTGCAGAAGTCATTATTGCGGGTTTAAAAGAAACAAGTCAAACCCAACAAGATCTTGTTTTTACAAAGTCATATTTGCGCTTTCCTGCGCGATTTGTTGCTTCTCGACAGTTCAACCTTGATGAGCCAATAAGCAACCAATTGGTTCATTTAACCAGTGGCGTTTTATCTAAAACTATTCACGAAAAGCTCTTTCATGATTATTTTCCTAAAGCAAAATGGCGAGGATTTAAAGAGAGGAAAGAGCTCTATAAAGCCTTACAGGAGCATAAAATTGACCTTATTTTTGATGATGGATTTGCTTTATCGTTATGGTTCAAAAATCAAAAATCTATTGATTTTTACCATTTTGTTGGGGGGCCATATATGGCACCTCAGTTATTGGGTCAAGGAATGCAGCTTGCTGTTTCAAAAAAGAACGAAAAATTGATTGCTATCCTCAATTATGCCCTAAAATCTCTAGAAGAGGATGGTAAACTCACAGAGCTTTATTTGCGTTATTTTCCAATAAGTTTTTACTAATGAACAGTTTTTTAGTGAAGAGCTGTTAATCTTTCTGTTCCCAGTCGATAGGAGATGGCTTCTGCGAGATGATGACGTGAAAGATTATCGGATTCATCAAGGTCAGCAATCGTACGCGCAACTTTGAGAATACGATGATAAGCACGTGCAGAAAGATGCATTTTTTCACTCACATTTCGTAAGAGTATGGCGGCATTTTTATCAGGAATAGCAATTTGTTCTATAATTTTGGCAGGGCAATCGCCATTGGTTCGGATATGATCCAACCCTAGTGCTGCAAAACGTTTGGCTTGAATGGTGCGGCAACGTGCAACGCGTTTTGCAACATCGCAGCTTTTTTCTGATTGCTCTGGTTGCATAAGGTCCATTGCTGTCAAAGCAGGAACATCAATCCGTAAATCAATTCGATCAAGAAGCGGACCAGAAATACGGGATTGATAATCGATTTGACAGCGTATACCTTTAGCACAAACATGGCCTTTTTCACCTGCCATACCGCATCGGCAAGGGTTCATTGCGGCAATAAGTTGGAAACGAGCAGGATAGCTGATATGGTGATTAGCTCTAGCGATAACCGCTTCTCCACTTTCTAAAGGTTGACGAAGGGAATCAAGAACTTGCGGAGAAAATTCAGGCAACTCATCAAGAAATAATACGCCATTATGAGCAAGAGAGATTTCTCCTGGACGTCCTTTAAGTCCCCCACCAATCATTGCTGCCATAGAAGCAGAATGATGTGGGGAACGAAAGGGACAATGAAGTGAAATGGTATTATGAATCGTTTCTCCTGTAATAGATGCAATCAGACAGACATCTAAAAGCTCACGGCTATTAAGAGGGGGTAAAATAGAAGGTAAGCGTTGCGCCAACATAGATTTTCCAGCACCAGGAGGACCAACAAACAAAAGGTTATGGCGTCCAGCAGCACAAACTTCTAAGGCACGTTTGGCTGTTTTTTGTCCTTTGATTTCACAAAGATCTGGAAGTTCAGTTTCGATAGTATATTGGCGCGGTTGTGGACGTTTTTGAATTTGTGTCCCTTTAAAATGATTAACGATAGTGAGAAGTGTCTCTGGAGCAAGAATATTTATTTCTGCATTTGCCCATGCTGCTTCAGGTCCACATTGAAAGGGACAAATCAGTCCTTTATCGAGTGATACAGCTGTCATGGCCGCTGGTAAAACGCCATTGACAGCAGTCAGTGAACCATCCAGTGACAATTCACCTAAAATGACATAGTCTTGCGCTACTTCTGGAGGGAGGATTCCCATAGCAAGCATTAAGCCTACAGCAATTGGCAAATCATAATGTGATCCCTCTTTAGGCAAATCAGCTGGTGCAAGATTAATCGTAATTCGTTTGGTTGGCATAGAAAGCCCACAAGCATGGAGAGCTGCTTGTACGCGTTCGCGGCTTTCTGCAACGGCCTTATCGGCTAACCCAACGATAGCCATTCCTATTTTACCGGATGAAATCATAACCTGTACATCGACAGGAACTGCTTCTAGACCGCGAAAAGCAACAGTTGTAATACGTGCGATCATTTATCTCCCCCCTTTAGATTTGGGAGAGACAATCATATCTACGCATAAAAATCAAGAAGCATCTCTATGGCTTTTTTTATGGATAGATCTATATATGTACGCGGGTTTTTGTAGCGTTCTGAAAATTATTTGTACAAATTTAACCATGATAATATGGAGCGCAATAAAACATTTATAATAAGCTCAATGAATATGTTAAGAAAAAAACGAGGGTGTTTATATGACACAACAGAGAAGAATTTTGTGAAGATATGAGGGGAGGAGGACGTTATATATCGCAGAATATTATCTGATGCGATAAAACGTGTAAAGTATGCAAATTAGTTATATTTACCTTTATTATTTTATATTATTTAGAAGTGTGGTAGATGCAAAGTGTATTAAAGGTATCTGATTTATGGTATACCAGACGAGAATTTTGTTAAAATCAGAAACTGTGCGCAGTGTATTTATAGGTTTGTGTTTCGCTTTTTCTTTTCCACAGCCACTTGCTGCATTTGACTTTTTCGGTCTCCCTCTTTTTGGTCAGAAGAAAACAAATTCTTCTTCACATTCTGTTAAAAGTACAGAGAGATTTTATAAAGTTGATATTGTTACCCCACCAGGGGCACCACCGGAAGGCATAAAAATAGTTAAATCTGTCTCTTCTCTTTTTGCAGATAAAGAGAAAGCATCTGCGAGTTCTTCTGGTTTGTTAGCCAAAGCGCGTTCAGACTATCGTGCTATTCTTTCTGCTCTTTATGCTGATGGGCGCTATGGTGGTGTTATTAGTATTAAAATTAATGGCTTAGAAGCCGCTGATTTAAGTCCAGTAACGCAACTTCCAGCACAATCCAATATCGTTATTACGATTAATGCTGGCCCACAATATGTTTTTAGTATTGCAGATATTGATAAAGTAGCGCTTCCTGAAAAGCGTAAAGCGCATAAAATGCCCACAATTGAAGAATTGGGCTATAAAGTTGGCGCTATTGCCAAATCTGAAACCATTTTGAAAGCAGAAAAATGGGCGGTAGAAGGATGGCGTAAACAAGGTTATGCAAAAGCTAAAATTATAAAAAGTGATATCGTGGCTGATCATGCTGCGTTGCGTATTGAAGGAAGGATTGTCGTTGATCCTGGACCAAAGGCTCATTATGGTCCTTTAAGTATCCGTAATATAAGTAAGAAACCACGTGTCGATTCAGCTTATATCGCATGGATGACCGGACTAAAACCCGGACAGAAATATGATTCCGACGCGTTAGCTAAGGCAAATGAACGTCTTGCACGCCTTGGTGTTTTTCGTGCTATCAATATCCGTGAGGCTGATACCATTAACCCAGATGGCAGTTTACCACTTATGCTTATTGTACAAGAACGTAAACCGCGTCGTTTTGGTGTAGGGGGTAGTTATTCAACATTAGATGGGGCTGGTTTTGAAGCTTATTGGATGCATAACAATCTTTTTGGTCATGCAGAAATCCTTAAAATTGAAACAAAAATGAGTGGTGTTGGCAGCAACAAAAAACAATCATATAGTTTTAAAAATTTTGATTATCTTTTCGGTGCTACGTTTATAAAGCCGGGTGTATTCACACCTGATACAGATCTCAGGTCAGAATTAAAAATACAGCAAGATGTTCTGGAAAATTACACAACAAAAGCGATCAAAGGGAAATTAGGTATTACGCATATTTTCAATAGTAATCTATCGGGACAGGCTGCTATAGAAGTTTCAAATGGTTATTCACGTGATATCTATTTTGGAAGCCGTAATTTTACAACAATTGGTCTTCCTACTGGTTTGATTTATGATAGTCGTAATAATAGGTTTAATGCAACAAAAGGTTTATATGGTGAAGTTCTCATTGAACCCTTTTATGAGATGCGTTTTAGCAATTTTGTTGCAAAAGTAACGGCAGAAGGCCGTTCTTATTGGGCGTTAGGCGAAGGGGATCGTTTTGTTTTTGCTGCGCGGGCAAAGCTTGGTACAATTCTTGGAAATAATACAGCACAGGTTCCTGCAGATACGCTCTTTTTTGCTGGTGGTGGGGGCTCTGTTCGTGGTTATGCTTATCGTAATATTGGTATCAAAACAGAAAATGATGCGGTTGTTGGTGGACGAGCACTTATTGAGGGATCGGCAGAATTGCGTGTTTCTTTAAATGATAAAATAGGATTTGTCGGTTTTCTTGATGGAGGTCTCGTAGGGGAAAAGGCGAAATTTGATTTTTCTCAAAAAATTAAATGGGGAGCCGGTATAGGAGGCCGCTATATGACAGGTCTTGGTCCTTTGCGCGTTGATTTAGCCTTTCCTTTAAAAAGAGAGAAGGGTGATCCTCGTATTGGTTTTTATGTGGGTATAGGACAAGCATTTTAATGAAAAAAACTGTACGTTTATCAGCTTTCTTCTTTGGATTTGTGTTTTTTTTGGTCGGTGGTTTTGTTCTTGCACAAAGAGAAGACCGTTTTCCTTCTAGCGAAGAGATAGCAGACGATCGTTCATGGTTTGTTTCTTTAATTGAAAGCAAGCTTTCAGCGCCTAATCGTCAAGTTCGCTTGTACAATATGCAAGGAGCGCTATCTTCTCAAACATCAATTGATGCTATTACTGTCAGTGATAAAAAGGGAATTTGGCTTAAAATTACCAATGCCAAAATGGATTGGAATCGTCTAGCCTTGCTAAAAGGGCGGATGGATATTAATCAGCTTTCGGCAGAACGGGTTACGTTTTTGCGCAAACCACAAAGCAATTCTTCTCTTGAGATAGGTAAGTTTTCTTTACCAAAATTGCCGCTTGCTCTTTCGATCAATACACTTGCAGCTCAACATGTGACGTTTGAGCAAAATCTTTTTGGTTTTTCTGCTGATATGTCCTTAGAAGGCAATCTTACTTTGGCGAGTGGTTATTTTGATGTTAATATGGTGGCGCATCGTTTAGATGCACCGGGGTCTTTTTCTGTTCTTACCAAGATATCAGAGAATAATCGTACAGCTCAAATTGATATCTCTGCTGATGAACCGCAAAATGGCATTTTGGCGAATGTTTTTAACATGGAAAAACGCCCAGCATTGAATCTCGCGATTAAAGGTGATGGTACTTTTGATGATTTGGTTATCAAACTTTCTTTAGAATCCGATCATCATTCTATTTTAGATGGTCATGTTGTTCTTGCAAGTGTTTCAGAAGGACACAGTTTTTCTACGAAACTAGAGGGTAGATTAGATCCTTTAATACCTTCTCAATATCGTCATCTCTTCGCATCTGATATAATATTAAAAGCAGAGGCAAGAAGGACAAGAGAGGGGGTGACCCACCTTGATCAGATGGTTCTTCAGGGCAAAGCAATGAATGTTATCGCCAATGCTGAAATAACCGCCGATGGTTTTTTGCGGCGGCTTTTTGTTGATGGTAAAATGGCTCTTGATAACGAAAAGGAGTTTGTTCATTTGCCCATATTAGAGGCGTCAAAACCTGCGAATGCTCTTTCTTTGAACATTGACTATGGTCGCGAAGGACAACAATCTTGGAATGGGCGGCTTGTTGTCAATCATTTTAGCAATAACAATATTTATGTTCGCGATGCGGTTTTTGATATGGGGGGAGTAAGCGAAAATCTTGACAATGCGGCTTCTCGTCATGTTGGTGTTCAGGTTAATGGAACGCTTCAAGGGGTTAAAAAGATTAAGGAAGGGGTCGTAGAAGATTTAAGCCAAGCGGTTCATATGTATTTAGATACGGATATTGTTTCGAATAAACCGATTTTAATTCATGATCTTAGTGTTACGGCTCAGGGTTTTTCTTCTTGGTTGAAAGGGACAATGGAGAATTTTATTTTTAAAGGCGATCTTGGGTTAAAAGCCAAAACACTAGCTCCTTTAGAACTATTCAGTAAAAAACCCCTCTCTGGTAGAGCAGATATTAAAGCCAAAGGAACAATTGGTCTATTGAGTGGCATTTTTGATCTGAAATTATCAGGAATGGCTGACAATATGAAAATAGGCGTGCAGCCTTTTGATCGTTTATTTAAAGGAAATGTCACTCTTTCAGGTAGCATTGCCCACAACACGACGGGCTTTATTTTACGTCATTTGAATTTGAAAAATCAATATACAAACATACAGGCTAATGGTTATTTTTCGGATGAAAGCGCTAAAATGGATTTATCTGCTCAAATATCTGATCTCGCCAAATTAGATCCAAAGATAAGCGGTGCTCTTACAATTCAAGGAACTGCAAGAGGGCGCAATAGCCATATAAAGCTCAATACAAGTGCTCATATTGATAAAGCGTTCGTTATGGGGAAGGAACTTCGAAACACAACATTTAACATAAAAGCACTTATAGATAATACAACACCCGTTACGTCTTTTACGGGGAGTGTAAAAGGTGAAGGAGTTTTTGCTCATAAGCCTCTACATTTGTCTGCTTCTTTTAAGGATTCTCATAAAATTAGAAAACTTGAGAATATTGATATTAAAGGGGGAAGTGCAAAAATAACGGGTGATCTTTCTCAACAACTTGGAGGTTTTTTGAAAGGAGCGCTGCATATTGATGCCGATGATATTTCAGTGCTTTCAGCGTTATTTTTACAGGATGGTAGTGGACAAGTAAAAGGAGATTTTATTTTTGATGAACAAAATGGTAGACAAAAAGCCCATGTGAAGGCGCATGTTAATCATTTGAATTTTGCCAAGAATAAAATAAAAAAACTGGCAATAGATGCCGATATATTCGATCCTTTTGGTACGACACAGTTTGAAGGTGTTATCAATGCAGAGCATATCCAAACTCCTTTGATAATGATCAATCGTTTAAATGCTCATGCCAATAGAAATAATGAACAAACGGTTTTTACTGTCCAAGCGATGTTGCATGATGCTCTTAATGCTCAGCTTTCTGGTCGTGCAAGGAGTGTAGAACTTCCAAAAGGCATAAAACGGGAAGTGCAAATTGAAACCGTAGATTTAAAACAACACCATTTTCATGCAACATTGCCAAAACCATCGATAATTGTTTTTGATAAAGATGGAATGACAATCAATGAATTAGGAATTGCAATAAATGGCGGTAAAATCACCCTTGCGGGGAATATTCAAGATACTTTGAATTTGCAACTTACCGTGGATTCTCTCCCTGCTACTTTAGCTAATCTGTGGAAATCCGATCTTGGAGCATCAGGGAGTTTAACTGGAAAGGTTATGATTCGTGGTCATTTAAAAAAACCTGATATAACCTATGATATAAAAGGTGAGGAACTAACAACCGTTGCTCTTCAAGATAAAAAAATTATGCCTTTTTCGCTTTCTGCTACGGGAAAAACTTTAGATCAAAACCTTACTTTGAATGCAAGTTTAACAGGGGAAGGAGTACAAGCACAAGCTCAGGGGCTGGTATCTTTAGAGAAAGACAAACTTGACCTCCATATTAATTTGCAAAATTTATCTGCACGTTTGGCGAATAGCTTTATTGCAAGACAAGCGCTTGATGGGGCGGTGATAGGCAAAATTGATATTGGTGGGACAATGAAGGATCCATCGGCTCATTTTGAGCTTTCGAGTCAAAGCCTAACCACTATGACGCATAAAGGACCGATGTCAATCAATATAAATACTCGTGGTTCTTATAAAAAATCGACATTGCATATTGAAAATATGATAGCAACTGGAGATAAAGGATTAGATCTTTCCATTCATGGGCCTGTTTCTCTTAATGGTTCAGAGGCAAAATTAAATGTTAAAGGGATAATACCTCTTGATTTTGTTAATCTCTTATTAGCTAAGCGTGGTGCATATATAACGGGTACAGCAAGAGTTGATACAGTTCTTAATGGTGCGTTATCAAAGCCACAATTTACTGGAAATATTTCTATAGCCGATGGTAGCTTTTTGGATTCAAAAACCCATGTAGGATTGAATAATATAACGCTTGAAGGCAAATTAAATGGCGATCATATTCTTATAGAGAAAGCTTCAGCTTCTTCATCTGAGGGAGGGAGAGTTTCTGCTTCAGGCCGTATTTCTAATGATCTAGAGACAGATTTGATCTTTCATCTTGATAATGCCAATTATAATGATGGCTCTATGATTCTTGCAACATTGTCAGGCGAGATGACAATGACAGGTAACTTTCTAAGTGATCTTGTTATTGGTGGAGATATCATCGTTGAAAAAGCTGAAATTCTGGTTCCTGATCATTTTCAAAATGCTAAGTTTCTTGATGTCAAAAATAAGAATTTAACAAAGCCAATTCAAAAAACACTTGAACGTGCTGATGCTAAGAGCACGAATAAAAGTCCTAGTGCCACAGAAGAATCATCATCTGTTGTGTTATCAAATATGCGTATTACAGCACGCAATCAACTTTTTGTACGAGGAAAAGGGTTAGATGCCGAACTGGGAGGGCGCATTAATTTAGCAGGTCCATTAAATGATGTGCATCCAGTGGGTGAATTTAGAATGATTCGTGGACGTTTTGATATTCTTTCACAACGTCTTAATTTTGATCAAGGACAAGCAAGTTTTAGCGGTAATCTTAATCCTACGGTTTATTTTGTAACCAATAATAACAGTGGTGATATTCGCGTCACTGTAACCGTAAGTGGAACGATTGATAATCTTGATATTAATTTTTCTTCGCAACCGAATTTGCCACAGGATGAGATTTTAGCGCGTTTAATTTTTAAGCGCTCTCTTAATGAACTATCACCATTTCAGATTGCTCAACTTGCGGCAGCCGCTGCTGATCTTGCGGGTGGTTCTAACACATCTTTGTTGAACACTTTACGAACTAAAATTGGACTTGATGACCTTGATGTTATCGTTAATGAAAAGGGTAATACAGGTTTACGCATTGGACGCTACATACACAATAACATTTATTTAGGCTTTGAAGCAGGATCTGATGGAACGACGAAAGGGACAATTAATTTGGATATTTCGCGTCACCTTAAAGCTAAAGGTTCTATAGGAAATGAAAAAAATTCGAGTATTGGTCTCTTTTATGAAAGAGACTACTAAAGATTAAAGTTTAAAAAACAAGTTTTTTATTTTTTGTCTCTCATTTCTAAGATTGAGAAAGGAAGCTTAGACTAGAAAAATACTTAAACCTTATTCTCAAGCCCATTCCATGCTGTTGACTAAAGAGTGTATTGTATGCAAATATTGATTTATAAAGTTAATTTATCTTTATTTACCTTGAATTAGAGCTTTGAAAGCCGTAAGCTACTCTCATTGCATAATTAAAAATCAACAGCATTCAACAAAATAAAAGAAAAGGCTTTCATCTAAATCCAAGAAATTTATTTTCGATAAACCATAAATTTTTTGCCAATTCCTAATTGAAATAATATTTTTTTACAAATAGGGCGTTAACTTCTATCCGTTTTTTACTTTAAATCTTCTTTAAATACCTAGAAATTAGGGCGTGTGTTTTTTGAACTGGATATTATGAAGTTTTTTATAAAATCCATTTTCTTTTGCGAGTAATTCTTTCTGAGTTCCTTGTTCAATCAGTTGTCCATTTTGTATGACCACAATTTTATGAGCACGAGCAATCGTTGAAAGGCGATGAGCAATAATGATCGTTGTACGCCCTTTGGTAAGATGATGAATAGCTTCATTAATTTGTGCTTCGGTGTGTGAATCGAGCGCGCTTGTTGCTTCATCAAGAATGAGAATTTCACTATCGTGAATCATTGCTCTAGCAATAGCGAGTCGTTGTTTTTGCCCCCCTGAAAGATTACAGCCATTATCGCCTATTTGTGTATCATAACCATTTGGCAAATTCATAATAAAGTCATGAGCATTTGCTGCTTTTGCTGCTGCGATAATTTCGTCATCACGAGCGCCTTCTTTTCCAAGCCCAATATTATATTTAACGGTACCTTGAAAAAGAAAAGTATCTTGCCCTACATAGGCCATCAGTTTTCTCAGAGAACGAAATGTTGTGTAGCGAATATCTTGATCATTAATCAATATGCGTCCTTTTGTGGGGTCATAAAGGCGCATAATAAGATTGATAAGTGTTGACTTTCCTGAGCCGGACGGTCCCACCAATGCGGTTATTTTTCCGGCTTCTATTTCTAAATTGATGTCTTTTAACACTATTTTGTTATCAGTATATGCAAAAGAAACATGTTCGAAACGAATAGCTCCTTGCGTTTTATTTAGATCTTTAGCTTCTTTATGTTCTGTAACAGTAAGGGGACGATCAAGTATTTCAAACATTGTACGGATATTGACCAAGCCAGATTCAATTTTGACACGGACATTTGCTAGTCTTTTTGCGGGGTCATAAGCTAAAAGTAAAGCAACAATAAAGGACATAAACTCACCTTGAACACCTGCGCGTTGGGTTGCAAGGTATCCAGAAAAACAGATAATACCGGCAATAGCGACACCTGTGAGTGTTTCCATAATTGGATTGGTAATCGCTTCAAGTGTTGCAATATTGTTTGTTTGTTTTTCAACATCACAAATGGCTTTGTCCATCCTTTTTTTCATGACTTCTTCTAGTGAAAAAGCCTTAATAACTCGAATGCCAACAGCCGTTTCCTGTACGATTTTGATAATTTCACCAAGTGAAAAAAGTTCTTTTTCCATAAGGCGACGAACGCGTTTTAAAGCCATTCGAACACCGAAAAAAGCCAGTGGTCCTACGATTAAAGTAATGGAGATTAACACAAAGTTTTGAATGAACATGACAAGCAACAAACCACTAACGGAAAGCAAATCACGCACAAAAGTTGTGATAATAGTATCAATGATATTACGCACAGCTGTCGCATTATGGGTTACGCGAACAAGCAAATCAGATGACGTGTTATTATGATAAAAAGAGACACCTTGTTCCATAAGGCGCGCATAAATTTTACGCTGTTGTTCAGCAATGATACTGTTGCCTGCTTTGCTTAAAAAGTAAGTTTGGGCAAAAGTTGCAATCCCTTTAAGAATAAAGATAAAGGCAATGAAGCTAGAAATCAAAACGATCATAGCAAAATTTTGCGCAGCAACAATATAATTAACAACATCACGCATAATCCATGCACTGGTTGCAGTTGTGCAGGAGATAATGATCATTGAGATAATAGCTGCACTGTACCAACGCGCATGTTTATGAAAATTTTCTCGCAAAAGGCGAATAATAAGATGTTTATCAAAAGAGGAAAGTTGTTTTTTGGCCATGAAGTGCTTCTATATTTTCTTGTTGTTTTATGCAAGATTGAAGCGCTCTTAATTCAAAAGCTCCTTAATCTTTTTTACAAAAAGAGCCTTCTTCTTTCAATATGTGTCATACTCTTTCATGTGACAGTGCTTCATATGATGTAAAATCCTCCCATAAAATGGTCTATGCGCCACTGTTTCATTTATATAAGATATAAGCTGATACCACTACTTTATTGGCATTCCCATATCGCAACCGTCCCCTAGACTCTTGAAAAAGTTCACAAGAGGATTATGGCTTTTTTCTATGCATATGATACTACCACTTATGACGTGCAAGCCAATATTTTTGTGTGATTTCATATTGAAAAGATTTGAAATAAGAGAAATCTACGATATCCATTTCCTTATTCGAAAAAAAAATAAATTATCATTATTAATTGATACGTTATTCTATTCTGCTCCAATGTAAAATATCGCGCAAGAAATTTTCATACTTTGAACATTTATAAATACATCATTTTCATTCTATAATGTTGCGTATCCGCTTTATCCTATTACATTCAAAAAGTTAGACTAAAGGAATAAAAAAATTTTAAAGGCTTTGGTATTAAACCAACAAAACGATCTCTCTTTAAAAGAGATAGTAGCTAAAGTTGCTGAGAATGCTGACAATAGAGTGGATAATAAGAGGAAATTTGTACTGAGGAAATGATCTTTTATTTAAAAAAATAAACACAGGTTATCCACTGGCTTATTGAATACTGTTTTATAAAGTGTTGTTATTAAGCACCTACATCTTTACGCTTATGAAGGAACAAGCCGACACCATCACACACTTTGCAAGCTTGTGGGTGCTGCGACAATCTTTGGCACTCGAGATTTTTCATAAGAGGCATTTTTGCTCTTTATCTTGTACAGTTTTTATTTACGCAGGCTTCTCCGTTTGTGATGTGCAAAGCAAGAGATTTTGATTGATTCAACATGGAACAAATTTGAACTGAAAGAATCTTACGATCTTTGAAACTCTTATTCAACATGCAAGCAATGAATTGTTTTTATAAATCAGTATGTTGGTATTACAAGCAACATATGAAAATAGTTGTACTAATGGGCACCATTATCTTTACGATTATGAAAGTTCAAGTTAACATCCTCATTCCTTTACCCTTTTCCATATTGCTATAGGCTTTGGCATTTGAAATGGTTCACAAAAGACATTTCTACTTTCTTAATATTTTATGTATTATTTCTGTTTGTGCTCTCTCATTTAATATGCAAAATAACACATTTTCCTTATAAATCGAGAAAGCATTGTTAAACTCTTCAAAGAATCTATACCAATTTATAAAACTTTAAAAACACTACAAAACTCTCCGTAACGCCTTTAACCAATATCCATCCGCTTAATCTTTATGAGTTGCACAAAGACATCATTTCAACGAAAAGTTATTTAGGTGCTATCACCATCATTATTTGCCGCCCTTCAAGCTTTGGCTCCAATTCAACTTTGGCAATACCACTTGTATCTTCTTTTACACGCTGAAGAAGTTTTAATCCAAGATCCTGGTGAGCCATCTCACGACCACGAAAACGCAAAGTAATCTTTACTTTATCACCATGGTCAATAAAACGATGAACAGCCTTGAGCTTGACTCCATAATCATGGACATCAACATTCGGGCGCATTTTAATCTCTTTAATTTCAATGACTTTTTGTTTTTTGCGTGTTTCAGCAGCTTTTTTTTGAGTTTGATATTTTAGTTTGCCCAAATCGATGATTTTACATACGGGTGGTTCCGCATTTGGTACAATTTCAACCAAATCAAGCCCGGCTTCTGCGGCCATAGCAAGAGCTTCTTGTATCGCAACAACTCCCTGATGTTGTCCCTCATCATTGATAAGCTGAACATGGGGCACCCGAATATCATGATTTGAACGCGGTCCGTCTTTTGGGGTAGGTGTCATTTTAAATGGTCTACGAATGGTTTATGCTCCTTAATTTTGATTCAACTACGATTATTTAATATACAATTATACACATAAAGACAACAATAATTCGTGTATTTTTCATTATTTGATTTGTTACTTTTTTTAAAAATTTAGATTATAAAAGTTTTTCTCTTGATTTAAAGAAATTGTTTTATGGAGGAAAAGAATCATGAATCAAAATGTTCCTTGCCAGTTTTTTTCATTTGAGGACACTTCTCTTGCAGTGCGTCATCGCAAAGGGCGCCACTCTCCAGGTTTGGTTTGGCTTCATGGCTATCAATCCGATATGTTAGGAAGTAAGGCGATGTTGATTGATCAGTTTGCTCAAAAGCATGATTTGTCTTGTTTGCGTTTTGATTACTCTGGTCATGGGGAATCTGAAGGAGATTTTTTTCAGGGAACGATTTCACGTTGGGTGAGTGAAAGTTTAGCAGCTTTTGAAACCTATTGTGAGGGGCCGCAAATTTTGGTTGGTTCCTCTATGGGGGGATGGATTGCTTTAAGGCTTTCTATGATGTTAGCACAGAAAAATAAGAAGCTCGCTGGTATGCTATTAATTGCTCCAGCTCCTGATTTTACACAAACTTTGGTGGAACCAGAATTAGGCCCAGAAGAATGGGAAATTTTGGAAAAAAAAGGCTATATTGAACGACCTGCTGCTGGTGATGAGGAGCCGATGCCCTTTACAAAAAAGTTGATTGAAGATGGACGCGAAAATTGTGTCATGAAAGGGTGTATTGATGTTGGCTGTCCGGTCCATATTTTACAAGGGATGGAAGACGACAAGATACCCTATCAGCATACATTGACTTTACTTGATCATTTACCTCTTCATAACGTAACATTGACACTTGTGCGTGATGCAGATCATCGTTTTTCTCGTCCACAGGATTTAGATTGTCTAGAAACAGCTTTGAAATCTTTGATTGATCAGATTAATGAAAAATAAGGGGGCTATTTATTGGTGATGAAGATAAATATATGAGTATTTCTGAAAAGCATTTTATTTTTTCTGATCACGTTATTCCTATACGTGTGCGAGAAAATAAGCACGCACGCCGTTTTACCTTACGTATTGATGCCAGAAGCCTGGAGGTTTGTGTAACAACACCACCAGCGATAGATCTCTATGCGATTGAAAGCTTTATTGAAAAACATCGGTCTTGGATTGAGACGCGCCTTACGCGTATACAAATTTCTCATGAAAATACCTATCTCAAAGAGGGAGCAACAATACCTTTCTTGGGTGTTTCTCATACCATAAAGCATGAGAAAGGACGTGGAGTAACAAAAATTGTTACAGCAGATGCGGAGCAAGGGCCTAAAATTATTGTTTATGGTCAATTAGAATATCTTCCAAGACGCATTGCTGATGTTTTAAAAAAGCAAGCAGCGCTTATTATAACACCCTTAGTGACACATTATGCTCATCAGGTAGAGCGGAAAGTCAAATCCATTTGCTATAAAGATACGAGAAGTCGTTGGGGATCTTGTTCCATCGATAAGCGTCTTTCTTTTTCTTGGCGTCTTATTATGGCACCAAAAGAAGTTGTTGAGTATGTTGTCGCCCATGAAGTTGCTCATCTTGTTGAAATGAACCACGGACCAAGATTTTGGGCTCTTTGTGAGAAACTTTGTCCTGATAGTAAAACGCATCGTGCTTGGTTGAAAGAAAATGCCCATAGACTACACGCTATTAATTTTGATTCATATAAATTAGAAGCGTAAAAACGTGCAAATGTGTAAATAAGAGTAATATTTAACGGAACTTTTTGTTGAGCGTTTCGTTGTGTATGTGCTTCGTCATGCATGATGAGGAAGCCATTGAAGCTCTCAGCACGATTGTCCTCCCCTGCTTGGTTTGCTGAGTGTCTTCAATGTTTTTGCTTTATCTTTTTTACCATTCAGCGTAATAACCTTAAGTTCCGATGATTTATAACAAATGGGAAGGGGTTTTTATGTCTGTTCTTACAGATCCACTTCAGCTATTACAGGCACTTATTCGTTGTCCTTCTGTTACACCTCATGAAGCAGGGGCTTTATCAACGTTGGAACAATTTTTGAAAAAAATGGGATTTCATGTCGAGCGCCCTATTTTTACGGATAAAAATACAGATAATGTTGAAAATCTTTATGCAAAAATGGGAAGCGAAGGACCTCATCTTATGTTTGCGGGTCATACAGATGTTGTGCCGCCAGGTGCATTAGAAGATTGGACTTATCCACCTTTTGAAGCTGTTATAGATCAGAAGAAATTATATGGGCGGGGGGCTGTTGACATGAAAGGCTCTATCGCCTGTTTTATTGCGGCTCTCGCGCGGGTTCTTGAGAAACAATCCATTAAAGGAACAATAAGCCTTTTGATTACTGGTGATGAAGAGGGGCCTGCTATTAATGGCACGGTAAAACTTCTCCAATGGGCAGAAGAAAAAGGCGAAAAATGGACTGCAGCTCTTGTGGGAGAACCAACAAGCGTAAAGACTGTTGGTGATGTTATAAAAATTGGTCGCCGCGGATCGATTTCTGGGGTCATTACCGTGAAAGGTCGCCAAGGTCATGTTGCTTTTCCAGAGCGCGCTGCCAATCCTTTGCCTTTGGCAAGTAAGCTTATTCAAGCATTGACACAAACGGCTTTAGATCAAGGGACAGAGAATTTTCAGCCCAGTAATTTAGAACTAACAACAATCGATACCGGTAATTTGGCGGTCAATGTTATTCCAGCGCAGACAACGGTTCGTTTTAATATACGCTACAATGATCTTTGGACAAAAGAAACCTTGATGGGGGAAATTGAAAAGCGTCTTGCTCTGGTGCAATCAAGAAATAATAGTGGTCAATATCCCTTTTATCAGCTTGAATGGATTCCGAGTTTAGGGGATGTTTTCTTGACCAAAAATGATAAACTTATTCAAATTTTATCCAATGCTATTGAAAATGTAACAGGGAATGCGCCAGAATGCTCCACGTCTGGGGGAACTTCAGATGCGCGATTTATTAAGGATTATTGCCCCGTGGTTGAATTTGGCTTACCAGGGCAAACGATGCATATGGTTGATGAATGTGTTGCCCTTGATGCAGTGGAAACGCTCACTTTTATTTATGAGCGTTTTATTATTGATTTTTTTGCCTAAAGAAATAATTGTTCGGTTCAATGATATCTTTATCTTATTTTGCCATAGAACCCTTTTGTTCCCATAAAACATCATCTTTTGAGGTGTTAATATATTAAGTGGTTTTAGAGTATGTGGTGCGCAGTTTTAAAGCTGGAGTTTTCGCTCGTAAAGCCTTCAGCTCAGTGAATCACATCAGTGGAAAATCAAGTGGAACCTGTTTTAAGAAGTAGAGCCGTTTACAGACCGGATTGGGTTAAGAGTATTCATCCTTTAAGGTGAAGGGAAGCAGTTAGCGCGCAATTCATATATAGAATGAACATTATATCACAATTGGTTATGATGACAAGTTGAAGTCATAAAGACACATAAGAATAGGTCGCTTTTTTAAGAAGTTTTTACAACGTAAATACATTCATTTCTACTATATATCTTAATATGTTTTCACGCAAAAAATTCTTTATTTCAATAATTCTCTATTAGAGTAAAATCCACAGAAACACACTTTAAGTTTATTTTACCATGCTCTTTTTACGCTTATGAAAAAGAAAGTCAGATCATCATATACTTTTCTATCGCAAAATATTTTGGTAACTCTAGGCGCTTTAAAATAGTCATAAAAAGCATTTTTACGTCTTTTGTATAGTTTGTACCCACACACTTCACTATTTTTAAAAAAGTAAGAATTAATATATTATAAGCATTTTTGAAAAAAGATCTTACGATACTTTAATTTCATTTTTTCTATGACAAATAATGATGATCATTAAAATCAATATGTTGTTATAAAGGCTTTAGTTTGCAAGTTGGCTGATAATATGATCAAGAACAATACGTCCTTTGGTTGTTGCTTTTAAGCGTTGATTATCCACCATTTCGACCAATTCTTGGTGTTGTAAATCGATCAGTTTTTCCATTGGGATGCGTTTTGGGCTTAAAGTTTCATAACGTGTAAGCTCCAAGCCTTCACAAAGGCGTAACCCCATAAGGAGCATTTCATTCGCCTGTTGCTGAAGAGTTAATCGTTCTGTTTCAACACAGCCGTGTCCTGTTTTTTCGACTAATGCAAGCCATTGTTCGGGATTTTTTTCATTGATTGTGACATAACGTTCATGGTTTTCAAGGTGTGATAAAGATGTTTTTGAAAAGGGGAAAGAATGATTTGATATATTTTCAATAAAACGACCGTGTGCTCCTGGACCAAAGCCTGCATATTGGTGATAACGCCAATAAAGAAGGTTGTGTGCTGATTCAGCACCAGGCATGGCATGGTTTGAGATTTCATAGGCGGGAAGTCCATACAGAGCTGTTATTTCTTGGGTAAGATGATACAGATCTGCTGCGAGCTCTGATGGGGGAAGGATAAGCCTTCCTGCATCATGAAGTCGTTTAAAGGCAGTTCCTTCTTCGATTGTCAATTGGTAAAGAGAAAGATGGTCTGCTGCCAAATCAATGGCTTGTACAAGTTCAGATTTCCATTGTTCAAGAGTTTGTTCAGGACGAGCATAAATAAGATCAAAGGATAAGCGTGGAAAAATTTTCCGTGCTAAATCAATAGCATAAAGAGCTTGTTCTACATTATGGAGGCGGCCAAGTTTACGCAATGCTTTATCATTGAGTGCTTGTATTCCTAGAGATAAGCGATTAACACCTGCAGCGCGGTATCCGCGAAAACGTTCTGCTTCCACACTGGATGGATTAGCTTCCAACGTAATTTCAACTTTATCATCAAGTATCCACTTTTTTGCAAGTGCTTGCAAGAGGGCATCAACAGTTTGCGGCTCCATAAGAGAGGGGGTTCCACCACCAATAAAAATACTCGTAATATGGCGTGGACCTATTTTATGGTATTGTGTTTCTATTTCGCGCTCAAAGGCGGTGACAAAACGCGGCTGATCAACACCATGAAGGCGAACATGTGAATTAAAGTCACAATAGGGACATTTAGCAGCACAAAAGGGCCAATGAATATAAATTCCAAAAGGTTCATTCATGAGAATGCCAAAAGGTTTTCTGCCAAAAGTTTAAAAGCTCGTGCACGATGTGAAAGAGGAGGAATATCATTGTGTTGCCAGCCGTGTTTTTGCTCTGTTGACATTTCTCCAAATGTATTTTCATATCCATCTGGTAAAAAAATAGGATCAAAGCCAAAGCCTTTATCTCCCCGTGGAGGCCAAATGAATGTTCCTTCAACGTATCCGCGGAAATAATCTGCATGAGTGTCAGGCCACGCGATGCAAATGACGGATATAAAACGGCATTTTCGTTGGCTTTTTTCTCGTGCTCCGACTTTTTGAAGTTCATCTTCTATTCTTTGCATCGCTTTTGGAAAATCACGTGTACCGTCGGCTTGAATCGCCCAATCGGCTGTATAAACGCCCGGTGCACCACCCAATGCATTGACTTCTAAGCCTGAATCATCAGAGAGAGCAGGAAGTCCTGTTTTTTTTGCTGCTGCAAAAGCTTTAATGTAAGCATTTTTTTCAAATGTTGTTCCTGTTTCTTTCGGTTCTGGCAAGCCAAGCTCTTTTGCTGATTGTATTATTAAACCGAAAGGTGCAACCAAGGTGGTGATCTCATGTAATTTGCCGGTGTTATGTGTCGCAATAACAAGTCTTTTATCGGCTATACTTCTCATATAGATTTCTCCAAAAATGAAAGGGGAACTATTTTTGCGCTAGGAACCAGCTTAAATGCTCATATACACACATATTCTACTTAATTTTACATGATAGAGTTATTTTACACGTTTTATGATATTCTATTCAAATAAAATTTTTCATATTTTGTGAAGACGACGATTAAAAAGACATGAGAGACGACTTTTTTTATGAAAGCATTTTTATGATAAAAATCTAATTTTCTACTCCCAGTGGTTTATAAATAAACAAGCTCCTCTTGGTCAGCGCCTAAAGAGACCAATTACTACCTTAAATATCCAATCACACACTCTAATAAAAACATCTCATGCATAATAATTATGCTTATATCATCACTTTAAAAGATGGTGTTTTGTGGCTCAATAGGATAATATATTTTGATACTACTTTAGATTATTTGACCAAACATTGGCAAAACTTATATAAGAGAAGAGTGTTTTTTTAAGTAGTGAAATAATTTTTATGAAGCACAAGCCTATTGATAATGAGCTAAAATATCTTGATGAGCGTTCGCGTGATATTTTCCGCCATATTGTTGAAGCCTATCTTAATGATGGTGAACCCGTAGGGTCACGCAATCTTTCGCGACTTTTGCAACAGACCTTATCACCTGCGACGATTCGCAATGTGATGAGTGATCTTGAACATCTCGGTTTGATTTATGCACCGCATGTTTCAGCAGGGCGAATGCCAACCCAATCGGGTTTACGCTTTTTTGTTGATGCATTTATGGAAGCGGGTGATTTGCCAAACGAAGAGAGAGAAAATATTGAAATGCAAGTTAAAGAGGCAGGTCATGCACAATCGGTTGAACATTTTCTTGTTCAAGCAAGCCGAGTTCTTTCAGATCTCTCTCGTGGAGCAGGGCTTGTTCTCGCAACAAAACAAGAAGGAACATTGAAGCATATTGAATTCGTACGCCTTGATAGAGAGCATGCTCTTGCTGTTTTAGTGACACAACAAGGTGAGGTTGAAAATCGTATTGTTCATTTGCCAGAAGGGGTTACCCATGCACAATTGACAGAAGCAACGAATTTTCTTAATGCCCATATTCAAGGGCGTACATTGAGTGAAGCTAAAGGAGAAATTGCTTGTCTATGTGCAGAAACACGGGCAGCACTTGATGATTTATCACATCATCTTGTTGAAACGGGATTAGCTCTTTGGGGAGGAGAAGGTGCTGATCATAAAATACACCTCATTGTTCGTGGACGCAGTAATTTGCTTGAAGATGTGAAAGCAGAAGAAGATTTAGAACGGTTACGCCATTTGTTTGATGATCTTGAAACACGTGAAAGTATGGCTCAGCTTCTTGATTTAACAGATGAAGGGTCAGGGGTCCGAATTTTTATTGGTTCGGAAAATAAGTTATTTTCACTTTCTGGTTCTTCTTTAGTCGTAGCGCCTTATCGTGATTCACAACAAAGAGTCATTGGTGCTTTAGGTGTTATTGGTCCTACACGGCTTAATTATGCAAGGATTGTACCCATGGTTGATTATACAGCCCAACTTGTGTCACAGTTATTGCGTTAAACGATGCGGTTAAGTATTTTTACTATAGAAGCTCATTGTATTAATATGCATTAATACCCCTTGATTTTTGTCTGTAAAATTTCGATATCGAGAATAACAAATCTTATGAAGGAATAGAATTTTTATGTCTGATGAAAAAAACAAGTTTACTGACGCTTCATTTGAAAATTGTGATTTAAAAAATCCAGCTGATCGTAATGCACTTAAACAAGCAGCGGATGAATTTTTAAAAACACATAAAACAGAAGCACACGGAGGCGTTGAAGAAGAAAGTAATGAGGTTGATCCTTTAGCATCTTTACAGGATGAAAACAAAGAGTTGAAAGATCAGCTTTTACGTCTTGCTGCGGATATGGAAAATCTTCGACGCCGTACTGCGCGTGATGTAGCGGATGCGAAGGCTTATTCCATTGCTAATTTTGCACGAGATATGTTATCTGTTTCTGACAATCTCAATCGCGCTTTGGAAGCGATTCCAGAAGGTTCACGAGAAAGTGATTCTGGTTTGAAATCATTAGCAGAAGGTGTTGAAATGACTGAACGTGCCATGATGGCAGCATTAGAACGTCATGGGGTGCAGAAAATTCATCCAGAGGGACAAAAATTTGATCCTCATTTTCATCAAGCGATGTTTGAAATTCCTAATGCCGATGTTCCCGATAACACTGTTCAACAAGTGGTTCAGGCTGGTTATATTATTGGAGAAAGGGTTTTACGTCCAGCGATAGTTGGTGTGGCCAAAGGAGGAACAAAAGAAGCTTCTATTGAAACTGATTCGGCTTAAAACATATCAATAACAAGTTTCCAGCGTAAAATGCAGTATTCTCTGTAATTTCGCCGATATGGGGTCTTTCCTCAAAGAATTTTAAAGGGTGTTACAAACACCCTTTTATCTTTGAAGTGGCCAACTTCCTTTTACAATATATGGAGCATCGCTTGAGGGAGATGGCGATGAAAATAAAACAAAATGATTAACATCAAAGGGAGGAAATGAAAAATCACTCCGAGAGGACAGATAAGGAGGAAGGTCTTCAGGCTTAATATCGAGCAATCGGGCAATAGTAATATGCGGTGTAAATTCTTTTTTATCCGGCTCCAGTCTCAAGTGGCTACGAATACATTGCATCTTTTCGTGTAAAAGATTGAGAGCTTCACAAGGTTCAATGCGGACAACAAGAGAATGTGGAGCGTTTTCTGAACCAAAAACGTCAAAATCCTTCATTTGTAGCATAAAAGGAGGGAGCTTTATTATGTCAAAGGCATGCCTAAGGGCATCTTCTGTATCACTTTCAACTTCACCGAAAAAAGACAAAGTGATGTGAAAGTTCTGCGGATTAATCCACTGTGCATTTGGTAAGCCATTTTGCAACGATACAAGTTGTTGTGTTGTTTGTTGAGGAATCTGAAGGGCACTAAATAAACGATCCATAATGTTATCTCCTTATAATGAAAAGATGCTATCCCAAGTGCAATAAAAGATAAAAAGTGCAATAACAGATAAATTAAAAGCGAAAAATGCCACGAAAGATAAGGCGATAATATAGAAAAATAATGTCTAAAAAATGCTTACCATAATTATAAATGTAGAAAGGTTATTTGTTGTAAGAAAATGGTTATGATGTCGATCAAAATAAAAATTGCGTTTTCATAATAGTAGATCACAATAATCTGAAGCCGGGGATTTCTTGTGTATTATAAAGGTTACAAAGCTAGCAAAAAATAAAGAAAGTTGATCAATTTCTGATTTCTGACATTATATTGATATTTTCTTTTACTTAAAAGCAAACATATTCAGTCCAAGCCAAAATTCTCTTTTCTGTAAAGATGTAAACCATATGATTAAGTTGGATAACAACCATAATACACAATAGCTATTTAAATGGGCCCAATAATGTTAGGACAGAAAACAAAAAAATCTGCCTAATACAATTAGAATAAACTGCCACATTTATAATAATTGTGCCAATCTACAGTGGATATGAATCTCGGCATAAAAATGAGAGAAGAAATCACAATTCAAGATAATGATAGAAAAATTTTATTCTCTAAGGATCATCATTCTTGTTTATTGTGAGAAAGGGCTAGTTTTCCTCTCCAAAGTTGTTATTGATGAGCTTTTCAAGAGCATTAAGGGCATCTGTTGCTTCTGGCCCCCAAACACGAATAGTAAGGTTGCAACCGGATGAAGCCGCTAGCATCATGAGTCCCATAATTGATGTTCCACCAACGATTTTTCCATCTTTTTCAACTTCAACAGTGGCATTAAAATTGTCAACAGTTTGTACAAATTTTGCAGAAGCCCTTGCATGCAACCCACGTTTATTACAGATATTAAAATGACGACTAAGTTTAGAGGGGAGAGGGTCTTTGGAAAGCATTAGTATTTTATCATCCGCTATAAAATCATACTTGGTACATTAATATACTTACGCCCTGCTTCTTGTGCTATTCTTAACGCGTCTGATAATGAGATATCAGGACATTTGCGAATAGAAATCAATTTAATAAGCATGGGCAAATTAACCCCCGCGATCATTTCAACGCGTCCTTTTTCAATAGCAGGAATAGCTATATTTGATGGCGTCCCACCGAACACATCTGTTAATATGATGACGCCATTATCTGTATTTGTATCGGTTACTGCGGCTATAATATCACCTCGGCGCTGATCTATATCGTCATCGGGATAAATACATATTGTTGCGAACTTTTCTTGTGTCCCAACAACATGTTCCACGGCATGTAAAAATTCAACAGCCAGCTCACCGTGCGTTACAAGCACGAGTCCAATCATTTACGCAAACTCCTGTTAACTAATAAGATCCAACCATATTGGTGGGAAGGATATTTTACAAGGCTTTGTCTTGCTGCCAAGAAAAATTTGCAAAAAAAAGGCAAAAAGTGTGATTTTTTTTATCTTTGGAAAAAATTAGACGGGTTTATGCCATATTTTTCTGAACAAAAATGCTTCAATAGCTTGACAAATGGCTGTACAATCGGCCTCGTGAAGAGAGGGAAGTTTTAAAAAAGGAATGTGCAAATCTTCAAATTGAAAAGTTTTATTTGTGGAAAAACGTTCGTATTCAGGACCAAGAAAAATAATACAATCGATAGTTGTTTGCTTTTGAAATTCTATCATGTAGAGACCAGCACCACGAATCTCGATACCACCCTGTAAGTCGTCAGGCGTGTATCCGTAAAGTTTTCCATTTTTTACACGCAGCATTGTATAATCATCACTGATAAGTTTTGCTTCACGTTTTGACCACTCAGCACGGTCGAGCAAAGCAAGGGTGATGGTTGATTTTCCTGATCCCGATGGACCTATAATCAACAGTCCCTTTCTTCCCAGTTGAAGGCAATTTGCGTGGAGTATTTCACACTTTATTTTCATGTCCTTTATTTGTGGTAAAAGATTTACTTAATGAGGGGAAGCATAATAATAAAACGTGCACCAATCTTACATTTTCCAAGTGCGGGATCAATAATATTTTCGGCTGTAATTGTTCCATTATGAGCCTCGATGATTTGCCGACTAATAGAAAGGCCAAGTCCAGAATTTTGTCCAAAAGCATCTTCATTGGGTCGATCAGTATAGAAACGTTCAAAAATGCGTTCAATATTCTCTGAACGAATACCGGGGCCATTGTCTTCAATGGTTAAAATGAGAGTTGAAGCATGACTTTTCATAGTAATGCAAATTTTTCCCCGATTACGGGGAATAAAGGAACGCGCATTTTCAAGAAGATTGGAAATCACTTGCCCTAAACGGAGCTCATGTCCTAACACAAGATAAGGTTTTCCATAAGGACGTGGGATAATATTCAGGCTTACATCGATGGTTTGTGCATTGCGGTATACTTCCTGGACGGCGTGAACAAGACTTTCCAAAAGTGGTGTCATATCAACAATCTCTGCGGTTTCTCGTGCAAGCTCTGCATCGAGCCTAGAGGCATCAGAAATATCTGTAATCAACCGATCAAGACGACGCACATCATGTTGAATAATTTCAAGCAACTTTTCTTGTGCTTCTTCATTTTTAGCTAGAGGGAGGGTTTCAACAGCACTACGGAGAGAAGTGAGGGGATTTTTTAATTCGTGGCTTACATCAGCCGCAAAGCGTTCAATGGCTTCAATCCGCATATAAAGAGCATTGGTCATGTCACGAATAGAGGTTGAGAGATGACCAATTTCATCTTCACGCATTGAAAAATCAGGAATTTCTACACGCTGATTATTGCCATTCCGCACTCGGTTAGCAGAGGCAGATAATTTGCTTAATGGATGGGCAATTGTATGGGCTAAAAAAAGCGAAAGAACCAAGAGTACACTACCTACAACGACAAAGACTTTAAATATAACCAGTCTTTCGGCCTTTACAATGTTATCAATATCGGAGCCAGTTGTTGAAAGAAGAAGGGCGCCAACCACTGCACGATAGCGTTGAACAGGAACGGCAACAGAAACGATAAGTTGACCTTGTCTGTTGCGTCTTTTTGCGGTAGCAAGAGATCCGTTTAATGCTCGGTATACTTCTGGATAAGCAATACCGAGGTTTTTTGTTTGCTCTCTATCAAAAGCAATACCTTTGCCATAAAATGTGTTTGAATACCATGAAGTAAGGCGATCCCATATATTTTGTTCTGTTTTAAGTGGGGGTAAATCATATCTAAAAACGTCTCCACTAGAATAAAGAACCCGCGAATCAAGAAGTAAAGTAGCATCACGATCATAGATACGTGCTCTTGTTGTTTTAGGTGTGATGAGACGTCGTAGAAGAGGGGCAACTTGCTCAGGATTAATGGGGAAATCCCAAGAGTCTATTGATTGAGGGGTGGGTGTAACGCTTTCACCAGTCTGTAACTCTAAGAGTTTTTGGGGGTCAATGAGGATAGAGTTTGTATCTACTGTTGCAGAAGCTGCAATGGCTCCAGCAATAATTTTTCCTTGGGTACATAAGCTTTTAATTTTTGCTTCAATTAAACCATCGCGAAATTGGTTAAGGTATAAAATGCCTGTAACCAGAACGGCAAGGGCAGCAATATTTAATATAACAATGCGGCGTGTAAGACTGGAAAAAAGCAATTGTCTAAAGAGACGTTGTATTCGAAGGTGTAAATGAGTAAACATAAGAAATGGCGCTGAGGATATACCGTTAGGCGCTATTTTTTTTAGAGTTTCCAGTTGAGAATTGTCTGTCATCGATTTGATTGCCATTCAAATTTTTGCGACAAAGCAGTTTTATACCTCGTGAAAACGATAACCTACACCATAAAGTGTTTCAATCATTGCAAAATCATCATCCACTTGTTTAAATTTTTTACGCAGACGTTTAATGTGGCTATCAATGGTGCGATCATCTACGTAGACCTGATCACTATAGGCAGCATCCATTAAAGCATCACGACTTTTTACAACGCCTGGTCTTTGTGCGAGGGTTTGCAGAATCAAAAACTCCGTAACAGTTAAAATAACAGGTTTATCTTTCCATGTACAGGTGTGACGCTCTTGATCCATCACAAGATCTCCACGTTTGAGGGAAGAAGTGGAAGCAGTTCCTGTGGAAAGAGGTTGGTTACGAGCGTTGGAACGGCGCAAAATAGCTTTTACGCGCTCAATGAGAAGACGTTGGGAGAAAGGTTTTGTAATAAAATCATCTGCTCCCATTTTAAGACCAAATAATTCATCAATTTCATCATCTTTGGACGTTAGAAAAATAACTGGAAGATCAGATTTTTGACGTAAACGACGCAAGAGCTCCATCCCATCCATTCGGGGCATTTTAATATCAAAAATAGCTAAATGTGGGGGGTGAAGTGTGAGACCTTTGAGTGCAGATGCTCCATCTGTATAGCTTTCAACCCGATATCCTTCTGTCTCAAGCGCAAAAGATAGAGATGTCAAAATATTGCGATCATCATCAACAAGTACAATCGTTTGCGTGATTGTTGGTGTATCTTTCATGGTTTCTTAGACCTTTCTATTGCTGTGGTAGCAAATTACCCACACTTATTTATATGGGAGTTCACATTTTTTTTGCAAAACAAATATGATACAAACTGTAGCAAAGTAAAAAACCTGTTGTCATTCCTGTAAAATCTTGTTTTGCTTTCATAATTTATAATGCTTCTACGTCTATTAAGATCCCTTCGTTTGAGAGAAAATTTGCATAAAGGCTTTTTTTATTAAAATTTATTGCAAAGTTTATTCTTATCTTTGTCCCAAAATTGAACAGGTTTAGTTTTGTTTGTTGAAGTTTAGAAAATCCGCCTATGTGTTTTAAGAGCAAAGACAGGAATGTGGCAATATATGCACAAAAATTTGTTTCTGCTATACGAAAGGAGGTCATAATGGGATTTTTTAATTTTATTAAAACCGTAGGGGAGAAGCTAGGTATGGGGGACCATGAACCAAGAGAAAAAGACTTTAAGTCCGCATTTGATCATTTTCAACTCGATACAGAAAAAGTTAATATTCAAATTGAAGACGGTAAAGCTATTTTAAGCGGTGAGGTTCCAGATAGGGAAACACTTGAAAAAGCACTTCTGGTTGTTGGCAATTCACAAGGTATCTCTTCTGTGGATGTTGAACAATTAAAGGTTATAGATACAACGTTTAAAAAAACTTCTCGTTTTTATGAGGTTAAGTCTGGTGATAATCTTTGGAAAATTGCTGAAGAGGTTTATGGAAAAGGGCAAGGTGATAAAAATATATTTATTTTTGAAGCTAATAAACCAATGCTAAAATCTCCTGATAAAATTTATCCTGGACAAGTTTTGCGTATCCCTGAAATTGACCCTATTTAACGCATAAAAGAGAATAGTTTTTTGCTTATGTTATGACATTAAACAAAATGAAGAAGTGTAAAAATTTCACGCTTCTTCATTTTATAAAATGTGTGTTTATAATAATTATAATAAAAAGGGCTTAGTGAGCAGGAGTGGATTTGGAAGGAGGGGTTGTTTTCATAGCGTTTATAGAGAAATCAACATCAATGGTTCCTGCATTCTCAAATGTCAATTTTGCGCTAACTTTATCACCTAGCTTGAAAGGTTTTGAAAATCCCATAAACATAATATGATTACCACCGGGCTTAAGCGTGACTTCGCCATTTCCTGGGATCTCAATGCCATTATGCATTTTTTCCATTTTCATAATATCATTAACAACGGTCATAGTGTGTATTTCTGTTGTTTTTACGCCGTCTGTGGAAATAGAAACTAAACGATCTGGGGTATTACTGTGATTAATAATATAAAAATAACCGCTACTAACTTTTGCACCTTTAGGTGTTTCGCGTGCCCAAGGATTAAGAATTTCTATGTCACCAAGTTTATATTGCTGAGCGTTTGCTGGTAAGGTTATACTCGCAACAAAAAGAGCACATACGATATTTGCGATAACCTTTTTATATAGAGGTGCATATATTGTATTCTTAAAGATGAGTTGCGTTATTTTCTTGATAATAGATATCACCATTGATTTACCCTCCTTCATAAGATTCACACTGTGAATATTTTTTATTTTAGCAGATTTTTTATTTAAAATAAAAGCAAAGAATTGCTAAAATAAAATTGCTTTAAATTATGAGAAGAGGAACCATAAAATTCTTGCATCTTAAATAAAGAGAGTCATCTTTATAAAGACAAAACATTTTTCAACATTTATGTGCTCATCTCACAAAAGTATTTGTAAATGATAAAAATTTACAGTCCACCACTATTTTACTGAATAAAGATACAATACAAAAAGATCATATATTTGATCAACTCTTAGTGTTACAATAGCTCTCGATACTTTAAAGCGTTTATACAGAGGCATTATTTTTCGAATTTTAGAAGGATATAGTTAAGAAAAAGCTTTTTTGATGAATTTAAAGCACAGCTTTCAAATATAATGAATGATGAGACAATTAGAAGAAAAATTGTTGAGAGGAGATCAATGGACAATATCATTATCAATATGAACATTTGGAAAAAAACACCATTTAATACTATAAATGATGCTCAAAAAATAGGTTTATAAGATATGAGAGCTGTTTTAGTCTAAAGAAGGTTTATAATATTTATGCTGTAAGTTATTTTGCTTTAAGTGATATTTTTAAAAGCTTTTATGTTCGGTATTTCTTCATTCATGATGAGAGATCAAAGAGGTGTGTGCAAATGACTTTTTATTATTTTTATGGATAGATTTGTTTGTTGAGGATTGAAAGAAAAATATATTATGATCTTAACCCTTTCATAAATATGGTATTTATGGATTATTAGAGCGCCTACTTTAAAAGATTTTTTTTATTTTGGAGATGTTTCTCTCATTATTCTCTTGTAGCAATAAAATCCTGTTCTTATATACGAGGCAGCGAGGCTTGTTGGCGACTTGCGATTTATTATTATTTTATGTTGCTTAAAGCAGGATACGGGCTTTGAGTGTTATGAGGAGCTATCTTAAAAAGATGCTTTATGAAGGCTGAGGTAGCTTGCTGAATGGAGATTATAATATGGCAAAAGTAATTGGTATTGATTTGGGGACGACGAACTCTTGTGTGGCTGTTATGGATGGCAAAAACGCAAAAGTTATCGAAAACTCAGAAGGAGCGCGAACAACACCTTCCGTTGTTGCCTTTACGGATGGGGGAGAGCGGCTTGTTGGACAGCCTGCTAAACGTCAGGCAGTAACAAATCCTGAAGGGACAGTTTTTGCAGTGAAACGTTTGATAGGGCGGCGTTTTGATGACCCTATGGTTGAAAAAGATAAAGCACTTGTGCCTTATAAAATCGTTAAAGGTGACAATGGCGATGCATGGGTTGAAGAAGCGGGAAAGAAATATTCTCCGTCGCAAATTTCAGCAATGATTTTGCAAAAGATGAAAGAAACAGCTGAATCTTATCTTGGTGAAAAAGTTGAACAAGCAGTTATTACTGTTCCTGCTTATTTTAATGATGCGCAACGTCAAGCGACTAAAGATGCAGGTAAAATTGCTGGACTTGAAGTCTTACGGATTATTAATGAACCAACAGCTGCTGCTTTAGCTTATGGTTTGGACAAAAAGGACGGAAAAACAATTGCTGTTTACGACCTTGGTGGCGGTACATTTGATATTTCAGTCCTTGAAATTGGAGATGGCGTTTTTGAAGTTAAATCAACGAATGGAGATACATTCTTAGGAGGTGAAGACTTTGATATGCGCTTGGTCGGTTATTTTGCCGATGAATTCAAAAAAGAGCAAGGTATTGATTTAAAGAATGATAAACTTGCTTTACAGCGCCTAAAAGAAGCGGCAGAAAAAGCAAAGATTGAGCTTTCTTCATCACAGCAAACAGAAATCAATTTACCATTTATCACGGCTGATCAATCAGGTCCCAAGCACTTAACAATGAAATTGACTCGGGCAAAATTTGAATCACTCGTTGATGATTTAGTGCAGCGTACCATTGAGCCTTGTAAAGCTGCATTGAAAGATGCTGGATTAAAGGCTGGTGAGATTGACGAAGTTGTTTTAGTGGGTGGTATGACACGTATGCCTAAGATTCAGCAAGTTGTGCAGAACTTTTTTGGCAAAGATCCACACAAAGGTGTTAATCCCGATGAAGTGGTTGCAATGGGTGCGGCCATCCAAGGGGGCGTCTTACAAGGCGATGTCAAAGATGTGTTGCTTCTAGATGTCACCCCTTTATCCTTGGGGATTGAAACATTGGGAGGCGTTTTCACACGTCTTATTGAGCGCAATACCACTATCCCGACGAAAAAATCGCAAGTTTTTTCAACAGCTGATGATAACCAGAGTGCTGTAACGATTCGTGTTTTCCAAGGTGAACGGGAAATGGCGAGTGATAATAAGTTATTGGCTCAATTTGATCTTGTTGGTATTCCCCCAGCACCACGTGGTATACCGCAAATCGAAGTTACTTTTGATATTGATGCGAATGGTATTGTTAATGTTTCAGCCAAAGATAAAGGAACGGGTAAAGAGCATCAAATTCGTATTCAGGCATCAGGTGGCTTAAGTGATGCTGATATTGAAAAAATGGTACAGGATGCAGAAGAACACGCAGCTGAGGATAAAAAACGCCGTGAAGGTGTTGAAGCCAGAAACCAAGCGGAAGCTCTTATTCATTCGACGGAAAAGTCACTCAATGAATATGGCGATAAAATATCAGCTGAAGAGAAGGGGCAGATTGAAACAGCAATATCTGATTTGAAATCTGCGCTTGAAAGCAGTGATACAGAAGAAGTAACAACAAAGATGCAAAAATTAGCAGAAGTCAGTATGAAGCTTGGACAGGCTATGTATGAAGCGTCACAAGCAGCAAGCGCTGACACTGAAACAGAGACAAAGAATGATGATGTTGTTGATGCTGATTTTGAAGAAGTTAATGATAAGAAGAAATAACATAAGCAAATGTGTTGATTAATTTATAAACCCGGCCTTTGGAATATAAGGCTGGGCTTTATTATTTGAGATAAGTTGCAACTTTGTTGCTAAAAATATAAATTAAAAGAGATATTATCCATAAAGATGGATAATAGAAAAACTATCAGGAATACATGATGAAGGTTGACTATTATGAAATTCTTGGCGTGACTCGTGAATGTGATGATAAAAAATTGAAATCTGCTTTTCGTAAGTTGGCAATGCAATATCATCCTGATCGCAACGCCGGGGATAAAGAGGCAGAGCGAAAATTCAAAGAAATTGGCGAAGCCTATGAAGTTCTTAAAGATCCCCAAAAGCGTGCTGCTTATGATCGCTTTGGTCATGCGGCCTTTGAAAATAGCGGTGGTCAAGGAGGAGGCAATCCCTTTAGCGGTTTTGCTGCCGGTGGTGGATTTGCTGATATTTTTGAAGATTTTTTTGGTGAGATTATGGGAGGTGCACACCGTAAGCGTGGTGACGGTCGCGAACGTGGTGCAGACTTAAGTTATAATATGGAAGTGACCTTAGAAGAGGCCTTTTCAGGAAAAACTGCAGAAATTAATATTCCTAGTTCTGTCACGTGCGATGTTTGTGAAGGTTCAGGAGCGAGAAAGGGCTCTAGTCCACAAGTTTGTGGGACATGTCATGGGTCTGGTCGTGTGCGTGCTGCACAAGGTTTTTTTTCTATTGAGAGAACATGTCATACATGTCACGGACGTGGTGAAACGATTACAGATCCATGCCCTAAATGTCAGGGTACACGGCGTATAGAGAAAAAACGTTCGTTAAGCGTGAATGTTCCAGCTGGTATTGAAGATGGGACGCGTATTCGTCTTTCTGGTGAGGGTGATGCTGGTGTTCGTGGTGGTCCTAATGGTGATCTTTATATTTTCCTTTCCGTTAAACCGCATGAATTTTTTCAGCGAGAAGGAGCAGATCTTCACTGTCGCGTTCCTATTTCGATGGTAACAGCGGCTTTAGGAGGAGAGTTTGAAGTTTCTGATCTTGATGGTGTTAAAGCACGTGTTAAGATCCCGGAAGGAACGCAAAATGGACGTCAATTCCGCCTTAAAGGCAAAGGTATGCCCATGTTGCGCCGTCAGCAGCTAAGAGGTGATCTGTACATTCATATCACGATTGAGACACCACAGAAGCTCACGCACGAGCAACGTGAACTATTGAAAAAATTTGAAAAGCTCTCAAATCATGAGAATTCACCACAATCACATGGTTTTTTTTCACGGATGAAAGAATTTTTTGAAAATATTTCTGGTTAAAATAGGTAAATGTTTTCAAAGTAAATGAGAAAACATTTTTGGAAGGTTATTTTCATTAAACTTTTGATTGTTTTATCATCTTTGAAAAGCATTCTTTTTGTTTGAAAAGAAAAAAAGAGAGATGATTGATTGAGTGTAAGTTCCTGCTGTGTAGAATTTTTTACATTTTATGGATAAGTCTTACTTTTGAATATTTATAATATTTTAAAAAGGGCTTATCCATAGAAGGATGCACTGAATGATTGATAATATTTCCAGTGTAACGGCCATTTATCTTTTGTACCACAAAAGATCGTCATTTAAGGCGGTAATACAAGTCATGTAAGCCTCTTGTACACATGAAACATTTTTAGAGAAGTGCGAGGTTATGAGGCTTGTTCATAGAGTCTTATGTGAATAAATCATATAAACAATCATCAGGTGGAACCAACCCAGTAAGAATCCAGATTTTTTTTACAGACAAAATCTCTTTTTAAAAACTCCAACAGAAACTTTTAAAATGGCAAAATCTTATCAAGTAAGGCTAAAAAAGCTGTTGGGCACTCTATCTCTTATTCCCAATAATATAACCTTTCATGATCGATTGTATAAGGTACTATTTTCATAGTTTTAGCCACAGCCTGCTCTAAAATATGGGGACTTTTATTCGGATAATACTTTGATTTATAATAATAATTAACTGTTTTCTATGTTGAATGAGAGTACCGAATAACGTAAAGATTCTCTCATTTCAAAGCTGTTTATCTTGAATCAATCAAAATCATTCCCTTGCACGTCAAAAGCGGGATGAATGTGTGGATAAAATTTGTATAAGAAAGGACTAAGAATGGCTCTTATGAACCGTCTTAATGCAAGGTCTGTCGCAACATTGGGGCTGGTAAATATAATGATGGTGCCGGCTTGTTACTTCACAAGCGTAAAGATGGCGGTGCCCAATGGATTTATCGTTATACCCTTCACGGGCACCGCCGCAAAATGGGCTTGGGTGCTTTAAGAGATGTTTCTTTAAAACAAGTCCGTGAATTGGCAACGGGGTGGCGTTCTATTCTTCGGATAACGCTAGCTTATGATTATAAATTCAATTGTATTGTAAGTTTTATATGGTGTTCATATACTAATTTCATTTTTAATGTGAAAGCCTATGGTTTTGATTGATTTGAAATTTAAGTATTAAAATGACAAAACATTCCTATATTCAGATCTTTTATTTTTTTTTTACGCTATAAAAAGACAAATTATTATTATAAATCAGTTTATTATAATTCTCCATAACGTGCATTCTTGTAAAATCAAAGGTTGTATATATTCTCATTCATTGTTAAGTATCCATAAGGGTAACCGAATGAGTTGATTGTACAGCGTAGCTTAAAAGTTTTGCTCTTCGATTTTATACATAAGATCATAAAATAGTGACATTTTTTGCGCTTATTTTGTTTAATTTTTCGCTATTACGTTCATTTAGGAAGTTATTTTCTTGTTTCATCTGGTTATTATTTTTTCGTAATTTGAAGGAAAATTAACGATTTTCAGGGGGATGGATAGAGTAAAGCTTTGTTTTATTGTTTTCACTTTTCCTAAATTTCACTAAGAGATAGTAAAAAGTGATGAGGAGGCTCTATTAATGGATGATGCTAAAAACAGTGCTGTCGATGTTTTAGAAAAACAAGCAGCATTTTTATCGTCTGCTTTACCTTATATGCAAAAATACGAAAATGAAACAGTCGTGGTAAAATATGGCGGTCATGCTATGGGTGATCCTGCTTTAGGGCGAGCATTTGCGCGTGATATTGCTCTATTAAAGCAATCGGGGATTAATCCTGTTGTTGTTCATGGTGGAGGACCTCAAATTGCTGAAATTTTGATGAAAATGGGGATTGAATCACGATTTGAAAACGGCTTACGGGTAACCGATGAGCGGATCATTGAAGTGGTTGAAATGGTTTTAGCGGGTTCCATCAATAAGGAAATAGTTGCTCTTATCAATGCTGAGGGTGAATGGGCAATAGGTCTGTGCGGCAAGGATGGCAATATGGTTTTTGCCGAAAAGGCTTATAGAACTGTCATTGATCCTGATTCGAATATTGAACGTGTTCTAGATTTGGGATTTGTTGGTGAGCCTATTGAAGTTGATCGTACATTACTAGATCTATTAGCTTGTTCTGAAATGATACCAGTTCTTGCTCCTGTGGCTCCAGGTCGGGATGGTAAAACCTATAATATTAATGCTGATATTTTTGCTGGAGCTATTGCGGGTGCATTAGAGGCTAAACGTCTTTTATTTCTTACTGATGTTCCTGGTGTTTTGGATAAACAGGGTAAACTTTTAAAAGAATTGACAGTTTCTGAAGCTGAGAAACTTATCAAAAATGGAACAATTTCAGGAGGCATGATTCCCAAAGTAGAAACTTGTATAAAAGCCCTTCAAAATGGTGTGGAAGGGGTTGTCATTTTAAATGGAAAAACCCCTCATTCTGTTTTACTAGAACTGTTTACCGAACAGGGAGTTGGGACGCTTATTGTTTCATAAATTGTGCGGAAAATTGGAGGAGAAGGCTTTTCATGACGAATATCAAACAGTTTAAATACCCTTTATTAAGCAAACCAGAATTGGCAATATTTGCTGCAACAATATTATGGGGGATTACATTTTTAGTTATTCACATTGCGGTACGCTATAGCGGTCCTCTGTTTTTTGTTGGATTTCGTTTTATTGTTGCATCCCTTATATGTGGAGCAATTTTTTGGCGCTCTATAAAAGGTATAACTGTTTATGAAGTTTTTGCTGGGATGGCAATTGGTTTATCCATGTTTTTGGGTTATGCTTTTCAAGCAGCTGGACTTCAAACGATTATTAGTAGTCAGTCGGCTTTTATCACAGCGCTTTATGTTCCGATGGTTCCAATCTTGCAATGGATTGTTTTTAAAAAACCTCCCCGTTTTGCTTGTTGGATTGGTATTGTTTTTGCTTTTATTGGTCTTGTACTTGTTTCAGGACAAAAGCCGGGAAGTTTTGATTTTTCAAAAGGCGAAATTTTGACTTTGTTGGGGGCTTTAGCAATTGCTGGAGAAGTCATACTCATCGGAATTTTTGCCAACAAGGTTGATAGTCGACGTGTGACCATTATTCAGTTATTCTTTAGTGGTTTTTTTTCGTTTTCTTGTATGCCTTTGATGGGGGAAAGCATTCCTGAATTTTCGTGGGTATGGTTTAGTATTGGTATGGGATTGGCATTAATGAGTGCGATTATCCAATTGGCCATGAATTGGGCACAAAAGTCCATTTCCCCTACACGTGCAACACTCATTTATGCAGGTGAACCAGTATGGGCTGGTATTGTTGGGCGTTTGGCTGGAGAGCATTTATCTCCTTTAGCTTTATTGGGTGGTTTGTTTATTCTGATTGGGATCATTGTTGCTGAATTACAACCTTCACAATGGCGTAAAAAAAATAAAGCAATTGAAAAGACTGATTAGCGATGCACTTTTCCTATGATAATTTTATTGCATGCGTTTTTTACTTACAGAGTTTTCATTTAAATTACAAAACAATAAATAATAATTATAAATCAATGTATTATATAATTATTTGAAGAGGATTGATGTTTTTATCTTTAATGGAGGAAGAAAGGAGTTGTATAAAAAGTACATAAAAACTCTATGCAATAGAACTTATTTTTACAGTCTTAAACGTTAAAAAAACTATCCTTTTGGACATACATTTATTAAATAAGATTGCTAAAAAAGCAAATTATTGTGTACAAATGAAAAGCATTTCTCGCAAGCTTTATCGAAAATTTAAGTGATATACACGTCCACTCTGCATTTATACAACATATAGATTTATAAGGAGAATATAGCATTCTTCACATTGAATTAGAATCCTCAATACCGTAAAAATTTTTCATGTTAAATCAATACAAATCTCTTGTTTGCACGCCATAAGCGGATGGGCCATGTGGTAAAATTACATAACAAAGGCATGTCTCCTCTAAATTCTTTCAAGTCTAAAGGACTATTGCAACATTGGGGGTTGGAAAAGTGTGTGATGGTAGCGGCTTATCATCATATGGAGTCATAAGACAAGATGTGAAAAGGTCATTTTAATCTCATTGGTATTTAATTTATTAAATAAAAGTCTTATTTTTTCAGATTATGAGAGGTTGTGTTTTGAGAAGCTTTTTTGGTTAATATTCTTTTGAAAGGTTCTCGATAGGACATAATTGGTCTTTGCGTTTTGTATTATTCTTTGCTAAATCGCCTTATATGACAATAGATCGTAATTATATTCGTAATTTTTCCATCGTGGCGCATATTGACCACGGCAAGTCCACTTTAGCGGATCGTTTGATTCAAATGACAGGAGGGCTTGACACACGTGAGATGAAGGAACAAGTGCTTGATTCCATGGATATTGAGCGTGAACGTGGAATTACTATTAAAGCACAAACAGTACGTTTACATTATAAAGCAAAGAATGGTGAGACCTATATTTTAAATCTTATGGATACACCAGGTCATGTGGATTTTGCTTATGAAGTTTCGCGTTCATTGGCAGCTTGTGAAGGTTCTCTGTTGGTGGTAGATGCGAGCCAAGGTGTTGAGGCACAAACGTTGGCAAATGTTTATCAAGCTATTGATAATTCCCATGAATTGGTTGTTGTACTCAATAAAGTTGACCTTCCGGCAGCAGAACCTGAACGTGTTAAAGAACAAATTGAAGATGTGATAGGCATTGATACCTCTGGGGCCGTGGAAATATCAGCAAAAACAGGTTTAGGTGTCCCTGATGTTTTGGAGGCAATTGTTACACAGTTACCACCTCCACGTACAGGCGATGTTGCAAATCCCTTGAAGGCAATGTTGGTTGATAGCTGGTATGATGCATATCTTGGTGTCATCGTTTTGGTACGAGTCATTGATGGTGTGCTAAAAAAAGGCCAAACCATTCGTATGATGGGTACGGGCGCAAAATATCCCGTTGAGCGCGTTGGGGTGTTTACACCTAAAATGGTACAGGTTGATGAATTAGGACCAGGTGAGATTGGTTTTATCACTGCTTCTATCAAAGAAGTTGCTGATACACGGGTTGGCGATACGATTACGGAAGAGCGTCGTCCTTGTGAAAATGCTTTACCTGGTTTTAAGCCTGCACAACCGGTTGTCTTTTGTGGACTTTTTCCAATTGATGCAGCCGATTTTGATGATTTGCGTGCAGCCATGGGCAAATTACGCTTAAATGATGCGAGTTTTTCTTTTGAAATGGAAACATCTGCAGCTTTGGGGTTTGGTTTTAGGTGTGGCTTTTTGGGACTTCTTCATCTTGAAATTATTCAAGAGCGATTAGAGCGTGAATTTAATTTGGATTTAATCGCGACAGCACCTTCAGTTGTTTATCGTATGAATATGAATGATGGTTCAGTTAAAGAGTTGCACAATCCAGCAGATATGCCTGATGTGGTTAAAATTTCTTCTATCGAAGAACCGTGGATTCGAGCGACAATCATGACTCCTGATAATTATCTTGGGTCAATTTTAGAGCTTTGCCAGGAGCGGCGTGGAATACAGGTTGGTTTATCCTATGTTGGAACGCGTGCTATGGTGACGTATGATTTACCACTCAATGAAGTTGTTTTTGATTTTTATGACCGCCTAAAATCGATCTCAAAGGGATATGCTTCTTTTGATTATCAGATGAGGGATTATGCAGAGGGGGATTTAGTTAAAATGTCTATTTTGGTAAATGGAGAGTCTATTGATGCATTGTCAATGCTTGTGCACCGTACGATTGCGGAAAAGCGTGGGCGTTCCATGTGCGAAAAGCTGAAAGATCTTATTCCCCAGCATATGTTTCAGATTCCAATTCAAGCGGCTATTGGTGGTAAAGTCATAGCGCGCGAAACAATTCGTGCTTTGCGTAAAGATGTAACAGCAAAATGTTACGGGGGCGATGTGACGCGTAAGCGCAAATTGTTGGAAAAGCAAAAAGAAGGCAAAAAACGGATGCGCCAATTTGGAAAGGTAGAAATTCCTCAGTCAGCTTTTATTCAAGCGCTCAAAATGAATAAATAATGAAAAAGGGTGTATTTTCCTCATTAAACTGCGCTTTTGTTTTTGTCGATTGGTTTAGGTTTTTAAAGAGTGATTCTTAAATGGAAATTGGGCAGTCCTCACGCTTTTGGGGATAGTGTGCTTTTTCATTGCGTCACGTTGCTCACGTAAAATGGAATGCTTTAAACAAAAATACATTTATGTTGCGTATTGTCCCCCCTTTTTTTTAAAAAAGAAATATCTCTCAATGCACCCGAGCCCATTTCACAATGGTGTTCGTCAAAAGGATAATGGTTAAAGCTTCCGTAAATAACATAAAACCCATTTAGCATGACCATCTTTACATATCATAAAGACGCATGGTGCTACCATCATACTTTTTGCGGGTTCAAAATGTTATGATAGTTCTTGGTTTTTGAGAGCGTTCATTAAAGATATTTTTACTCTTTTATTAAGGTATGCCTTACCCAAACACTCTTTACTTTTGTGATGCGCAAGGAAATGAGAGCAATTAATTCAATATAAAAGGATTTGAAATAAGAAGAATCCTTATTTTATGGTGTTATTCAAGTTGAAAACAATAAATGACATTATCAATCAATATTATGTCTAATCACGTAAAAGCTCATTAATCGATGTTTTTTCTCGTGTTTTTTGATCAACGCGTTTTACAATAACAGCACAGTAAAGGTTTGGTCCCGCTTCACCATTAGGGAGTGGTTTTCCAGGGAGAGACCCTGGTACAACAACTGAATATGCTGGTACTTCACCGATAAAAATTTCACCTGTTGTACGGTCAATAATCTTTGTAGACTTCCCAATAAAGACTCCCATCCCTAAAACAGCACCTTCACGAATAATACAACCTTCAACAACTTCAGAGCGAGCACCAATAAAACAATGATCTTCAATAATGGTTGGATTTGCTTGCAGAGGTTCCAAAACGCCTCCAATACCAACACCACCAGAAAGGTGAACATGTTTGCCGATTTGTGCACAAGAACCAACGGTTGTCCAGGTATCAACCATTGTTCCTTCATCGACAAAAGCACCAAGATTGATAAAGGATGGCATGAGTATGACGTTTGGTGCAATATAGGCAGAATGACGTACAATCGCTCCAGGAACGGAACGAAACCCCGCTTTTTGAAAATCATTTTCTTTCCAACCAGAAAATTTTGAAGGAACTTTATCCCACCAATGTGTTCCGTTGATTCCACCAGCAATAATTTTCATTGGGTTTAGCCGAAAAGAGAGCAAAACAGCTTTTTTCAACCATTGATGAACATGCCATTGTCCATTTTTTTGCCGTTCTGCCACACGGATTTCACCTTTATCAAGAAGGCTTAATATGTGTTCGACACTCTCACGGATTTCGCCTTTTGTGGTAGTATTGATAGAATCGCGATTATCAAATGCTTTTTCGATAATGATTTCAAATTGTGTGAGAGGGGTCATGACGAGAGTTCCGTTAAACAAGTTGAAAGCTTCAAGATTTATTCTCTATGACCTACGCGAAGAAATGTTTTCAGTCAATAAAACGATGAGAAAGTAAGACATGTGCATGAAAAAAAACTGTAAAGAAAAAAGTAAAGAAGAACAAGAAAATTGGACACCACTTCTTCACACGAGAGAAGCTCTCCAAAAGATCCATGAAGTTTCTAATTCAACACAAATGTGTTCACCTACTTATCGTTTAGCCTATATCGATCAAGATTTTATGATGCGTCCAGAGCTACGCTCACAACGTATTGGTCTTGAATTTTTAAAGCCAGAAATAACACTTAAAGAATATGATATCCAATCAACAGTTGTTTTGTTTGGTGGTGCGCGTATTCCTGAACACGGGCAAGAAGCTTGGGCAGCAAAAAATGAAACGCAAAAGAAAAACTTGCATGCTATGTCACATTATTACGATGAGGCAAGGGAATTTGCATGTTTATGCTCACGCTATTCCGCTACCACACAATATCGTGAGTTTGTGGTTGTCACAGGGGGTGGGCCAGGGATCATGGAAGCAGGAAATCGTGGCGCTTGTGATGTTGGAGCCCCAACGGTTGGCTTGAATATTATTTTACCACATGAACAAGAGCCTAATTCATATGTATCTCCGCATTTGTGTTTCAATTTTCACTATTTGGGGATGCGAAAAATGCATTTTCTCATGCGGGCGAAGGCATTAGCTATTTTTCCTGGAGGATTTGGGACTCTGGATGAGTTGTTTGAGACGTTAACTTTGATACAGACGGGACGGATGAAACAGGTTCCAATTTTACTGTTTGGTCAAGAATTTTGGAGCAATGCCATCAATTTTGATTATTTATCAGAACAAGGTACAATTTCTCCCTCTGATATTGATTTAATAAAATTTGTCAATACCGCAGCAGAAGCCTTTGAAGAAATCCGTTGTTTTTACAAACTACCTTAATTGTTCTTTAAGAGGAAACTTTGCAGAATAATTAATATTCTACTTTGGTTAAATAAAGTCCTGAAGGGGGGGCAACAACACCACAACGTTTACGATCTTTAGCATGGAGAGCTTCTTCAAGATCTTGTGCTCTCCAGCGGCCAATACCAACTTCCATGAGGCTTCCTGCGAATGAACGGATTTGATGATGAAGAAAAGAGCGGGCTCGCGCATAAAGGAAGATTTCTTCTCCTTCTCTTTGAACATCGAGGCATTCAAGGGTCCGAATAGGGCTTTTGGCTTGGCAATGTGTTGAACGGAAAGTTGTAAAATCATGTTGTCCTACAAGCTTTTGAGCAGCTTCATGCATAGCTTCAGCATCAAGAGGCTTTGGCAACCACCACACACGTTTGGCGTTTAAGGCTGGTGGAGAGCGACGATTGAGGATTTTAAAAAGATAATGACGTTTGATAGCAGAAAATCGTGCATCAAAGTCATCAGAGACATTTTCTACATTTAAAATTGAAATCGCTTCTCCCTGTTGGCGTAAAAGAGCATTGAGCGCATTCTGTACAGTATATGGAGGCCAGTTTTTTATGAAATCAACATGGGCAACTTGTCCCGTAGCATGCACTCCAGCATCCGTTCGACCCGCTGTTGTAATAGTTAATTGTTGTCCACTAAAGCGAAAAATAACCTGCTCAAGAGCTTCTTGTATCGTGTGAAGCTCTGCTTGACGTTGCCAGCCAGCATAATTTGATCCATCATATTCAAGAGTAAGTTTAAAACGTGGCATATCAATAAACAGCAGAAATATGAGCGCCTCGCAAAAATGTTACGCTTTCAAGGACTTTACCACCAGATCTTTGCAGGTGGGTTATTTCAAGGCGCCCTTGTCCACAATGGATAATCAAAGAATCTGGTTCTATTCGACCAATTTCAAGAGAAGGGCCTGTTATTAAACGACTTCCAAGAATTTTTACGCGTTCTTCTTGTCCCATGATACTCATGTTACACCAGCAACCAGGAAAGGGAGAGAGTGCGCGAATATATCGATGAATAAATTCAGCAGACTTTGTCCAATCAATGCGGGTTTCTTCCTTTCTGATTTTGGCAGCATAGGTGATGCCTTCTTCTGATTGGGGGGTCAGTTTGAGTTGTCCTTTTTCTAAAGTTGATAGAGCTTCTATCATAAGCTCTGCGCCGATATATGAAAGCTTATTTGAAAGTTCATCCGTGGTGGTAGTATCCGTGATGGGAATAGAGCGTGAGAGGGCAATAGGCCCTGTATCAAGCCCTTCATCCATTTTCATAATCATCATCCCCGTTTCCTTATCACCAGCCATAATGGCACGCTGAATAGGTGCAGCACCACGCCAGCGTGGTAAAAGCGAAGCATGGGCATTAAAACATCCAAAACGTGGTGTTTCAAGAATAGCTTTTGGTAAGAGGAGTCCATAGGCAACCACAACAGCAACATCAATACAAAGTGCTGCAAGTTGGGCTTGCTGTTCAGCTGTTTTGAGTGTTTTGGGGGTGAATACAGGAATAGACTTTTCTTCTGCTGCATTTTGCACAGGTGAGGGAATGAGTTTAAGACCACGACGTCCTGCCGGGCGAGGAGGTTGACTATAAACGGCGACAACATCATGACCAGATTCCAACAAAGCATGTAAAATGGGAACAGAAAAACTGGGGGTCCCCATAAAACTCAACCGTAATGCCATTACAAAATTGCTTCCTGAGTATTTTTTTCTTTTGCGCGTTTTTTAAATTTTCGTATCACCATATCGCGTTTGATTTTTGAGATATAATCAATAAAAAGACGCCCATCTAAATGATCCATTTCATGCTGCAAGCAAGTTGCCAACAAATCATCTGCTTCAATTTCTGTTTGTTTTCCTTCACGGTTCTGATAGCGAACACGCAGACGTTTAGGGCGTTCAACTTCTGCAAAATAGTCAGGAATAGAAAGACAACCTTCTTTGTGAATATTACGCTCTTCTGAAAGCCATAGAATTTCTGGATTGATAATGACAAATGGATTTTTAGGTGCATCATTTGGAGAGACATCCATAACCAGCATGCGCAGTGGTATGCCAATCTGAATAGCAGCAAGACCAATGCCGTGGGCATGATACATAGTTTCCAGCATATTATCCGCAAGCTTTTGAAGGGTTGCATCAACATGCTCGATGGGCTTGGACACTTCCCGTAAAATCGGATCTGGTAAAGTAACTAAAGATCTTATTGACATGGAGTGCAGATTAATCAATGCTTGTGTATGGGTCAATATTGAATAATAAATTCTTGCGCTTTTTTGCGATGAGGACGTTATATTATTTCTCATGTTTGATTCGTTTTTTTCTTTTATATTTGCTGATGAGTCTTTTACGAAATTGAGTGTTTTTCTTTTATTGATACTCGTTTGCTTAGCACTTTTTATATTGATTTATTCTCATCGGAAAAAGGCACTTTTGGAAAGTGAAGTTGCCAAGCATGCTCGTGAAGCACAAGAGCAGATGGCTACTTTGCTCAAAACACAAGCTGAAATGCAAGGGCGAATGCAAACGATGGCGGAAATTTTTGGTCAACGGCAAGCTGAATTGAATAAATCACTCAGCGAGCAACTCAATGGCATGACAGCCAATATAGGTAAAACACTTCAGGTACAGACAAAATCCACCTATGAAAATTTGAATCGTTTGCAAGAGCGTTTAGCAGTGATTGATGCAGCACAAAATAATATTCAATCGCTTACGGGACAAGTTGTTCAGTTGCAGTCTATTTTAAGCAATAAGCAGACACGTGGTACTTTTGGTCAGGGGCGGATGGAAGCCATTATTGCCGATGCCTTACCAACAAATGCTTACGTTTTTCAGGCTGTTCTTTCCAATGGAAAGCGCCCAGATTGTCTTATTCACATGCCAAATAAAGCACCTTCTCTTGTTGTGGATGCTAAATTTCCTTTGGAAGCTTGGAATGCACTGCGTAAAGCAGAATCAGCACAAGAGCGTCAAGAGGCAGAGCGTCAATTTCGTACCGATATAGAAGTTCATATTCGTGATATTGAACAAAAATATTTGATTCCTGGAGAAACTCATGACACCGCTTTTCTTTTTGTACCATCGGAATCGATTTTTGCAACAATTTATGAGGATTTTGAGCCATTGGTACAAAAAGCCAATAGAGCTCATGTGATTATTGTTTCACCGTCTTTATTGATGCTCTCTGTCCAAGTTGTACAAACCATTATGAAAGATGCGCGGATGCGTGAACAAGCACATTTAATTCAATCAGAAGTAGCAAAATTAATGGAAGATTTTGGACGAATGGATATGCGTGTTCGCGCACTACAGAAGCACTTTCACAAAGCAGGTGAAGATATAGAAGGAATTTTAATATCATCATCCAAAATTATGAAACGGGCAAATCGCATTGAAACCTTCGAGTTAAAAGAAAATCACTCTGAAGTAACAAAGCAGCATTAAAGCAATTAGGAATCTGTGTAACGCAAGTTATTATTCCACGCTTAGAACTTTTAATGCAAAAAAATTCAAATAGAGACACATATTATCCTTTAAAAAGCAAAAGTTTTTATATCTCTTTCTCCATAGCCAGAAGTGTTTTCTCGTCTTCGTCTAATTAACCAGTTACTCTAAAACCTAATTTTTTATAAAAGAAAAGGTCTTTGGTATTTTCGCTGTTCACTTTAAGATAAATCTTATCTTGTATCTTATTGATCGCTATGGCTAGCAACTTTGTCCATCCACCTTTCTATCCAGAAAAAAGCACTATGTTTTTTGATCTGATCACTTATAGCTTCAACATTATGCCATTTATCCGTTTGAGCTGTAACAACTTCTGCATCAAGTACCGCATCATAAGTATCATGCTAAGTTTTAACCAGAAGGCGGCTGACTTCTGACGCATCAGACAACAAAGTTTGGATAATTGCAACTTCCATAAACATTCTCCACGAAGATTAATCTATTTTATTGTTTGTTTAAAAAATAGAACCTATCAAGTCCTTCAAACTTTTAAATTCGTGAATTTATTTCAAAAGAATATAACGCGTTAGATACAGGCCACTTATTCCCCCCACACCCTTCATTCCACAGCGACAAGTTCAGTACTTGGCGTCCGTACCACACTGTTTGTCGCCGACATCCCACACTTAAACAATAACATCTTTTCAGTCGCAAACATCGCATTTTGTTGATGCAAACTAAAGTAAAGTAAGGCAAGTTTTTAATATCACAAGACAGATCATCGCCTTTATTGATTGGTAATAATTTTTTAGTATCCCTATCTTGTTTTATTTCTAAACGAGAGGAATAGGGAATATGCGACACCTTTTGTTTTTAGGAGCACTGGTGTTTTTGCTAGGGGGATGTGCAACAACCACTCCCATCCATACAAACAATGCTTGTACTATTCTAGCACAAAAAAATAGTTTTTTTGATAATTGGGGTAGGGCATCTCAAAGAGCAGAAATGCGTTATGGAATTCCTATGCCGATTATTCTTGCAACCATTAATATGGAGTCGGGCTTTCGTCACAATGCACGTCCTCCACGCAAAAAATTACTTGGCTTTATTCCATGGAAGCGTCGGTCGACAGCTTATGGCTATTCTCAAGCGCTTGACAGTACATGGACAATGTATCTTCGCTCTACGGGTAGGTCTTTTGCATGGCGTACCAATTTTGCAGATGCTGCTGATTTTGTTGCTTGGTATCATCGCCAAAGTGTTCAACGCAATGGGGTGAGGTTTGATGATGCCTATAGCCTTTATTTGAATTATCATATGGGGCATGGTGCTTATGCACGGAGTAGAGGGTATGTTAATGCCGCGCTTTCACAGGTAGCACAGCGTATGGAAAGGATGTCTAAGCTCTATGAACATCAATTGAAGAGATGTGGATGGCATTAGGAAAGATTTTTAAAAATCTCAATTAGGGAATTGATGGGATCAAATTGTTCAAGAGTAAAATTTCTTATGGCGCGATAAGGCAGTATCTTTTTTTCCGATTATTAAAGAAAAAATTTAAATAAATTCAAGAAACAGAAAGCTTTTGTAAGACATAATCTATTTGAATATACTCTTGATATTTTTGTCTTCCTTAAGAAGATATATTTATTCAAAAAAGTTACAAGGGATACTATCATCCACTGAATGCTGGCATTTAGCTCTAGAAAAAATACCTGAGAGTGTTGAAAAAATTTTTAAATTTCATTATGCGCATTATTGGCTGATTAGACATGAATATTTATTTATTAAGCGTATAAAAAAGAGCAATTAAAACAAATGCAATTCAAGCATCATAAAAAAGGTGAAACATTCAATATAAAAAATGAAAAATGCATTAAACAAAAGAGTATTGCTTCATAAAAAGATTGCTTGGTATAAAGGTACAGTTACAGCCTCCCACAAGACTAATAGTCTTTAGTATTGTATGAAATGAAGTCTGTTCATATTAATTAAAAAGTTATTTTGTTGTACAACCCTATTATTTAGGGGGGAAGCTATATACCGCTTTCATATAATGAATATTCAAGGCAAGATTTTTCTTTAGTATGAAGTAACATTGGGAGCTAGAAAAATGTGTGATAGCGTCGCTTTGCTCCTACATTCAGCCTTGCTCATGATGCGCCAAGGAAACGATTTTCATTGATTTAATATGTGAGGGTTTGTGATAAGAAAAGCATCCTCTGTTCGGAATTATTATTGAATAGAGTAGATAATTTAATTATGATAAATCAATATGTTTTTTAGGCTTTAATATATCTCAGGAATGAGTTGGTAAACATTATTCAAGTGGGGATTTTTTTAAAACTGGCAGGTCATTTGATAAAGCTAAAAACACTGGAAAAAAGTTTTAATTCGCGATGATCGAGAAGAATATCCTGTTCCAGAGCTTTTATTTAAGTAGCTTACACCTGTTAACAAGATATCCATAATCGATGTATTGTGATTTTGCGAAAATTTTGTAGTGGAGGGGGAGTTAGAATTTTGTTTTTTAAAACAATGTGTAAGATAAATAACACACATTTTTATTTTTGTGCAAAGCATAAAAAACGTCACTTACTTTCCATTCCTATGACAGTAAAATTTCACAATCCAACAAATGATCAAAAGTATATTACAGTGCTGAAAGAAGCGTGCACTAATGGATTAATAGTTAGAAGGCATATAATCTTTTAAAATTGATTACACGTTCTTTACTATAAATTGATTCCTTAAAAGAAGAGCTGGTCTTTTTGGTGGAGCTAAGCGGGATCGAACCGCTGACCTCTTGCATGCCATGCAAGCGCTCTCCCAGCTGAGCTATAGCCCCTATAAAAACAAATTTTCCCAAAAGAACAATCTATGATTTCGACTTTTTTAAAACGAGAAAAGTTGAAGATCAAGAAGAATTTGCATTCAATGAAAAAGATGCCTTCTTTTGCTTCTTTTAGGCATCGTCATCATTAGAAACGCCGCTTCCAAGAATATCGGTAACGTCATCATCCTCATCGTCATCATCGTGAGATAAAAATGTATCGTCGTCATCCCCGAGATCGACATCACTATCTTCCAGATCAGGCAGATCATCATCTTTAGAATTGTCATCATCCTCTTCAAGAAGCATAAAAGCAGACTTTTCAAGTGCTGTATCAAGCTCTTCAGTATCCACTTCTTCTTCGTTGTTTGCTTCAGCAGCCGCAACCTCAAAATAAGAACGCGGATAAGAAATTCCTGTATAAGGTGACACAATAGGGTCGCGATTTAGATCGTAAAATTTTTTTCCTGTTTCTGGATCAACACGTTTCGTTCCAAGTTCCTGTTTTGCCATAAACCGTGCCTCTTTGATTAACTCTATTCCATTAAAAGATAAATTTTATGGTGCTTAATCGAAAAATAATGCCTTTGTCAAAGATAAATACACTGTTCCACGTAGATTTTTTCATGACGCCCTTTAAAGCATGTGCTAAAGGATGCATAATTTCATACAAGTTAGATAGAATTAAATAGAATTTCCATGCAAAAAGCAATCCCTATAACCGCCTATAAATCGAGTAGTCTCTCTGGAAAAATTCGAATACCAGGAGATAAATCAATCTCCCACCGCTCTCTTATATTGGGAGGGTTAGCAAGTGGTGAAACATATATCCATGGATTACTTGAAAGCGCTGATGTACTCAATACAGCTGCTGCTATGCAGGCTATGGGCGCCTATATGATTAAGAAAGACGACCTCTGGATCATACGAGGAACAGGGAATGGTTGTCTCTTAGCTGCACAAAAACCGTTAGACTTTGGAAACTCTGGAACAGGTGCTCGCCTGATTATGGGAATGGTTGGTTCCTATCATATGAAAACAACTTTTATGGGTGATGCTTCTCTCTCTAAACGTCCCATGGGACGTATCCTCGAACCACTGCGTCTTATGGGTGTGGACATTGAGGCAACACACGGCGATCACCTTCCTTTAACGCTTTATGGTCCCAAAATAGCTAATCCGATTCGCTATCGTGTCCCCATAGCTTCCTCTCAAGTTAAATCAGCGGTTCTCCTTGCCGGACTCAATACTGCTGGCATTACAACTGTTATTGAACCGGTTCTTACACGCGATCATACGGAAAAAATGTTAAAAGCATTCGGTGCTAAACTTGAAATAGAAAGAGATAAAGAAGGTGCGCGTTTGATTCATCTTAATGGTTACCCCCATCTTACTGGACAAACGATTTATGTTCCAGGAGATCCTTCTTCTGCTGCTTTTCTAATTGTTGCTGCCCTTCTTGTAGAAGATTCTGATATCACTATTGAAAATGTTTTGATAAACAGTTCTCGAATAGGACTTATCAAAACATTGTGGGAAATGGGTGCTCAAATTGAATTTTTGAATCAACGCCAAACAGGTGGAGAAGATGTTGCTGATCTACGGATCAAATCATCGATCCTTAAAGGTGTTAGCGTGCCTAAAGAACGTGCTCCATCGATGATTGACGAATATCCCGCTTTGGCGGTAGCGGCAGCCTTTGCTGAAGGCAAAACAGTGATGCTAGGCATTGAAGAGTTGCGCGTTAAAGAATCAGATCGTCTCTCTGCTGTTGCTCAAGGATTAAAAATCAATCATGTAGATTGTGAAGAAGGGAAAGATTTCCTCATTGTTCATGGAAAAGGCTCTGGCAAAGGTTTAGGTGGTGGATATGTTACCACTTATCTTGATCACCGAATTGCTATGTGCTTTCTGATCTTTGGACTCGCATCAGAAAAACCTGTTACCATCGATGATAAACGAATGATCGCTACTAGCTTTCCAGAATTTATCCCTTTTATAAAACAACTTGGGGGAAAAATCGCTTGAAACCTTTTGTGATTGCAATTGATGGACCAGCGGCTTCCGGAAAAGGAACATTAGCACGCAAAATTGCTACGCATTACCATCTTCATCATCTGGATACGGGGCTTACTTATCGCGGTGTTGCTCATGCACTTTTACAAAAAAAACTGCCTCTTAATGATGAAAAGAATGCTATCATTTGTGCCCAACAGCTTGATTTTAATACCTTAAATTCTGCCCTTCTTTCTACTCATGAACTTGGTGAAGCGGCTTCAAAAATAGCGATTAACCCTGCTGTACGCAATATTCTTGTCGAAAAACAACGTAATTTTGCCAAAACTTTACCTGGAAGTGTACTTGATGGTCGTGATATTGGTACTGTTGTCTGCCCCGATGCCGATATTAAATTTTATGTTTTAGCCAATGTTCAAATACGTGCCAAACGCCGTTACCAAGAAATTTTAGAAAAGGGGGGGCAAGCAAATTATCATGAAATTCTTAGCGATCTTGAACAGCGAGACAGTCGCGATATAACGCGCAAACAAAGCCCCCTAAAACCGGCAAAAAACACCCACTTGCTTGATACGTCAGAATTGAGTATAGAAGCAACATTTGCAATTGCATGTACTTTTATTGATCCAATCATAAAAATGCATATAATTGGATAAATTCATTAAGGTGGTTTCCAGCCTAGCGCTAATTTTCTCTCCTTTATTCAAGGGAAAAGGCTAAGGAGTCACCCGTGTTAACACTAACCTAGCGCTCATACCTTATAAAGTAAGGTATATATTAGGAGTTCTTATGTCACAATACAATCCCACAACAGCGGATTTTGAAGCCCTTTTAACAGAATCTTTTCAAACCAATGATCTTAATGAAGGATCTGTTGTTAAAGGTCGTGTTATTGCAATCGAAAAAGACATGGCCATTATTGATGCTGGACTTAAAGTCGAAGGACGTATTCCCCTCAAAGAATTTGGAGCTAAAGCAAAAGATGGTTCTCTGCAAGTTGGCGATGAAGTTGAGGTTTACATTGAACGCATTGAAAATGCAATGGGCGAAGCTGTTTTATCGCGTGAAAAAGCACGTCGCGAAGAAAGTTGGGTCCGTTTAGAGGAAAAATTCAATGCTGGTGCACGCGTTGAGGGTGTTATCTTTAGTCAAGTAAAAGGTGGTTTTACAGTTGATCTTGATGGTGCCGTTGCTTTTTTGCCGCGCAGCCAAGTTGATATTCGTCCCATTCGTGATGTTTCACCTCTCATGCATAATGCACAATCTTTTGAAATTTTGAAGATGGATCGTCGTCGTGGCAATATTGTGGTCTCACGTCGTACTGTCTTAGAAGAAAGCCGTGCTGAGCAACGTTCAGAAATTGTACAAAATCTTGAAGAAAACCAAATTGTTGAAGGTGTGGTGAAAAATATCACAGATTATGGTGCCTTTGTTGATCTTGGTGGGATTGATGGTCTCTTACACGTTACAGATATGGCATGGCGGCGTGTGAACCACCCATCTGAAGTGCTTACAATTGGTCAAACGATTAAAGTTCAGATTATTCGCATTAATCAAGATACGCATCGTATTTCTCTTGGGATGAAACAGCTTGAAAGTGATCCTTGGGAAAGTATCAGTGTACGCTATCCTATTGGTAAAAAAATTACGGGTGCTGTTACCAATATTACTGACTACGGTGGTTTTGTTGAAATTGAACCAGGAATTGAAGGATTAATCCATGTTTCTGAAATGAGTTGGACAAAGAAAAATGTTCACCCTGGAAAAATTCTGTCTACATCACAAGAAGTAGAAGTGGTTGTTCTTGAAATTGATCCTTCTAAACGGCGTATTTCTCTTGGCTTAAAGCAAACATTTGAAAATCCATGGGAAGCTTTTGCCAATAAATTTCCTGTCAATTCACAAATTGAGGGAGAAGTTAAAAATAAAACAGAATTTGGTCTCTTCATTGGGCTTGAAGGCGATGTTGATGGTATGGTTCATCTCTCTGATCTCGATTGGAACCGTCCTGGTGAACAAGTTATTGATACTTACAATAAAGGCGATATCGTTAAAGCTGTGGTTTTGGATGTTGACATTGAAAAAGAGCGTATTTCTCTTGGAATTAAGCAGCTTTCTAGTGATAAAGTTGGAGAAGCGGCTGCTTCTGGCGAATTGCGAAAAGGGGCTGTTGTAACCTGTGAAGTGATTGCTGTTAACGACAATGATATTGATGTGAAATTGGTTGATCACAACCTTGAGACAACCATTCGGCGTGCTGATCTTGCGCGTGATCGTGATGAACAACGTCCTGAGCGTTTTGCAATTGGACAAAAGGTTGATGCACGCATCACAGCATTTGATAAAAAAACACGTAAAATTTCAGTATCTATCAAAGCATTAGAGATTGCAGAAGAAAAAGAGGCTGTTGCTCAATATGGTTCTACAGACTCAGGAGCTTCTCTTGGTGATATTCTCGGTGCAGCTTTGAAAAAACAAGAACAAGATTAATCATCAATCATTAAAATCGATGGTATTATTAAGGTCACTCATTTTAGGAGTGACCTTTTTATTTTCTAAAGAAATTATTTCCTTAATTTTTAATTATTGCATTAAAATTATTATAATTACTTGCAAATAAAAACAAAAAGTTTGTTTTTTGTCTCTCAACGGTTCACTATTCAGATAAAATTCTTACAATTTAAATAACAAGTGATGTAATTGAATAATAATGGGACATTATGGCGTGCACAATACCTTTCATAAAGTACTTTTTTTCTCAAAAGAAAGGAAAAGACCATTTTATTAATACGGCTCTTCCTCTTCGTGCAATTTATAAAGTACAGGAAGATCTTTATGACCTAGGGCATGATATAGCTTCTGGCAAAGAAATTTTGCTCCCTGAATATGAAGGAGTAGAAGATTTTCGCAAGAGATTAGATGAAAATGCTAAACTTATTCTCCGTGCCTTTCACACCTGTTATATTGCTGCGCAAAATGATGAAACTATGGCGCCATCTGCTCAATGGCTCCTTGATAATCATTATACCATTGACAAAACGATACAACAGCTTCGGTGTAACTTATCCAAATCCTTCATTAAACAACTTCCTCTTTATAAACAAAGGACAGATATACCACGTATCTTTGCTTTAGCTTGGCTTTATATTGCCCATACTGATAGCATATTTTCACAAAAAACACTCACGGCTATGATCAATGGATTTCAAGAAGTTTGTGCTCTCAAAATTGGTGAATTATGGGCACTTCCTTCTGTGATACAGATGTTGCTCATTGAAAACGTCCGTCGTCTTGCACTGCGCATTGAACAAACACGCACTATGCGCCAGCTTGCCCATAAAGTTGCTGATAAAATTTTCCTCACTTATAATGAAACAAAATTACATACTCTTTTTACTTGTTATGCACCATTCACTGTTTATCCAAGCTTTTCAGCCCATTTATTCTATCGTCTACGCAGTGCATCTGTCGATTCAACAACCGCATTAAATTGGCTTGAACAGCAATTACACAGCCAAGGCAGTAGCCTAGAAATCGCCACAACTGATGAACATCTGCGTCAAGCAGAAGATGGTGTCACCATGGGCAATATTATCCGTACCCTTAAAGCACTTGGTGATGTTGATTGGACAGTATGGTTTGAAACTGTTAGTTCCGTAGACTCTATTTTGCATAAAAATAGTGATTTTTCTAAAATTGATACTCACTCACGCAATATTTATCGACAAGTGATCGAAAAAGTTGCACGCTTTTCGCCCCTTAGTGAACAAGAAGTTGCACGAAAAGCGATAGAAATAGCACTTTCTCCTTCTGAAAATACACCTCTTCATTCTTCTGTTGGGTGGTATCTTACCGGTGATGGGCGGCATAGTTTTGAAAAAGCATGTGGCTACACCCCACCTTTTTTTATAAAATGGGCACGATTTTTCTGCCGCTCAAAGATAAGCATCATTGCTATTCCTGTCTCTTTTCTCACGCTTATCCTTTTGCTTACAATCTACGCTCTCTTACAGACATCTGAAACACCCTGGGTATCTCTTCTTTTCACTGCATTAGCGCTGTTTCCTGCCATAGATACCGCTTTTTCCTTCTTCAACACTGTTGTTTCATGGATTATTCCCTCAAAACAGCTCATTGGTTATGAATATAAAAAGGGAATTCCGGAATATGCACGCACAATGGTTGTTGTGCCTACTTTAATCACCTCACGCGAGTCTATTGATGAGCAAGTACACAATCTTGAAGTGCACTACCTTTCCAATCCCAAAGGCGCCATCCATTTTGCACTTCTCACAGATTGGGTAGACTCTCCCTTAGAGCAAACGCAAGATGATCTTGACTTGCTGCATTACGCGCAAAAGAGTATTGATCAACTTAATTGTCGTTATCCTCGTGGTGATATCCCTCTTTTTTTTCTTTTACACCGTAAGCGCCTTTATAATACCAGTGAAAAATGCTGGATGGGGTGGGAACGAAAGCGTGGTAAACTTCACGAACTTAATCTGTTATTAAGAGGCAATAAAAATACCAGTTTTTATCCGCCAAACCCGCATCTTCCTATGGATTGCCGTTTTGTTATGACGTTGGATGCAGATACGCGTCTGACCCCTGAATGTGTCACAAAACTTGTTGGAAAACTTAACCATCCGCTCAATCATCCTACTTTTGATCCACATCACAAGAAGGTTGTAAAAGGCTATAGCATTTTACAACCCCGTATTACGCCTTCTCTTACCACAGGAAAAGAAACATCAATTTTGCAACGGGCTTTTTCTACTAATCGCGGTCTTGATCCTTATGTCTTTGCTGTTTCTGATACCTATCAAGATCTTTTGGGAGAAGGAACTTTTATTGGCAAAGGTCTTTATCATATTGATGTATTTCAGCAAGCACTTGACGGAAAAATTAAAGAAAATACTGTTCTTAGTCATGACCTTTTAGAGGGGGGATATGCACGTACTGCATTGGTGAGTGATGTAGAAGTCATTGAGGATTATCCAATAGCTTACCATGTTGATGTGGCGCGTTATCACCGTTGGGTTCGTGGGGATTGGCAACTCTTGCCGTATCTCTTTTGTCCTCGTCAAATTAGCTCTACGACACGTTGGAAAATGCAGGATAATCTGCGCCGTTCCCTCACGCCTCTGATGTGGCTCATTGCTGCCTTTGCAGGATGGTCTCTTTTACCATTAAAGAGTGCAATTCTTTGGCAAACATTCTTGTTCTTTAGTCTTTTCATTTCACCAATTTTAAGTGTCTTACAAACGCTTATTCCATCCAATATTGATTATTCTTTACGTGGGTATTTTCAATTAATTTTGCATAAAATGACCCTGATAAGTGCAAATATATTTCTTAAAATGATATTTCTTGCTCATTCAGCTTATTTTATGACTGATGCAATTATCCGCACACTTTATCGCATGGCGATTTCAAAACAGCACTTGCTTGAATGGAAAACCTCTGCCGCAACAAAATCTATGCCCAATAGTCTTGGCTTCTCTATTTTTACAATGTGGCCAGCAGCACTTATTGGTATCCTTGCCATAGCAATGCCTCTCTTTTCTCATAATTTTGCAAGTTTTATTGCCTTACCTTTTGGTCTGGCATGGTTTTTTTCACCCTTCATTGCGTGGATTGTTAGTCAACCTTCAACATTTCAAGATACTCTTCATGAATCTTTTGAAGATAAGAAAACTCTGCGATCTATTGCACGACAGACATGGCTTTATTATGCAAATTTTGTCAACGCACAAAGCAATTATTTGCCCCCCGATAATTTTCAAGAAGATCCTGAACCTCTGATTGCACAACGCACATCCCCCACAAATATTGGACTTTATCTTCTTTCTGTTATTGCTGCACGTGACTTTGGCTGGATTAGTTGTGACGAGACCATTACCCGCATTGAATGTACATTAAGCTCTCTTGAAAAAATGGAAAAATTCCGTGGGCATCTTTATAACTGGTATGAAACAGATACACTCAAACCTCTTTTGCCCACTTATGTATCAACTGTTGATTCAGGAAATCTTGCTGGCCATTTGCTCACTCTTGCTTCAGCCTTAAGAGAATGGGCGGAAAAACCTCATGTTTTTATTCAAAGTGATCAAGAGGGCTTGCGTGATGTTTATGCTCTTTTGGCAGAAACTGTCAAAGAAATTCCGAATAATCAACCCACTTTACATTCCTTACGTCAACAAATCGAAGAGCATATCACCAATTTTGATCATTGTATGAATACTGCTCTAGAAACACCAAACACCATCATTTCTCAGCTTACAGACCTATCACTTATTGCTCGTAATCTTGTGCAGTTAATAGATGAACTTCATCAAAAAATTCAAACGACAAAATCCGCTCAAACACTCTCTTGGGCAAAGTGTCTTTCAGAAACCTGTGAAGCTCACCATCATGATGCTACTGGTGGCTATGACAGTGAAAAATTACGTAAAACATTGAATAGTTTGGCTGAAGAAGCGCGGCAAATTGCCTTGGATATGAAATTTGACTTTTTAGAACAACCTGAACGACATCTTTTGTCTATTGGATATCGTGTTCAAGAAAATAAACTCGATGAAAATTGTTATGATCTCCTTGCTTCAGAAGCACGCCTAGCAAGTCTTTTTGCTATCGCAAAAGGCGATATAAAAGTAAAACATTGGTTTCATCTTGGTCGACTCTTCGTTCCCATTGGTTGGAAAGGTGCATTGTTATCATGGTCTGGCTCCATGTTCGAATATCTCATGCCATCCCTTGTTATGCACGAACCTTTGGGATCTCTCCTCGATCAAACCAATCGACTGATTATTCATCATCAAATACAATACGCCTATAAACGTGGATTACCTTGGGGAATTTCAGAGGCTGCATTTAACGCTCGCGATCATTTAATGAATTACCAATATGCTCACTTTGGTGTTCCAAACCTCGGTCTTCAGCGTGGTCTTTCACGCAATACCGTTATTGCTCCCTATGCCAGTCTTTTAGCAGCACAATATGTCCCCGACCAAACCGTAACCAATTTAAAATACCTCCGTGATCTTGGAGCTTTGGGAACATACGGTTATTACGATTCTCTTGATTTTACCCCCTCACGCGTAAAAACAGGAGAAAAATACGCTGTGGTACGCAATTATTATGCGCATCATCATGGTATGTCCATTCTTGCTATCGATAATGTTATTTTCCAAGGGCGGATGCGTGATCGCTTTCACCGTGACCCAATCGTTGAAGCAATCCAATTTTTATTACAGGAAAGAGCACCGCATCAAATTTCCATCATCCATAGCAAAGTTATTGATCGCATGCGTAATAATTGTCGAGAATTCGATGATGCTCCTTTGCGCATTATAAAAAACCCACTGCTTAAACCACGTGAAACTTTGCTCTTATCTCATGGTTCCTATTCTACAATGTTGACAGCCAATGGTTCTGGCTACAGCCGTTGGCATGATTATGCGATTACGCGCTTTATTCCCGATGCGACAGAAGATCAACAAGGGACTTTGTTCTTTCTCCGTGAAACAGATAGTGGACGTTGGTGGTCTGTGACTGGTGAGCCAACACGCGTTGTAGGAGAAGAAGCAGTCTGCATTTTTACAGATGAAAAAGCTGAATATATAAAAATGGTTGATGGTATCAAATCAACACTTGAATGTCTTATTACCTCTGAAGGGTGCGGTGAAGGCAGACGTCTTCAACTTATCAATACAACAAACAAAGACCGTATCATTGAAGTGACCTCTTATGCTGAACTCGCACTCGCAACAATGGATGCAGATCAAGTTCATCCTGCTTTTTCGCGTATGTTTATAGAAACAGAAATTGCTAAGACAAGAAGGATAATTTTTGCTAAAAGGCGCAAACGCTCTCCCAATGACCCTGAAATCCACATTGCCCATTTTGTTACTGGTGATAATATCCAAAAAACAGAAGTAGAAACGGATCGCTTGTTATTCATTGGTAGGGGACGATCCATTCATCGCCCTGCAGCATTTGACCGCAATGCGCGTTTTAGCAATAGTCAAGGGTGTGTGCTTGATCCCATTATCTCACTGCGATGCCATGTAAAAATTCCAGCACATGAAAAAGTTGAACTCATTTTTTGGACTTTTGCTGCTCATGCAAAAGAAACACTGCACAATTATATTAAACATTATCGTCAACCTAATATATTCCAGCAAGAATTTTCAATGGCATGGACACGCTCACAAGTCTCGCTGTATCAAAGTGGTATCAGCCTTAAAGAAGCTATTACCTATCAAAAATATGCAACACCACTTATCTATCCTGATCGAACATGGCGTCTTTCTTCAAAAAACTTAGCAAAAAATCTTGGTAAACAATCTGATCTTTGGCCAATGTCACTGTCAGGAGATATTCCACTCTGCCTTCTCAGATTAGATAATGAGGGAGATATCTCTGTCTTGCGTGAGCTTCTTAAAGCACATGAATATTGGCGTATGCGTGGACTTGTTGTTGATCTCGTTATTCTTAATGAACAAGCATTTTCCTACATACAAAATACACAACATGCCATTGAATGGGTATGCGAATCTTATCGCCATCACACACATGACACAGATGAACGTCAACATATTTTCACACTTCGGCGTGATCAAATGAATGACCAGAGTTTTAAAACCCTTCTTGCCTCAGCTCGCATTATCCTTGATGCGCAAAACGGGTCTTTGTTTGAACAACTCAAACAATTTGACAATAATGACTTTGATTTCACCATCCATAAGGAACATCAAGAATCCTATTATCAATTAAACGACCCCAAATATAATCAAGACCGACAAAGTATAGCATCAACGCAGCAAAACCTCTTTGCTTCTCTTGGTCTTATCGGTCAACAAAAAACTTCACCTCTTCCAATTGATGGAAATGATCTGAAATATTGGAATGGTTATGGTGGATTTAATCATCATAATCATTATGTGATACGTCTTCATGGACATACCACCACACCACATCCATGGATTAATGTCATTGCTCATAAAAACTTTGGCTTTCATGTCTCTGCTGAGGGTGCAATTTTTACTTGGGCAAACAATAGTCGTGATTATCACCTAACCCCTTGGAGTAATGATCCCATTTCTAACCGCCCAGGAGAAGCGCTTTATCTTGTAGACCGTCTTTCTTTAAAACGATTTTCACCCGTTTCTGCTGTTGAATGTGATGAAAATGTTGTCTATGAGGCTTGCCATGGTTTTGGATTTTCAACTTTTAAATCCACACATACAGAGATTATCTTAGAACTCACCCATACACTCTATCCAGAAAAACCAGTGCGTCTTTCACGTCTCACCCTTAAAAATAATGGGAAAAAAACACGCAGTTTACGCCTTTATAATTATGTTGAATGGGTTTTGGGCAATGTCCGTACAAAATATGCACCTTTCATACTCCCCTATTATGATCTTATGCGTGGTGCACATTTTATCCAAAATCCCTACCACATCGACAAATCTCAACAAGTGACATTTTTATCTGCTTCCCAAATGCCAACAAGTACGACCACTGATCGCACTGAATTTATCGGTGTAACGGGAACAGTGACACATCCTCACGCGATCCGTAAAGCCGATACTCTTTCAAATACAGTTGAAGCAGGATGTGATCCCTGTTCAGCATTTTCCTACGATATTGATCTTCACCCAGGGCAAACAAAAGAAATCATTTTCTATCTTGGTAGTGCTGAAAATAAGCAAGAAGCGGAAAAATTACTAGACCAAGTGCGTGTAAGTGATTTTGAAACTCTGCTCACACAACAAAAACAGCAATGGGATGATTTTGTTGCCCCATTCCAAGTTAAAACACCTGATCCCTCTTTTGATCTTATGGTCAATCATTGGCTTCCTTATCAAATTTACGCTTGCCGCATGATGGCACGCGCTGCCTTTTATCAAGCAAGTGGTGCATTTGGCTTTCGCGATCAGTTGCAAGACAGCTTGTCCTTGTTATTATTAAACCCACAAATCGCGCGTGAACAATTGTTAAACGCCGCGGCACACCAATTTCTCGAAGGCGATGTACAACATTGGTGGTTGCCCGATACAAATGCTGGTGTTCGCACACGTATTTCTGATGATATTGTTTGGCTTGCCTATGGAACAGCGCTTTATGTCAACACCACTGGTGATAGCATATTTCTTGATACCCCTATTGCTTTTATTGAAGGAGATTCTCTCAACAGTGAACAACAAGATGCTTATTTTAAGCCCATACAATCCTTAAAGGTCGCAACAATTTATGAACATTGTGCTTTAGCTTTAGATCTTGCCATCAAACGCTGTGGACCACATGGACTTCCCCTTATTTTGAGCGGCGATTGGAATGATGGCATGAATTTGGTAGGTATTAAAGGAAAAGGTGAAAGCACGTGGTTGGGATGGTTTCTTGGGTGCACACTACAAGCATTTATCCCCCTTGCCCGAAAAAGGAATGACAACACCCGTGTTGCAACATGGAGTGCATATCTTGAACGTTTAACAAAGTCCTTAGAAGAAAATGGTTGGGATGGTGCTTGGTATCGGCGTGGTTATTTTGATGATGGAACGCCCCTTGGCTCTCAAATCAATGATGAATGTAAAATTGATACCATTGCGCAATCTTGGGCTGTTATTTCGCAAATGGCATCGCCTGAGCGCCAAAAAAAAGCAATGGCATCAATGCTTGAACAGCTGTATGATGAAAAAGGCGGCCTTATACGCCTTTTCTGGCCACCTTTTGATAAAACAACTCTCGAACCCGGTTATATAAAAGGTTATCCCCCAGGTATTCGAGAAAATGGCGGTCAATATACGCATGGTGCTATTTGGAGTATTTTGGCGCTTGCGCAAATGGGTGAAAGCGATAAAGCTTATACTTTATTTTCTGCCATTAACCCGATTACTCATGGGCAAAATCCTGAAATTTATCGTGTGGAACCTTATGTTATGGCTGCAGATATTTATGCCATTGAACCATATCGTGGACAAGGTGGTTGGACATGGTATACAGGTTCGGCAGGCTGGTTCTACCGCGCCGCAACACAAGCTATTCTTGGGATTAATCGTCAAAATGACCAATTATTCTTAGAGCCACATTTACCTTCTTCATGGTCTGAATATGAAGCAAAAATGAAATTTCATGATGCTGTTTATACCATTAAAGTGAAATGGGGAGCTGAAAATATGCTTCGTGTTGATGATAAAAATTATGCTCATATTCAAGCAGGGATAAAGTTGGAAAAAACGGGCAAACATGAGATCATATGCGTTCTTAAATCCTCAAAACAGAAAAGATAAAAGGCTTTTTTTATTCTTGCTCAAAACCTTAGAGTTGTTATAGTTTCTCTCATTCCTATATGTATTCTATTGACCTATATGGATTTTGTTGGAGCACAATAATTTTATATTCTACGAGACTGAAAGAACGAGGGTTATGAATCATCCAGATATTGCAAGGCGTGTTTACAATCATACCTGGAAACTTGATCCTATTATTCGTTCATTGCTCGATACGGATTTTTATAAACTTCTTATGGTACAGATGATTTGGGGGCTTTATCCTCATGTCAATGTTACCTTCTCCCTCATAAACCGCAGCAAAACAATACGTCTTGCCGATGATATTGATGAGGGTGAACTGCGTGCCCAACTTGATCACGCCTTGAGCTTGCGCTTTACGAAAAAAGAAATGATTTGGCTTGCTGGTAATACATTTTATGGGCGTAAACAAATTTTCGAACCAGATTTTCTTCATTGGCTTGAGAACTTTCAACTCCCAGAATATGAACTTACCCGCAAAGATGGCCAATATATCCTTCATTTTCACGGTCCGTGGGCTCATAGCTCCATGTGGGAAATTCCCGCTCTTGCTATTATCAGTGAATTGCGTTCACGTGCCGCTATGAAAAACCTCGATCGTTTTGCTCTCGATGTACTTTATGCACGCGCTAAAGCAAAAATGTGGAGTAAAGTTGAACGTCTTAAAAAATTACCTGATATTAAAATATCTGATTTTGGTACAAGACGTCGTCATTCTTTTTTATGGCAACGCTGGTGTGTTGAAGCATTAAAAGAAGGTATTGGCAATTCTTTTACCGGAACTTCTAATGTTCTTCTAGCCATGGATACAGATTTAGAAGCTCTTGGAACCAATGCCCATGAATTACCCATGGTCATTGCTGCTCTTAGCAACAATGATGATGATTTACGCAGAGCACCCTATCAAGTCTTGCAAGATTGGAATCGTTATTACGGTGGAAATCTTCTTATTGTTTTGCCTGATACCTTTGGCACAGAAGCATTTTTATGCAATGCTCCAGATTGGGTAGCAGATTGGACAGGTTTTAGACCGGATAGTGCACCCCCTATTGAAGGTGGAGAACGTATTATTCAATGGTGGAAAGAAAAAGGAAAAGATCCACGCGAAAAACTCTTAATTTTTTCTGATGCACTTGATGTCGATACAATTGAAAAAACCTATCATCATTTCCAGGGAAAAGTGCGCATGAGTTTTGGATGGGGCACTGATCTTACCAATGACTTTACAGGCTGCGCTCCTCAAGAAATCGCAACCCTTGATGCTCTTTCCCTTGTTTGTAAGGTAACTCATGCCAATGGTCGACCAGCCGTAAAACTTTCAGATAACCCTGAAAAAACGATTGGTGATTCAAAAGAGTTACAACGTTATCTCAATTTTTTTGGTGATAAAAAGCGCTTTGCTGGACCTACAAAGATGTAGTTTTCAGCTCTTTAGATATATTGATTAAAAAGTTAAGCTTTATCCTACTTTAAGGACGAGTATTCTTAACTCTTTTAAGGTCATAGTAAATCGTTCAGCTTCTTGTTGAGCCGATTCCACTTGGTTTCTCATACATTCGGTTCACTTATACAAGGCGCAATAAGAAAAACTTAAAAATATGCACGATGCATTTAAAAAACTTAATGTATCAAGAATGTATCAAGGAAGTTTAGCGAAAGAAACTTACATGCTTTACAAAAATAAAGCCTTTTCTATCATTATGAAGATGGACGTGTCACAATATAAATAGCAATTAACAATGATATAACGGCAATGAGTAAAGAAATCCATAAAGGAGGGTGTAGCATTACGAAAAAGGATAATCCCCCTCCTGTCATACTCATCACGGCAAAAATTTTAACAAATGGAGAAATAGCTCTTCTTTCTTCCCATCGTTTAAGAGGGGGACCAAAAATACGATGATTATTCAACCACTGATGAAAATGTGGAGAAGAACGCGTAAAACACCATGAGGCAACCAACAAAAAAGGTACCGTTGGCATAATAGGTAATACCACACCGATAATACCTAATATAACCATTATCCAACCTGCTATATAATAGCAGAGGCGTAAAGGGTGTGATATCTTGAAATATTTCTTCATTCTCTCGTATTATTTTCCTCCACTTAAAACTTTACACAAAAAAATTGTATCTGTTTTACTGTTTATATCTTTGAGTGGGCAATCCCTCTTTACTATTTTCCTTCTCCACCATTTCTATGTGTAAGTGCCTTTACTGTCATAAGTTCCTTCAGGATACTAAATCGCTTTGCAATATGATAATTATTTTAAATGGTTTCAAGAAATAAGAAGAGACTTTAGAAAAGTAAAAAAAATAAAAAGGCTGCAGAATAAATCAATGCAGCCTCTTAATTAAGAATGCAGTGTTGGGGGGGGGAGAAAAATACTGCATTCATTTGCTAGACATTAGGAGGAAAAATAACCTAGCAATTCAACCTCTAATTAAAATAAGCATAAGAAACAATGTATAAAAATGCATGGCTGATATGCATGAATTTTATCACCGTCAAGTTTCTTGAACTGTGTTTTGACGAATGAAAATCATCATAAAAATGGCAATAAAAATCAATGTTAAGATCAACACAATTGTGGAAGCAGAATCAGAGCCGATAAATAAACTGAGATAAATCCCTAAAAAACCAGAAAGAGCTGCAACAAGTATCGCGATCATTAACATAAAAGAAAACCGTTTTGTGACAAGATAGGCAATTGCTCCTGGTGCTATCAGTAAGGAAATAACAAGTACAATTCCAACCGCTTTCAAAGCCGCAACAATTGTGAGAGAAATCATTGTGAGAAGGGTATAGTGGAGCAGTGATATTCGCAATCCCATCGCACGACCTTGTACGGAATCAAAAATATACAGCATAAAATCACGCCATTTTGCGCCTAAAATAAAGGTAACGATCGCAGAAATAATCGCCGTCTGTGTAATATCAAGCCAGTTAACACCCAACAGGTTACCAAATAGAATATGATTTAAATCTAGGCTACTATAGATAGATGTTGCCAAAACAAGCCCTAAACCAAACATTGATGAAAAAACAACACCCATCACTGTATCTTGTTTGATACGACTATTGCTTCCTAAAAAACCTGTTGTAAGAGCACAAACCATACCCGCAATAAAAGCACCGCACGTAATCAAAGTCATTGTAATATTCTCTGGACGCATATGCTGGAACCAAGCAAATGGTAAAGAAGTCAAAAATGCTATCACCCACGGCGTTGTCATATAACCAACAACAACACCAGGAAAAACGGCATGGGAAATGGCATCTCCTAACAATGCCCATCCTTTCAGAATAAGAAAACAAGAAAGCATTGCCATTGGAATAGAAAGGATCATAACAATAAGCATGCCTTTCAGCATAAAAGAAAATTGAAAAGGAAGTAGTAATTGATCAATCATGACAATATCATCCCTTTTTTGGCTGCATTGATCCGTAAACGTGCAGCAATATACCCGTGTTTAGGAGCAAAAATAAAAGCTAACATAAACAAAAATGCTTGAAAAAGCACAACGACACCACCCGTTTGTGCATTCAAAAAATAACTCACATAAACACCCAATACGCTTGTAAATGTTCCAATTATAACCGCAATAATCAAGATATTCGAAAAACGATCACTTAAGAGATAAGCTGTTGCCCCAGGTGTTACCACAAGGCAAATGACCAAAAATGCTCCAACTGTTTGCATCGCAGCAACAGTACAAGCAGCAAGCAGTGTAAAAAAGAGAATCTTTAAAAATTTTACGTTCAATCCAATGGCATGTGCGTGTGTTTCATCAAATAAAGAAACAAGGAGATCTTTCCATTTTAAAAGCAATAGAAATAAAGAGAAAAAACCAATAAAAGCCAGTTGTATAATATCTGATAAACTGACTGCTAAAATATTTCCCAAAACAATCGTATCAATATTCACAGCCATTGGTTTTAATGATTTGAGAAATAATCCAAAAGCAAAAAAAGAAGAAAAAATGAGACCAATAATGGTATCTTCTTTCAGTTTTGTCCGCTGATTAAAAAACAGCATAGCTGCTGCAGCAAGACCACCAGAAAAAAAAGCGCCAAGTGAAAACGGTAACCCTAAAAGGTAAGCCCCTGCGACACCAGGTACAATTGAATGGGAAAGCGCATCACCAATAAGCGACCAACCTTTTAACATCAAAAAAGCAGAAAGAAAGGCACAAACACACCCAACTAACCCAGAAACCCACATTGCATTCACCATATATTGGTAGCTCAGTGGTTCAAGCAAAAAAGAAATCATGCAACGTGCTCCACTTTTTCAATATTTTCACAAACTGTGGATTGTTTTCTTTCCATAAAAATATTATTTTTTTTAGTGTCTTGAAGATCAAAAATATGGTGGTGCAAAGCTCCTCCAAAAGTTTTCTCCAGATTTTCCTTTGTGAAGATTTTTTCTGTTAACCCAGAAGCTAAAACAGTTCCTTTTATTAAAACCGTATGATCACAAAATTCCGGAACAGAGCCTAAATTATGGGTAGAGACCAAGATTACTGCTCCTTCTTTACGAAGATCTTGTAACAAAGCAATGATTTTATCTTCTGTTGTAACATCAACCCCTGTAAACGGTTCATCTAATAAAATAGCTTTTGCTTTTTGTGCCAAAGCACGCGCTAGAAAAACACGCTTTTTCTGTCCACCAGAAAGTTCTCCAATCTGGCGCTTGGCAAAAGGCAACATATCTACGCGTTCTAAGGCAACACGAACAGCTTCATAATCTCGTGCGCTGGCATAGCGAAAAAAATTCATATGACCATACCGCCCCATCAAGACAACATCTTCAACCAGAACAGGAAAATTCCAATCCACATCTTCACTTTGAGGAACATAAGCAATAAGATTTTTTTTCAAAGCGACATCAACGGGCAAATCAAACATGCGAATTTTCCCCTTTGAAGGGCGTACAAACCCCATAATTGCTTTAAATAATGTTGATTTACCGGATCCATTAACGCCAACCAACGCTGTAATAGAACCCTTTGGACTTTCAAAGTTTACTTCGCGTAAAGCTGTATGTCCATTACGATAAGTTACCGTTACCCCTTGGGCAAATATTCCACATTCCGTCATTGGCTTTTTACTCCCTCTAATAAGGCATTGCTAATACGCCCACTCGTGACACGTAATAAATCAATATAAGTGGGGACTTCACCATTTTTCTCACTTAGAGAATCAACATAGAGAACACCACCGTATTTAGCCCCTGTTTCTCTTGCAACTTGTTTTGCTGGTGCTGGAGAGATCGTGCTTTCAGAAAAAACGGCATGAATATTGTATTTACGAACCATATCAATAACATGCTTAACCTGCTGCGGTGTTCCTTGCTGATCCGCGTTAATGGGCCATAAATAAAGTTCTTTTAAATCAAAATCACGCGCCAAATAGCTAAATGCACCCTCACTGGTTACAAGCCAACGTTTATCCTGAGGAACGGCTGCCAATTCAGTTCTAATTGGATCAATGGTGGCGCGAATCTTCTGCTTATAAATTTCAGCATTTTCTTTATAAATAGCAGCATTCTCAGGATCATATTTTACAAAAGCATCGCGAATATTATCAACATAAATCAAAGCAGAGGTCGGTGACATCCATGCATGAGGATTCGGCTTACCACTAAAGGGGCCCTCACCAATTGTAATGGGTACAACACCTTTTGAAACAACGACACTTGGAACATCATTGATATTTTGAAAAAATTTTTCAAACCAAAGTTCTAATTCTAACCCATTCCATAGGATAAGATTTGCGCCTTGTGCACGCATGAGATCACGAGGGGTGGGCTGATATTCGTGAATTTCAGCACCTGGTTTCGTGATTGATTCAACATCAGCCGCATCACCTGCTACATTTCGCGCCATATCGGCAATAATGGTGAATGTCGTAACAGCTTTAAATTTACCAGCACATACCGCTAAATTAGGAGTAAGAAAAATAAAACTTCCCAGAATGAGAGTAAAAATTTTTTTTATATTCATTAATTTTCTCTTTATTTTATTGCGAATGATTTGCATTATCATTTAGCCATAACAGTTATCTTTTGCATTTGCAATGAAGGATTTTTACAAAAATTAACTTTTCAAGTCCTTTAAAAAAAATTCTTTCTTTTCTTAAAAATTTACCTTAAAAAATTGAATGATTTTAAAGAAAAATTGCTTTGTTATTTTGCAAAGAATTTAATAAAAATTCGAGATATCTTTTCCATTCGTTGCTGATAAGCTTGTGTTTTATGGCACTTTTTATCTCATAAAGTCTGTGACTTTTCGATTGCTGTTCAATCAACAGCTCATTCCAATGAATAACATATTAATTTATAAGGATAACGTATCGTTTTATTGAGTTAATGATCTGAGTATCATAGGGTTTTATCATTTTAAACTTTTTTATTATGACGCAATGATTATCTTTTACTTGATCATTACAAGCAAATGAGTCTGTAAACAAAAACGATAAAAAGGAATAAAAGTCCTTTTATGGTCTCTCGCAACACAAGGTTTTGTCGGCTATATGGAAGCTAGAAAAGAGAAAGTATAATGGAGCCAATAAGCTTATCCACGGATGCTATCGTAAAATAAACCTAGAAGCATTGAAATATGTTTCTCAAAACAAGCACACATTTGAAAAAATATTGCGTATATCTGTTTGGTTTATCTCTGAAATGAGAATGCAGCTTTTTTAGAAGAGAATATCAAGATATAAAGTAAAAAAACTCTTCCGATGATCTTCCTTTTTAATTCAGCTTTACATTAAATGAATTTTAAAAATCCAAAGGATTTTAGTCTATTATTGGTGGTTTTAGTAGATCAGGTTAGTCAAGTTATTTACAGATATTATGCAATTTTTGCGTTTTTTCTAAAGAATCTCAAGCAATACCTTTTAATTCATAGAAGGCGTATTGCCCTATGTTTTTACTCTCATTTTCCAATGAGATACACATCTCTCACACAAAAACAGAACGCTCAAAACAGAGACTTATTATGTTATTTATGCGACTTGTTTTAACACCCCCCTATATTCATTTCATGGGCTTGAGTTGAAAGATACAGGTCCCAAAGGGGATGAGCTCCATCATTGATTTTACAAAATGCGGTATCATTATTTTCTCTTTTATGGTTTCTAAACAACTGCTTCACTTTAAGGTAGGAGAATAAAAGATTTTGATTCATTCAAAGAGGATTTGAAATGATAAGTCTCATAATATTGGGGCTTCTTATTTAAGATAAAAATTATCAATGGATGGATTGTCGTAAAGCTTCTTTCAAAAAATTCCATAGACGGCAAACCTTAAAAATAAAGGAGCACTCATAAAGTGCTCCTGTCTTTATAAAAGTCATTTGAAAATACTCAATGACGAAGATAAGCGCCTGTCATTTTAGTGACGTTTTCTATAACTTTTGCAGCAATTTCTTCTAGGTCTTTATCTGTCAAAGTGCGTTCAATCGGTTGAATAACAATCTCGATGGCAACAGATTTTTTATCTTCACCAAGGCTTTGCTCTTCAAAAAGATCAAAAACTTGGACAGAGTAAATAAGTTTTTTATCAGCGCCTTGAGCAGCACGAACAATAAGAGAAGAAGCAACTTTTTTGTCAACAATAAATGCAAAATCACGCCGCACCATTTGAAACGGCGATAATTTCAAAGGAGGACGGCTTTTCGTTGTTTTTTTCTTTGGTTCTGGAATTTGATCTAGAAAAATTTCAAAGCCGCATAAAGGACCACTGACATCTAATTTTTCTAAGGTCGCTGGATGAAAAACACCAAAAAAACCGAGGATAATCTTTGATCCAAGTTTTATGATCCCTGAACGACCTGGATGATACCAATCAGGGGCTCCAACTTCAATCTGTACTTTCCCAACATCTATATCGCATGCTTCTAAAACGGCTAAAGCATCTGCTTTGGCATCAAAAACATCAACAGCTGTTGCATTTCCATTCCAAAAACGCCCAGCACCTTCAAATTGCTCTGTGCCACGACGAATCCCACTTACAACACGTCGTTGTTTATCAGGGGTATCACCTTCATAAATGCTGGAAACTTCAAACAAAGCAAGATCAGAAAAACCACGATCAGCATTTCTCTGTGCAGCTATAAGCAAACCAGGTAAAAGAGAAGGACGCATCACTGACATATCAGCGGAAATAGGATTGATCAATTTAAGCTGTGCTTCACCTCCCCCAAAAGCAAGAGCTTGATTTTCGGAGATAAAAGACCATGTTACTGCTTCTTTCATACCACGATGCGCTAAAGCCAAACGGGTAGCGCGTGAACGAATTTGCACGCATGTTAAAACCTGCTCTTTTCCTTCTGTGAAATTTTCCAAAGGAATAGGTTTAATTTTATCTAGCCCATAAATCCTCATGACTTCTTCCACCAAATCGGCTTTACCCATAATGTCAGGGCGCCATGATGGTACTTTTACTGTAATGACATCTCCTTTTCCCTCAATGCGAAATCCAAGTTTCGTTAAAATAGAGATGACTTTTTCAGGCTCTATTTCCAAATGTGTTAAACGTTTAATCTCAGAAAAAGGAAAAGCGATCTGTTTGGTTTCTTGTTGCTGATAGCCAACAATTTTTGCCTTGGATATTTCACCACCACAAAGGCGTAAGGTGAGTTCTGTTGCAATTTCAAGCCCTGTTTCCATAAAAGTCGGATCAACACCCCGTTCAAACCGATAACGTGCATCACTGATAAGACCTAATGTTCGCCCTGTTTGTGCAATGCTTTGCGCATCCCAAAGCGCCGATTCAATAATAACGCGCCGCGTCGTCTCATCACAGCTTGTTCTTTCACCACCCATGATACCAGCAATGGAAACAACCCCCTCGTCATCGGCAATAACGCAATCTTTAACATTCAAATGATAAGTTTTTCCATTCAATGCTTGAAGCTGTTCACCTTCACGCGCACAACGAACATACAAATTTCCTTTAATTTTATCAGCATCAAAAACATGGAGCGGACGACCAAGGTCAAAACTAATATAATTGGTCATATCAACCAGCGCATTAATCGGTCTTAGACCAATTGCGCTTAAACGCTGTTGCATCCATTGCGGTGATGGACCATTTTGAACATTGCGCACTTCACGCCAAGCAAAACCTAAACATAAGGATGTGCTTTGCGAAAAATCTAACGAAACATCAAGTGGTGTCTCAAAACGCGCTTCGAATTGTGGTAAGGATAATTCTTTTAGTTTTCCTATTTCAGCAGCTGCAAGATCACGGGCAATACCGCGAACACCTGTGCAATCAGAGCGATTAGGAGTCAAACCAATATCAATGATTGGGTCATCTAGACCAGCATAAGCTGCAAAGGCCTCTCCAATAGGTGCATTTTCTGGAAGTTCGATAATGCCATCGTGCTCACCTGATAATTCAAGCTCTGCCCATGAACACATCATTCCAAAACTTTCAACACCACGGATTTTTCCTACGGATAATGTTACATCGAGTCCTGGAACATAAGTGCCTGGTAATGCAAGAACTCCAACAAGGCCTGCACGTGCATTTGGTGCTCCACAGATAACTTGAACAGGTGTATCAGAGCTTGTATCCACGGATAAAATCTGGAGTTTATCTGCATCAGGGTGTTTTTTTGCTGTTAAAACTTTCGCAATCACAAAACCTTTTAAAGAAGAACGATCATCAACATGGTCAACCTCAAGGCCTATAGCTGTTAGTTTATCACAAATTTTATCTAAAGATGCATCTGTCTCTAAGTGATCTTTTAACCACGACAAAGTAAATTTCATTTTAAAACCTCACATGAAAGCTTCTGATAAGATCACACACTTCTATTGGGAAAAAAAGCAGGCATATCAAAGCAACGAAAGCCATAATGGTCTAGCCAACGCAGATCAGCATCAAAAAAAGCGCGTAAATCAGGCATGCCGTATTTCAACATGGCAATACGATCAATGCCCATTCCCCACGCAAAGCCTTGATATTCATCGGGATCTAAACCAACATTTTTCAACACATGAGGATGCACCATTCCACAGCCTAAAATTTCCAACCAATCCTGCCCTTCGCCAAACTTTACCTCTGAACCAGAACGATCACATTGAATATCCACTTCCATAGATGGTTCGGTAAAAGGAAAAAAAGAGGGACGAAAACGCATTTTTACTGAAGAAACTTCAAAAAATTCTTTACAAAAAGTCTCATGTAACCACATCATATGCGCGATAGTGGAGGTCTTATCAATGACAAGACCTTCTACCTGATGAAACATAGGTGAATGTGTTGCATCCGAATCCATACGGTAAGTTTTTCCAGGAATAATGATCCGTATCGGTGCTTGTTGTTTTTCCAGTGTGCGAATTTGTACAGGTGAGGTATGGGTTCGCAATAATTTGCGTTCTCCCATTTTATCAACATCAAAAAAGAAGGTATCATGCATTTCACGTGCTGGATGCCCTTCAGGAAAATTCAATGCCGTAAAATTATAATAATCTGTTTCAATATCTGGTCCTTCTGCAAGTGAAAAACCCAATTTTGTATAAATGGCGATAATTTCCTCAATCACTTGTGAAATAGGATGAATACGTCCCCGTTCCATAGGTGAAGAGCGAACAGGCAAGGTAATATCAACCGTTTCACGAGAAAGACGGGCATTCATTGCTTGTCTTTTTAGAAGATCACGCTTTTGCGTCCATAATTCTAAAATGCGATTTTTTAATCCATTAAGAACGGGTCCAACTTTTTGGCGCTCGCTCGCCTCCATCTTTCCTAATGCTTTTAATTTTTCAGAGATGCTCCCTTTTTTACCCAATGCTGCAATACGCACTGCTTCAAGGGCCTGTTCATCACCTGCAGCTTCTAAGGCTAAACAAATTTCTTGTTCCAGACGCTCAATATCGTTCATATTTTTGCCTATTTTTTAATAAAAAAACCCCGCACTCGCAATAGCCAGCACGGGACCTCGAATAAATAAATGCTTTAAGAGAACACGACTGGCTTACTTGACAGCGCTTTCAAAAGCATTAGGTGTTGTATCTTTTAAATATTCTAAAGCTTTTTTTGCCGAAGTGACTAAAGCAGAAAATGCTTCTGCCTCATAGATTGCTATATCTGAAAGAACTTTACGATCAACTTCAATACCAGCTTTTGATAAGCCATCAATAAAACGTCCATACGTTAAACCTTCTGCACGAGCAGCCGCATTAATTCTCTGAATCCATAAAGCGCGGAAAGTACGCTTTCTATTTTTGCGATCACGATAAGCATATTGCTTTGAACGATCAACTGCTGCCTTAGCAGCACGAATGGTATTTTTACGACGACCGTAAAAACCTTCAGCCTGTTTCAAAACTTTTTTGTGTTTAGCGTGGGCTGTCACACCTCTTTTTACACGTGCCATGTAATACTCTCCTCAAAATCAAAAGCGTAAGGTTTAAGAACCATTCGGCAAATAATACTGAATGACTTTCTTGGCATCTGGCTCACTCAAGACCATCGTTCCACGTGCATCACGAATAAATTTATTCGAACGCTTAATCATACCATGGCGCTTACCGGCGGCTGCTACTTTAATTTTGCCTGACGCAGTGATTTTAAACCGCTTTTTAGCGGATGATTTGGTCTTCATCTTGGGCATTTTGCTACTCCATACATTAATTCATTCAATCGAACATTTTATTCATTCAAGCGGACCAACACTTGAATAAGCATTTAAACAGCCACGGCATGCCCTGCCGGGCGGTTCTTCAACAGACATTTTCATAAGCTAGTATACACAAAATAGCAAGAGTGTATTACAAAAAAATCGGCGCTCCATTGCCTTTAATTTCAACCAAAGGAGCCGGAATAGCATTTGTTTTGCATGCGGCTTTACATAAATCAGCAATGATGCATTGCCTACATTGTGCTTTACGTGCTTGGCAGATGTAACGCCCATGCAAAATCAGCCAATGATGCGCATGACGAAGATAATGAATCGGTATAATTTTTAATAATTTTTTCTCAACAATCTCTGGTGTTTTTCCAGGTGCCAAACCAAGGCGATTGCTTAAGCGAAAAATATGTGTATCGACCGCTAATGTAGGCTGACCAAAAGCAACATTCAAAACGACATTAGCTGTTTTGCGTCCCACGCCTGGAAGCGACATAAGTGCTTCACGTGTATCAGGGATTTGACCACCATATTGCTCCATTAAACAGTTGCAAAGTGCATAAACATTACGTGCTTTTGCACGCCAAAGACCAATTGAACGGATATGACGTGCTATTTCTTCTTCTCCTAATGCAACCATTTTTTCCGGTTGATCAGCAAGGCGAAAGAGTTCTTTTGTCGCTTTATTAACGCTTACATCTGTCGCTTGAGCTGAAAGAACAACAGCAATCAACAGTGTAAAAGTATTTATATAGTTAAGATCACTCTTAGGTGTCGGGCGTTGCACAGAAAAACGGCGAAATATTTCTGCAATTTCATCTTTATTATATGATATACCGGATAAATTTTGCGCCTTTGACAAATTTATGGTATTCCGAAGTATTTTTATGTTACTTTGAGACATTAAGCTCTCTTAATCTTCTCTCTTGAAGTTATCATTCACGCTCGCCATATGAGAAGAATGCAGCGAACACTTTATATAGAGTTTTGTCAAGTAAAGCCGCTTTAAAGAGGATACTCATGAATGACACATGTGACACCTTTCTCTAATCCTTTCCTTTTAGGATTTGAAACTGTAGAAAAAATATTACAACGTATCGGTAAAACTGATGAGGCTTACCCAGCCTATAATATTGAGCGTTTACATAAAAACGATGATGCAAATCATCTCCGGATAACTTTAGCTGTTGCTGGATTTAAGATTAATCATCTTAATATTTTGCTCGATGATAATCAATTGGTTATCCATGGTAAACAAACAGACAATCAAAATCATCAATATTTATATCGTGGTATAGCCGCGCGGCAATTCCAGCGGATCTTTGTCCTTGCGGAAGGGATGAATGTTACAAATGCAGAGTTGAAAAATGGTCTTTTATCAATTAATCTGTATCAACCAAAATTAAAAAAAGAAATAAAACAGATTCCAATTAAAGTCAGTCGTAGTGAGTTATAAAGTTAAGGCGTAAAGGAACAGTGAAATGGGAGAACATAAACAAAGCTTATCATTTCAAAACACGTCCTACTCTGATGCGGGACAGATTGCTTATTTAAAAAAAGTTTGTACAGATGATCTAGCTAAAAACTTTCCAGATCTTCCACCTATGACTCCAGGCATTACCATATGGGCGCTTTTTGGGGAAACAGGTTATCCTATCATTTTATCCGATGAACGCTCTATTGCTCTTGCTGGAGCCAATGAGCACGAACTCCAGATTGTTACTCTACACTAAATTGCGCTTTACGAGAAAAAACGGATCTATTTATAAATTCTATCCGTTTTTTCTCAGTTAAAGGGTGTTGTGCTATTTAACGGTATTGTTGGATTTTGCTTTCTTTTATTGGTGAGGGCTGCAGTGTCTTGGTATTGTGTGAGGCCTAGAAGGATTGGCATTTTGCTACAATGGTAGTGTTATCACTAAAATAAAAGATTGATGACTATTCATAATTAATTTTTTGCAACTGGAATGAGGGGCTTGAAAATTATGAGATTCTCTCATTTAAGGTATTTTCGTATTGATCAATTAAAATTACTTGTTTTCCCATGCATAAGCAGAGTTGGTGTGTAGGTAAAAAATACTTAAAGGAAATAATCCCCCCTTATGAATTGTCTTAATTGTCAATGACTTTTGCAACATTGGGGATGAGAAAAATGTATGATTTTACCAAATTTCTCTTTACATAAGTGTAAAGATGGTGGTGCTCTATGAGTTTTATTTATTTATGGGGACATTATACCATTCACGGGCTTGGTGATGAAATGGGCTAGAGCATATTAAGAGATACCTCTTTAAAACGAGTGTGTGAATTGGTAGGAAAAGTTCATTCCACTGGAGCACTCTATTTGCGTGAAGATCTTGACTTCATTGAAGAATATGAAAAACAAAAGCATGAGAGAATGTGTTATCATTATTTAAGATATCGCTATGGATGCTTTTGAAAGGCATAAGGCTTAAAGTGTAAGGAGATAGTAGGTTCTTATACCATTATGCTTTCATATTCTTCACCAATTAAGCTATCCTCTTTTTCCAGAAATGACGCAAATAGATCGATACAATATACGACTAAATCTTGCATATAAAAATCTAGAATAGTTTGTTCTGCACTGAATCGTTTTGAATTTGTCTCAAACGTGCAGTTATTCTGTGATTAGATATTGATTAACAGGTAATAGCAAAATAAAAGCTTTATGACTTTATGAGAAAGTTTATGTAAGTCTTTTAATTTTGTGCTTCGAATGCTTCAGGACAAGGTATTTTTCTTTTTTGAATATTAAAGCTCTTGTTTTTATGGTGAAGTTACAGCACAACAAGCAAAATGGAATTATTTGAGGGGAAAAAAAATAATGCCTTCTTACCGTTCAAGAATATCAACACACGGGCGTAATATGGCAGGAGCTCGCGGTCTGTGGCGTGCAACAGGAATGAAAGATGCGGATTTTGGTAAACCCATTATTGCGATTGCGAATTCTTTTACACAATTTGTACCAGGGCATGTTCATTTAAAAGATCTTGGACAATTGGTTGCACAACAGATAGCCATTGCCGGTGGTGTTGCAAAAGAGTTTAACACCATTGCTGTAGATGATGGAATTGCGATGGGTCACGATGGAATGCTTTATTCTCTGCCCTCACGTGAAATTATTGCTGATTCTGTAGAGTATATGGTCAATGCCCATTGTGCGGATGCTCTTGTCTGTATTTCTAATTGTGACAAAATTACACCTGGAATGTTAATGGCTGCTTTACGATTGAATATCCCAACAATCTTTGTTTCAGGCGGCCCTATGGAAGCTGGTAAGATTAAATGGAAAGATCAAGATTTAAGGGTTGATTTGGTTGATGCTATGGTTGCCGCCGCTTCAGAACAAAATTCAGAAGAAGAAGTTGCTGAAATGGAACGTGCTGCTTGTCCTACATGTGGGTCTTGTTCAGGAATGTTTACGGCCAATTCCATGAATTGCTTAACAGAAGCCTTGGGACTTTCATTTCCTGGAAATGGATCAGTCCTTGCAACGCATGCAGATCGACGGATGCTTTTTGAAAAAGCTGGAAAACAGATTGTTGAATTGGCCAAGCGTTATTATGAAAAAGATGATGAAACAGTTTTGCCACGCTCTATTGCTTCACGTAGGGCTTTTGAAAATGCCATGACCGTTGATATTGCCATGGGCGGGTCAACCAATACAGTACTGCATCTTTTAGCAGCGGCGCAAGAAGGTGAGGTGGATTTTACCATGACGGATATTGATCATCTTTCACGTCGTGTTCCAGTTTTATGCAAGGTTGCTCCTGCGGTTGCGAATGTCCATATGGAAGATGTTCATCGCGCGGGTGGTATTATGGGGCTTTTAGGCGAATTGGATGCGGCCGGACTCATTGATACATCAGTTTATACGGTTCATGCAAAAACGATGAAAGAAGCTCTTGGTCGTTGGGATGTGAAAAAAACCAATGAACCAACAGTTTGTACATTTTATCGTGCCGCTCCAGGGGGAATTCCAACACAGACAGCTTTTAGCCAATCTTGTCGCTATGAGACTCTTGATCGTGATCGTGAAAAAGGTGTGATTCGCGATAGGGAGCATGCCTATTCACAAGATGGAGGATTGGCAGTTCTTTATGGAAATCTTGCTAAAGATGGCTGTATTGTAAAAACAGCAGGCGTTGATCAATCAATTTTGACCTTTAAAGGTCCAGCAAGAATTTTTGAAAGTCAAGATTCAGCTGTTTCAGCGATCTTAAATGATAAAATTAAAACAGGTGAAATTGTTTTAATCCGTTATGAAGGACCGCGTGGGGGACCTGGAATGCAAGAGATGCTTTATCCAACGAGTTATCTCAAATCTAAAGGATTGGGCAAAGTTTGTGCACTTATTACGGATGGACGTTTTTCAGGGGGAAGCTCAGGGCTTTCGATAGGCCATATTTCACCAGAAGCAGCTGAAGGAGGAGAAATTGCGTTGGTGGAAGAAGGGGATATCATAGAAATTGATATTCCAAACCGTAGCATTCATATGTTGGTTGATGATGTTGAGATGAAACAGCGTCGTGCCAAGATGGAAGCGAAAGGAAAAGATGCTTGGCAACCAGTTGAGAAGCGTCAGCGCAAAGTTTCAAAGGCTCTCAAAGCTTATGCTGCGATGACAACTTCTGCCGCAAAAGGTGCTGTTCGTAATATTTGATGATATAAAGGATGCATCTTTATAAGAAAAGGTAAAGAGAAAGTATGCTCTGATTTTTTGAACGATATTCTAAGCAGATTATTCTATTTGCAGATTTTTCGTTTTAGCAACTAGCTATATAAGATAGGTGAAGAAGGGGATTGATGATTTTTCATATTATCTTCTAAGTTTTGTAGGGGATTGCGACCTATTTTTACGCGTATTTAGGAAAGATATTTACTGTATTGGTGATATTATCATGTTATGTCGTAAAACACTCTTATTGTGGGCTGTGATGTAAAACGGCCTTCAACATTAAGTATTTTTTAGTGTGTGGGAATATTCTTAAAAAAGCTTGTAAATTCTTTAGTTTAAGTGAATCATATGACTGGAATTCAAGGAAAAGCTTCTAGAATCTGGTCTGAAAACAGCCCAGATTTAAGTGAGAATTTCCATTTTTGAGATGCGGGAAGGAGTTCAAAGGCTTTTTAGGAAAATCAAAAGCAGTAGGGTTTATTCATACAACGTATGTAAAAACAGCAAAAGAGTTCTTTATCGTTTAAAATATCAACAAAATCTACGATCCATTATCTATGAATTTATCATGCAAAATCGGGTGGCATTCTAACACAGACAGCTTTAAACCAAAGTTATTACTATGATAACAATAATATTGATCGTAAAAAAGTATGATTCATTAAATCTATTTATTCATAGGGGAGAGAAAATTTCATAACAATCTTTGCAAAAAAGGACTGTTTTGTAAAAAGAATCGATGTTGATTAATTTTTTGTATAAGAGCTAATCTTGATCTAAGAAAATATGAGAATGCACAGGGTTTTTCTCTCTACGCTTATCAAAATATGTTATGCAGAAAAGTGATGAGGATACAGTAAACAACTGTTTTATGCTAAAATATATCAAAAAGGGTACTTTAATTTTCTATTAAGAAAGCTTTTTAATAAAAGAGAGTGTTTATTTTTTTATAAGGAATTATTTTTTTCAAGTTGTTTGAGGTGATAAATTGTTTCTAAAGCTTGTTTAGGGGAAAGCTCATCGGGATGAATATTTTTTAAAGCTTCGTGAAGTACATCATGCTTGTTTCTTTCTTCGTTAAGGGGAGAGGTTGTTTGAAGAGAAAAGAGTGGTAAATCATCAATGAGTTTATGTCCTTTTCCAGCCATTTCACCTTGTTCTAATTGATGGAGGACATCTGTTGCTCGTGTAATAACGGCTGAAGGAAGTCCAGCAAGCTTTGCAACTTGTACACCATAGGATCGGTCAGCGGCTCCTGGTGTGACTTCATGAAGAAAAACCACATCACCATTCCAGTTTTTCACTTTCATGGTTACATTATGCAGTCTATCAAGTTTTTCGGTTAGTGCTGTCATTTCATGAAAATGGGTAGCGAGAATAGCACGACAGTGATTAACTTCATGGAGATATTCAACAGCAGCCCAAGCAATAGAAAGCCCATCAAAGGTTGATGTTCCACGTCCTATTTCATCGAGAATAACAAGAGAATGGTGACTTGCATGATTGAGAATCGTTGCCGTTTCAACCATTTCCATCATAAAGGTTGAGCGCCCCCGAGCAAGATCATCAGAAGCACCAACACGACTAAAGAGGCGATCAACAACGCCAATGTGTGCTGAGGTTGCAGGAACAAAGGAGCCCATTTGCGCCATAATAGCTATAAGAGCGTTCTGCCGTAAAAAAGTTGATTTTCCTCCCATATTAGGTCCTGTCAAAAGCCAGATTGCTGCATATTGCTGATTTTTTTGCACAGAGAGATTACAATTATTGGCAACAAAGGGCTCTGCTGCTTGTTTGCGGAGTGCTTGCTCAACAACAGGATGACGTCCTGCGGTGATATGAAAGGTTAGTGAATGATCAATTTTTGGGCGGCAATATCCTTGTTCTTCGGCAAGATTTGCTAAAGCGACAGAAACATCTAAAATAGCAAGTGCTTCAGCGGCTTTACGAATAAAATCAACTTGTTCTGTAATTTCCTGAACAAGTGTATCAAATATCTCCAGTTCAAGTGTCAAGGCGTGGTTGGCAGCATGAGCAATACGACTTTCAAGGTCCGCAAGCTCTGTTGTGGTAAAACGCATAGCATTTGCCATTGTTTGCCGGTGAATAAAGCGTGCTTTAGCTTGTGGATTATTTGTAAGGGAAGATGCTTGTGTACTGGTGACTTCAATGAAATAGCCTAGAATATTATTATGCTTTATTTTAAGTGTCTTAATTTCTGTTTCTTGGGCATATTGCGCTTGAAGTTCAGCAATGACACGGCGTGATTCATCCCGTAAAGCACGCATTTCATCGAGCTCTTGATGATAATTGGAACGAATAAAACCACCATCACGTTTAAGTAGTGGGAGATCATCAGCCAATGCTTGTTCTAAATGGCAATGTAAAGCAACGGGGAGATTTGAAAACACCTGTTGTATATCACTTATTTCTTGGGGCAGGAGCTCATTACTAAGAAGCTGATGAATTTCATGAATGATTTCAAAGCCACGTTGAATCGTTGCTATATCACGGGGACCTCCTCGTCCAAGAGCCAAACGTGAAACGGCGCGGGGCATATCTGGTCCCCCTTTTAAAGTAAGCTTTATCGCTTCTGCAAGAGAAGGGTTACGGAGAAAAAAATCGATAGAATCTAAACGCGTATCAATAGCTGAAGGGGTGGTAAGAGGAGCAATAAGGCGATCAATGAGAAGGCGAGATCCTCCTCCTGTTACAGTGCGATCAATAGCTTTTAATAAACTTCCATCTCGTTGACCTGATGTCGTTCGAATAAGCTCAAGGCTTAGTCTGGTTGCAGCATCAATAAAAAGGGTAGCACTTTCATTTTGGCGCTCAGGTTGCATGAGGGGGGGGCGATGCGTGATTTGTGTTTTTTCGATATAACGAATAGCAGCTACGATTGCAGAGAGTTCGCAGTGTGAATAATCGGCAACACCTTCCAGCGTTGAGAGTTTAAAATAAGTACAAATATCGCGTTCAGCGGTGAGGGTATCAAAGAGACAAGCCGGTTGAGGTGAAACGATACGATCAAGAACATTAAAAAGTGATTTATGCGATTTATCATGAAAAAAGGAATCAGCAACAATGATTTCTTGTGGGTCCACACGCATAATATCGGCTAAAAGTTTTTCTTGGCGGCTTTCTGTTACACGAAATATGCCTGTTGAGATATCAATCCAAGAAAGAGCAAATTCTTCTCTATCGCCAGTTTTTATCCGAGAAAGTGTCATCAGGTAATTTGCGCGTGTTGGATCAAGGAGTTTTTCTTCTGTTATCGTTCCGGGGGTTACAAGGCGAACAACATCACGCCGAACAACAGATTTTGAGCCACGTTTTTTTGCCTCAGCAGGATCTTCCGTTTGTTCACAAACAGCAACGCGATAACCACAAGCAATTAGTTTTTGCAAATAATCGTCTGCAGCATGAACGGGAACACCACACATAGGAATATCTTGCCCTAAATGTTTTCCACGTGCTGTGAGCGTGATTCCTAAAGCCTGAGCAGCTTCAATTGCATCCTTAAAAAATAATTCATAAAAATCCCCCATTCGGTAAAAAAGAAGAGAATCCTGATGGACGGCTTTGATTTCTATGTATTGCTCCATCATAGGTGTAAGACGTTCTGAAGAGGAAGCAGAGAGGGAAGCAGGCTGTGGAATTAAATTATTTTTATGGTCGTTTTTTTTATCCATTTTTACGTAGCCTGTTCCCTTTCAGTGAAGTTTTTACTCTTTTTTGTTTACTTCGATATTTATTTATCTCTAAATTGAAACGCATCATCAGATTTGCTAAGGCAAAGAATAGCGATTTCTAACATATGAATCAAATCGAATAATTATATGTATTATCAAGAAAAATTTACACTGTTTTTGGAGAAAATAAAGTGAGATGAAAAAGAGCGAGCGGGATCAGAAAATGTATCAAACGGTTTACAGTGCGAGCGAACGAGAAGCTCTTGATTTTCATAGTCGTGGTCGGCCAGGAAAGCTTGAGATTGTTGCAACAAAGTCTATGGCAACACAGCATGATTTAGCCCTTGCTTATTCCCCAGGTGTTGCGGTTCCAGTTAAGGCAATTGCTCAAAATTCAGCATTGGCTTATGCTTATACAGCAAAGGGAAATCTTGTTGCTGTTATATCAAATGGAACAGCTATTCTAGGTTTAGGCAATTTAGGTGCGCTTGCCTCTAAGCCTGTGATGGAAGGTAAAGCAGTGCTTTTTAAGCGCTTTGCCGATATTGATTCCATTGATTTAGAAATTGATACAAACGATCCAGAGAATTTTATCAATTTAGTGCGCCATTTGGAGCCTTCTTTTGGCGGCATCAATCTTGAAGATATTAAGGCGCCTGAGTGCTTTATGATTGAAAGTCGCTTACGCGAGGTGATGAATATTCCTGTTTTTCATGACGATCAACATGGCACAGCAATTATTGTCGCTGCTGGTGTGCTCAATGCTTTGAAGCTAACAGGACGTGATATGCAAAATGCGCGGCTTGTCTGTAATGGTGCTGGTTCTGCCGGCATTGCTTGTATCGAATTGATTAAGGCGATGGGATTTAGAGCTGAAAATATCATCCTATGTGATACCAAAGGTGTTGTCTATGAAGGGCGCAAAGAGGGAATGAATCAATGGAAATCTGCTCATGCTATCCGAACCGATAAACGAACACTTGCCGAAGCAATGGAAGGGGCAGATATATTTTTCGGGGTTTCTGCTAAAGGTGTATTGACTCCTGAAATGGTGAAGTCCATGGCACCGCAGCCGATTATTTTTGCTATGGCTAATCCCGATCCAGAAATTACCCCAGAAGAAGTTATGCAAGTGCGTAATGATGCCATTGTTGCGACAGGTCGTTCGGATTATCCAAATCAGATTAACAATGTTCTTTGTTTTCCTTATATATTTCGTGGTGCGCTTGATGTGCGTGCAACCGTTATTAATGAAGATATGAAGATTGCTGCGGCAAGGGCTCTTGCTAATTTAGCCCATGAAGAAGTTCCTGACAGTGTTGCAGAAGCTTATCATGGAAAGCGGTTGAAATTTGGACCGAATTATATCATTCCTGTTCCTTTTGATCCACGTTTGTTTACGGTTGTTTCAATCGCGGTAGCAAAAGCAGCGATGAAAAGCGGTGTTGCGCAAAAGAACATAGATGATTTAGAGGCTTATGAGCGCGATTTGAATGCGAGACGTGACCCTACTTCTTCAATGATGCGTGGGATTTATAACCATGTTCGTCAAGCGCCGAAACAAATTGTTTTTGCAGAAGGTGAAGAGGAGCAAGTCATGCGGGCTGCTGTTTCCTATGTTCATCAACAATTAGGAAAAGCGATTTTGGTTGGTCGTGAAGAGCAAGTAAGAGAAACAGCTTTTACCGCTGGAATTGATCTGGAACGTGAAGGTATCTCAATTATGAATGCTAAGCTTTCCTGTCGTACAGATGCTTATGCAAATTATCTTTATAAAAAGATGCAGCGTCAAGGCTGGCTGTTGCGCGATTGTCATCGCCGTATCAATAATGATCGAAATTATTTTGCTGCGTGTATGGTGGCACTAGGAGATGCGGATGCAATGGTTACAGGGGTGACACGCAATTATGAAACAGCGCTGGTTGATATACGTCGGGCAATTGATGAAAAACCAAAAGAACGACTGATTGGTATTTCAATGGCTATTTGCCGTGGACGAACTGTGTTTATTGCGGATACTGCTGTTTATGAAAATCCTAATGCTAAAGAACTAGCAGATATAGCGGAACAAACCGCTTCGTTTGTGCGTGGATTTGGATATCAACCAAAGGTTGCTTTTTTAGCATTTTCTACGTTTGGTTATATGAAAGACAAGGTCACACAGCAAATTCAGGATGCGATTAATATTTTGCATGAACGCAAAGTTGATTTTGAGTTTGATGGAGAAATGAGTGCTGATGTAGCGCTTAATTCCAAATTGATGCAGCAATATCCATTTATGGGATTAACAGAGCCTGCTAATATTTTGGTTATGCCTAGCTATCACGCATCTTCTATTGCAAGCAAAATGTTACAAGAACTTGGAGAAGCAATCATCATCGGTCCTATTTTAATTGGATTGGAAAAATCTGTTCAAATTGTACCGTTTAGTGGAAGCGATACAGATGTTGTCAATATTGCAATGCTTGCAGCTTATCATGCGGCAAAAATCGCCTAGAGAAAAAAAGCCCTTAATAGATCAATAATATATTAAAGGGCTTTATAGATAGCAAAAGAACAAATTTTTAAGAAGGTTGTATTTGATTGTCTTTTTGTTCTTCAGCGAGACGCTTTTGAAAGAGAGCTGCAAAATCAATAGGATCAATCCACAAAGGTGGAAAACCACCATTTTGAGTAGCATTAGATATAATTTGGCGAGCAAATGGAAATAAAAGACGGGGACATTCAATAAAGACCAGAGGCATAACATGTTCTTGTGGAATGTTTTTCAGGTGAAAAACTCCTCCGTAAATCAGCTCTACATGAAATAAGGTTTCAGTATTATCATTGGCTTTGACGGAGAGAGATAAAACGACATCATAATTGTCATCACCAATCGGGTTAGCATTGACATTAATATTGATATCAATTTGTGGTGATTTTTCACGCGCACGCAATGAATGGGGAGCACCTGGGTTTTCAAATGATAAATCTTTTAAATATTGCGTTAATACAGCAAAAACCGGCTCTCCGCCACTGTTGTTCATTTCACCTTCGGCCATACGACGAACCTCTCTCATTTATAATATGTATATTTATTTTAGATCTAAAGATCGAACTGGTTATCACGCCTTGCAAAAGGTTGCAAGGAATGCGCCCTTTATCTGGATTATTTTTTTCATTCGTTACAGATTTTTTTAGGACTTTCAACGGTTATCATCATTTTTGCGCCATGGAGATTCTGTTGTATCATGAATTTTGTAATCTTCAGCGTTAAGATCAATTATTTTTTCAGAGTCATTTTTTCTTTTTGTATTGGGATTTATTGTGTTTTTTAATGATGAAAAGAAATGCCAAACAACAGAACGAATTGGTTTAATAAGAAGTAATATTCCCAAAAGATCAGTTACAAAACCGGGAAGAATAAGCAAAATCGCACTAAATATGATGAAAGCATCATGAATAATATTGTTTTCTAATGTGCGTCCTTGAATGAGTTCACTTTGTATGTTTTTTAAAAGGCTAATTCCTTGAATTCGCAATAAAATAACCCCAACTAAGGTTGTGAGAATGACTAAACTCAAAGTTGCCAAAATGCCAATTTCTTGACCAACAAAAATAAAACCAGCAATCTCAATTAACAGAATACAGAGGAATATAACGATAAAAAAACGAGGATTTAGAGAATAAAGTTTTATCACATGAAAATTTCCTTCTAGAATGAGGAGGGGAGAAATTCTTAAGAGCATTCCTTATATAAAATCTATAAAAATATTTGAATGGTAAGATTCCCTATTTTACATATTTATTGATAAATGATATTGACTGCAATGTTTATTACAGATTTAAAGCTTGGAGATTGACAGCGCCCATGGAATTTGACGTTATACTTGTCATCGCTCTTGTTGTTATGGTTGTTATTTTTGTGCAACTCCGTAGTGTGTTAGGGAAGCGAATTGGATTTGAAAAGCCTCCTTTTGATCCTTATTCACGTCACTCTAAAAAACAAGCTGAGGCAGAAACGGCGGATAATATTGTTTCGTTCCCTCATCAAAAAAATTTACAAAAAGGCGATTTTAGTGAAATTGATGAGATTGCACCAGAGGGGAGTATTTTGAATGAAAATTTACGCGCACTGCGTAGAATTGACCCTCATTTTTCTCCTAAATCTTTTATAAAGGGTGCACAAATTGCTTATGAAATGATTGTCACAGCTTTTGCTAAAGGTGATCGGAGTCAACTTAAAAGCTTGCTTTGTCAGGATGTTTTTGAAAGCTTTTGTTCTGCTATTGAACAACGAGAAAAAAACAAAGAAAGAATAGAATTTACTTTTGTTGGAATTAATAAAATCGAGTTTGTTGCGGCAGCAATACAAGAAAAGGATGAACTTTTAACAGTACGTATTATCAGTGAGATGATTTCTGTTACTTATAATGAACAGGATGAGCGTATAGACGGTGATTCCGATGCTATTATAGAAATTAGGGATATTTGGACGTTTGTTCGTAATAGTCTATCGTCGGATCCGAACTGGAAGCTTTTCGCTACAGAAGATGAAAATTAAAGTACTTTTCTTCCATAAGTACTCAATAATTTATGAGAAATTGAAATGTCCTTAAGTGAATGGAGACAAAAAAGAGATTTATTAACTTCACAAGATCGCCTTTTATGGGCGAAGGTTTGTCGCACAATAACACCGCTTCATGATAAGAGGCTCTCTTCTATATCAGAAAATATTGCAAATATTAATGATAAAAAACAGTGCATAACTCAAGCTCCTCTAGGGGGGCAGGAAAATCAACAACGCTCAACAATTATTAAAAAAGAAAAGAGAGCCGTTACACAAACGCATAAGATTCATTTCTTTGATCATGTTGCACATCGTAAAATTGCCCAAGGTCGTTATCCTCTTGAGGCGCGTCTTGATCTTCACGGTTATATGCAGGAAGAAGCTTATTTTTTCTTAAAAAAATTTCTACAATCCTCTCAACAGAGTGGATTGCGTTATGTCCTTGTGATTACAGGAAAAGGTCGATCTATTGGGAGTGATGGAGCTTTGTATAGATTTGTTCCGTATTGGTTATCAACACCAGCTTTTCGATATTATGTTCATGCGTTTGAGCAAGCAGCGCGTCAGCATGGTGGTGAAGGTGCGCTTTATGTTTGGTTGCGTCGTTTTGTGTCGAGAAAAGGAATGTGATACTATTTGTAGTCGTTTCAGGTTCAATATTTATTTTAAAAGATCGTATATTATAGATCATAGAAGAGGCATGATAACATATTAATTTATAATTTCTGTCTATTGCATAAGAGTTTTGAATACAACATTTTCTTATTTTAATTTTTTATAAAGAATTACAAAGACTATTCGTCTTACGTACTACACATTGCATCATACTTTTATTTCTCACGTGTCTTTTTGGTCCATGCTCTTCATGAAAAACAAAACGCTTCAACTAGAATATACTTGTATTGCATATTCATGAGCTTATTTTAGAGAAATATCTCTTAATAATTTCAAGCTTATTCTGTAATAGAGTGCATAAAATAGTGATCTCCATGAAGCGTATAAAATTGATTATATACTTTCATCTTTATGCTTAATAAAAGTGTAAGCTGCACTATCACACATTTTTCTAGCCCCTAATATTGCAAAACTCTTGGAACTTGAGAGGGGTTATCGGCGGCATGCTTTTTTTTAAAGTGTTTTTACTCTGCATGGGCTCCTTTCGCACGTGACGTGCAAACCAAGGGTTTTGATTGATTCAATATAAGAGAGATAATATTTGTGGATTTCACTCAGGTTGCTAAACAATAAATTATTTTTATAAACCGCGACATTACACTATTAGAATACAAAGAATAAAAACATGATAGATTGAGAAACTGCATTATTCAAAAGATATTGCTATAGACAGTTTTAAAAGCTGTACAATTAAATTAATAGAGAATCGTGAAAATAAAAAAGCGTGGATTTATAACATACGGCTGTACAATAGCACTAAAAGATACAATTTCGTTGAATATTTTCATGAAGAAACGTTCTCATTCATTAAAAAAATCATCAAATTTCTCTCTCTCATAATAGTTCTATCATTGAAATTTATAATCATGAGGCGCAAAATATGAAATTATATCGGCAGATATTATACCCTTATTCGCCGTCTTTCAGATATCGGTTGAAATGCTAATTTAGCGTGAAAGGTACAATAGGGACTATTTTCATCAGAATCAGCACCACAAAAATGAAAATCAGCTGATAATGGATCGCCAACCGGCCATCTACATGTATTTTCACTCAATTGTAGCAGATTAAGTTGCCGTGATATAGGCACCACTACATTAGATTTTGTGGGCATATCAACTTCTTTGACATCTTCTGCTACAAACTCTGTCTTTAAAGTTGTTTCTTCAACGTTGACAGATGATGTGTTTATTGGCGATACTGTGGGTGTGTTGCGACGCACACGTGGAGATGATGGGCTGCTTGCGGGAGTTTTTTGCGTACGTGTATTTCCCTGTGCTGTCTTGCCACGTCCTGGCAACTTCAATCGGTGCACTTTACCGATGACTGCATTTCTGCTGACTCCACCTAATTGAGCGGCAATTTGACTTGCACTTAACCCTTCACTCCAAAGCTTTTTAAGAAGCTCAACGCGTTCACTTGTCCAACCCATATCAGCACTCCATTTAGATTACGTCACTAAGATGCCTCCCCTTTGCATCTTCAAATGTTTTAATAATGTTCTCAATGCACTAAACGAAAGAATTTTACACTCTAAGTGAGCATAAAAAAATCATTCAACCTGTGGGACTTACAAATCAAAATACATTATCTTGCTTAACTATATGTAAGTTACAATATGCACTCACTCTATGACAAGAGTCTTTGCCTCTTAAAGAGTTTATTTAGAATGTTTTCCCCAACTTGCAAATCAATCATAGGTTAAGCATCCACTTTATGTTAAAGGCATTTTTCTCAAAATGCTTATTTGTAGAATCTTCATTGACTTTTTTTCAATTGGTGTAATGATCTATTCCATAGGTGTGATCATTAATCGAGCGAAATGTTGAAAGCACCGGAATGAAATATATCATGTTGTTTTATTTGTAGTGTCTCTTTTTATATACATTGAAAAGGTTAAAACATAAAGGGAATTATGATGGATGCCATCTCTATACAGCCACTTTATGAATGTTTTGCACGACGAAATTTGCATTTTAAACAGGGGCATGGTGTATGGCTTATTTCCGATAAAGGAGAACATTATCTCGATTTCACATCTGGCATTGCTGTTAATGCATTAGGGTATGCCCATCCTAAATTGGTTAATACGCTCAAAAGACAAGCTGAAACACTTTGGCATGTTTCCAATCTTTTTCAGTCTCCTGAACAAACAGCACTTGCCACGCGGCTTTGTGCAAATAGTTTTGCGGATAAGGTTTTTTTCTGTAATTCAGGCACTGAAGCATTGGAATGCGCTTTTAAAACGGCACGTCATTATCACTATGCTGCTGGTCATCCAGCACGCACTGAAATAATTACTTTTGAAGGGGCATTCCATGGACGGACGCTTGCATCGCTTGCTGCGACTGGGCATGAAAAATATCTTGAAGGCTTTGGACCTAAAGCCGGTGGATTTATTCAAGTCCCTTTTTGTGATGAAATTGCTTTGCATAACGCTATTAATAAAAATACCGCCGCTATTCTCATTGAACCCATTCAAGGAGAAGGAGGAATACGAACGGTTTCCTATGAATATTTAAGATTTTTGCGTAAAATATGCGATGATAATGGTCTATTGTTGATTTTTGATGAAGTCCAAACGGGTATGGGACGAACCGGAAAGCTTTTTGCTTATGAATGGAGTGATGTTACACCTGATATTCTTACTCTCGCAAAAGGATTAGGAGGTGGCTTTCCCTTAGGTGCTTGCCTTGCAACGGATAAAGCTGCAAAAAGTATGACGCCTGGAACCCATGGTTCAACCTTTGGAGGAAATCTTCTTGGGATGGCTGTAGGAAATAGTGTTCTTGATATTCTATTAGAGTCAAGTTTTCTGAACCATGTTCAGCGTATGGGGGATAAACTAAAAAGTGGACTTTTGCACATTCTCAATATCTATCCTGATATTATCTGCGCAGTTCATGGGATGGGCCTTATGGTGGGCATTAAATGTGTTGTACCTTCAAATCTTGTCGTTAATGTTTTGGAAAATGAATATCTCTTAAGTGTTGCTGCCAACAATGATGTTGTACGCTTATTGCCTCCTCTTATCATCAAGGAAGAAGAAATAGATGAAAGCTTGAATCGTATTGAAAAAGCAATTTCTTATCTTTCGAAAATCAATAAAGAAGGACAAGTATTATACACATGACAAATGCTCTTCGTCATTTCACGGACTTATCAATTTTAACGCCAGCGATGGCACGCGCTCTGATTGATTATGCAAAAATACTTAAAGCATCTTTTAAGGAAGGGAAAAGTCTAAAACCTTTTATAGGAAAAACACTTGCGATGATTTTTGAAAAACCATCCACAAGAACCCGTATTTCATTCGATATCAGTATGCGCCAACTTGGGGGAGACACAATCATGCTCACGGGGTCAGAGATGCAGCTTGGTTATAGTGAAACCATAGCTGATACGGCGCGCGTTTTATCCCGTTTTGTAGATATCGTGATATTGAGAACAACAAAACATCAACGTATGCTTGAATTGGCACAATATGCACAAATTCCTGTCATTAATGCCCTTACAGATGATACACATCCTTGCCAAATTCTAGCAGATATCCTAACCTATGAGGAACATAGAGGGCCAATTACTGGAAAAGTATTTGCATGGGTGGGGGACGGTAATAATGTACTCCATTCCTTAATTGAGGCTGCAGCTCTTTTTGGTTTTCATTTGCGTATTGCTACTCCAAAGGGCAGTGAGCCACAAGAGCAATTCATACATTGGGCACGTGAGTGGGGTGCACATCTTACGCTAACGCATAATCCTCAAAAAGCAGCTCAAGATGCTGATTGTATTATGACTGATACATGGGTTTCCATGGGGCAAGAGTTTCGTGCTCGCAGTCATTCCATTTTTCAGCCTTATCAAGTCAATGAAGCTCTCATGAAATTAGCAAAACCTGATGCTCTTTTTATGCATTGCCTTCCAGCTCATCGTGGTGAAGAGGTTGTTGATACTGTGATTGATGGACCGCACTCAGTTGTTTTCGATGAAGCTGAAAATCGTCTTCACGTTCAAAAAGCAATTCTTTCTTGGTGTTTACAAGATGCATTTTTCTCTTCATAAGAGCTTCTCTACAACAAGTTATAATAAAAGGTAAAGCCCATGAGTGAACAAGCTAAAGATGATGCCTCTCTTAACGACATCTCTTTGCATGAAGAGGATGCTGTTATTCCCTTTCAAGTCGAAGAACTTGATATCCGTGGACGTGTTGTACAACTTGGGAAAACTTTAGATTCTATTCTTAACAGACATCAATACCCTGAACCGGTTTCTTATCTTTTGGCCGAAGCTTTGCTTTTAACTGTTCTACTTGGAACTTCTCTAAAGCTTACAGGAAAATTTATTTTACAAACCCATTCCGATGGACCGGTTAATATGCTGGTGTGCGATTTTTCTCCTCCTTCCAGTTTACGGGGCTACGCTCGCTTTGATAAAGAACAGCTTAAACAAGCCATAGATAATGATCAAATCTCTTCAAAAAACCTTTTAGGAAAGGGCACTTTAGCTTTTACGATTGATCAAGGTCCTAACATGCAACCCTATCAAGGAATAGTTGCATTAGATGGATCAAATTTACAAGAAGCTGCTCGTACTTATTTTGATCAATCAGAGCAAATTTCTACGGATATCCGTTTGGCTGTTGCTATATTAATCAATCGTGACAACCAAGGAAAACCTCAGAAAAGCTGGCGAGCTGGAGGTATTTTGACTCAATTTTTGCCCCAAGCATCGTCCCATCATCAAATAGATAACCTTCATCAAAAGCGAGAAGAAACAAAAGATCAAACCCAATTAGATAACCAATGGCAAGAAGCAAAAATACTCATGGCAACGATTGAAAGTTCAGAATTAACAGATCCGCAAGTCGGGAGTAAACGGCTCTTATACCGTCTTTTTCATGAACAAGGTGTGAGAGTTTTTAATCCGTTTTCTCTTGTCGACCAATGTTCTTGCTCGCGTGAAAAAATTAAAGGAATGCTGGAAAGCTTTCCCAGTGATGAACGAAATGAAATGGTTAAAAATAAATATATTTCAGTTACATGCGAATTTTGTTCAAAAATGTATCGTTTTACACTACAAGAATTTTTGGACGAAAAAATATAATTAACTTCATAAAAAATGATTGCAACAAAAACCCATTTTATTTGCGCTATAAAAACCTAAAGCATAAGCTCATATGAATCTCTTGAATATTTTTTCCTTAGCATTTTTTGATGTATGCCAATGATCTTTCTGTTGAAATTATTATTCACTGGATATGCTTTTTAAAAAAGAGCACCCTGTAAAAGATATTTTCTCCTCTGGGAAGGGCTTATTTTTTATTTTTTCAACTTAAAGTTACATTTCAAAAGTTTGTTTCTTACCATGAATTTTTTTATAAGATTCATGAATAACTTTATTTTTATCGATAACTTATCTTTTCTGTTCAATAAGACTTTTTGACTATAGTTATATTTTCTGACTTAGATTTATCTTATTAAGAGTCAAAAAAGGGCATTAGTTATGACCATAATAGAAATTATCGAGAAAATAAGAATATATAAAAAAAGACTCAATATGGACCTTATGAAAATTCTTACAAAAAAAGAGTGTAAAGGGAATAAATATATAATGATCCTGCGAGGGAACAGGTTTATTATTTTTAAAGATGAGAATAGTGATGAAAAGCACTCAAAAATTTTGTCATATTTGAGGTGTTTTCTCTACAGATATTTTTTATACATGTTTTTGAATCAACAATAATAATCCTGTTACAAAATTTCCTAAGAAGGATAAGACCTCGTATAAATAAAAAGGGCTCTATAAATAAAATGACGTGTATAGCACGATAGAACTTTGTCTTTTTTATTCTTGTATTTTTCAACTTAAAAAGCTGTTCATTATACTTATATTAAAAATGCACAAAAAGGTATTTTAAACCTTTTCTGAGCTGTTTTCTTGATTCAGAATGAAAGGATTTGAAAAAAATCTCATAGTATTTTGTGTTTTTGTTTAATAGAGAAAAATGGTAAATTATATTTATAGATCAATATGTTGATACTTTATTTTCTTCTATTACGATTGCTTGTTCAATTTTGGGAAGAATTTTTTTTTGATAAATTTTCCATGTTAGAGGACCAACATGTTTAGCGATAATAACGCTCTCTTTATTCAAAAGAAAGGTTTCTGGTGGTCCATATACCCCCCAGTCAATAGCTGTATATCCTGAAGCATCAAAGCCAATCAATTTGAAAGGATTACCAAAACGATTTAAAAAGCGCAGTGCGTTTGCTTTGTTATCCTTATAATTAATACCAATCAGATCAAAACGTTTATCTTGTGAAATTTTCATAAGAAGAGGATGTTCTTCGCGACAGGGTAAACACCAAGACCCCCAAAAATTGATCAATGTGACACGTCCTTTAAACTGTTTTGAATGAAGATAATTTTCCTGATTAAGAAGAGGGAGGTGTATCTCGGGGGCTGGTTTTCCAGCCAATGTATTTGGGAGAAGAGAAGGGTCTTGCGGGTATTTTTTATGCATAAAGTTGAAAAAAAACACCATGAGAAGAAGAAAAAGCACAAATGGTCCAAAAAGAATAAAGAAAATAGGCAAAGATATATTTTTTTTAAGTTTTGGAGGGATGTTCTTCATTATATTTTTCTTTTTGTGACTGTTCTTTTTTGTTTAGCTGCTGGAGAGTATTTTTTTGGTAGATGCTCTTGCAAAGAATATAGCCAATAAGACAGAGGAGGGATATTGCAGAAAGCGTATAGCTTAAAACAACAATTTGCTTGTGTTTAAGGGTACCAAGGAAAAAATCGATTTGCAAAGACAGGTTTCCTAAAAGTCCGCTGTGGATGCCATTTAGGTCAAGCATGATGAAGAGTCCTGTTGTTGTGCACGACGGGATTTTTTAATTTGAAGTATTTTGATATAACGGCTGTTGATTTCATTTCGCATAGCCATTAAATAGAGCGCAATAAACATAAAGACGAAACAAAATAACATAGTTATAAGAGGCCATAACATAGCATTGTCGATTGTTGGTCCTCCAGCACGTAATAAGGAGGCTGGTTGATGCAATGTATTCCACCAATTAACGGAAAATTTAATAATAGGGATATTAACAAAGCCAACAAGGGTAAGAATTGAAGTCGCGCGAGCCGCTTTTACTTGATTGTCAAAAGCACGTCCAAGCAAGATAATGGCAAGGTAGATAAAAAGCAAAATTAAAACCGATGTTAACCGTGCATCCCATACCCACCATGTTCCCCATGTCGGGCGCCCCCAAAGCGCTCCCGTCATGAGGGCCAAGGCAGTAAAAATCGCTCCAATGGGCGCCCCACATTTGAGAGCCACATCAGCAAGATGATATTTCCAAATCAAATTTCCTAATGCTGCTGCACTCATCGTTATATAACAGAATGTAGACAACCACGCAAAAGGGACATGAAGGTACATAATCTTAACAGTCATGCCCTGTTGATAGTCATCTGGTGAATACACCACGAAAATAAGCCCTAAGATTAGAAGACATAAAGTTATGCTGGCGAGCCATGGTAAAATGATTTTGCTTATTTTCATAAAACGAGCAAAACTTATAGGGAGTGACCTCATTTTATATGTGGGCGATAGTTCAGTCATGAAATTCATAATAAGGAGATTTTTTCTATGCGGCAATCATCTTTTATTATTCTGATAAAAACTTGAGCGTTAGAGCGGCAACAAAAGAGCTAAAGAGACTCAAAAAAAGTGAAAAAGCGCTAAGAAGAGCCAAGGAAGTAAGAAAAGAGGCATTTGGATTTGTTGGCGCTGTCGCCGCTGAAACGCCAAAAATCATAATTGGAATGATCCACGGCAAGATAATGATGAAAATAAGAAGCGTGCTATGTAACAATGAGCTTGCAAGTGCCGCTCCTATGGCGCCAATAAAAATAATAGCTGGTGTTCCGCATAAAAGGGTAAGTATTGTTGTAAAAGTTATCGTGATATCTAAGTGGAGCATGAGGGCTAAAATAGGCGTGGTAAAAATGAGAGGAAGCATCGTTCCTGCCCAATGGGCGATGCATTTGGTAAAAACGATCAGCATAAAACTTTGTCTTTGTCCTGAAAGGATAAACTGGTCGAGATTGCCATCATCGCGATCGATTTGAAAAAGTTTGTTCAGATTAAGAAGTCCTGCGAGAAGGGCTCCAAACCACAATATCCCTGGACCTATTTGTGCAAGAATTTTTGGATCTGGTCCAATGGTAAAGGGGGTTATCATCACAACAGCGATGAAAAATAATAATCCTGTTAGCGAAGAGGTTTGTGGCGCTAAGAGTAGTTTAAGATCACGCCAGAACAGTGCTTTCATATTCTGCTCTCCTAGAGAGGTAAAAATTTTTCCAGAGCGATTGTATGGTTTTCTGGAATACCTAAGGAATTATGGGTGGCGGCGATAATCACCCCCCCTTGATTGAGATGACGCTGAAAAATACGAGCAAGGCGTTTTTGAGCATAGCTATCAAGTCCTGATATTGGTTCATCTAAAACCCAAATAGGACGATAGGAAAGCAAAAGACGAGCAAGAGCGACACGCCTTTGTTGCCCAGTTGATAGAGTGTTAAAGGGTAAATATTCAAGATCAGCAAGGCCAATATCGGTAAGGGCTTCATAGGGGGAGTAGTAGGGCTGCCCATAAAACTCTGCCCAAAATTGCAAATTATCAATGACAGATAAGAGGGGTTTCATAGCATTTTGAGGCCCGAGATAATGACACGCAGTTGTAATGGGGTATCTTTGTTCATCATCTTTAAGTATGATATGACCTTCAGCAGCTTCAATAAGACCAACAATGATTCGGAGTAATGTAGATTTTCCGATGCCATTTGGTCCGGTGATTGTCATCAGTTGCTGTGGAAATAAACAAAAAGAAAGATCTTTGAATAGAATTTCTCCGTTTCTGTAAGCTGCTAAATCTTTGCCTGATAACACCATGTGATTGCCTATTTTTATATTTCCCTATTCTTTATTGCATTATTGCATAAAAAACACGTTTTTTTATGCAATTGTCCCTAGAATAGTTCTAGAAATAGTTCTATAAGGGATACGTTACATCAAGATCTGGTGTAGAATGGTTTTTGGCGCTGATTTCCGCATTTACCTATGAAAGGTGGAGGGGGAAATGGATGGCGGAGGTAATTGCGTCTGCGCTCAAGCTGCGACCTTGACTCGTAGTTTGTGTTGTTCATTCCTGGAAATTGGGTGGTTTATAGTATGAGGGTGGACAGTCATGACTCACATTGATAGCTTTAATTGTCGCAGAACGTTAAAGGTTGGTGGCAAAGAATATACTTATTATAGCTTAATCGAAGCGGAGAAGAATGGACTTGAAGGCATTTCGCGTTTACCGTTTTCGATGAAAGTTATTCTCGAAAATTTACTGCGCTTTGAAGATGGGCGCACAGTTAAAAAAGAAGATATCCTCAATGTTTCTAAGTGGTTAAGCGACAAAGGGAGTGCAGGGGCAGAAATCGCTTACCGTCCTGCACGTGTTCTTATGCAAGATTTTACAGGTGTTCCGGCGGTTGTTGATCTTTCTGCAATGCGTGATGCTATGGTCAAACTTGGTGGGAACGCTGAAAAAATTAATCCTCTCATACCGGTTGATCTTGTTATTGATCACTCAGTTATTGTTGATGATTTTGGCACTCCTACGGCTTTTAAGGAAAATGTTGAGCATGAATATGAACGCAATGGTGAGCGTTATCGTTTTCTGAAATGGGGGCAACAAGCCTTTCAAAATTTTCGTGTTGTTCCCCCAGGAACAGGGATTTGTCATCAGGTTAATCTCGAATATTTAGCACAATGTGTATGGATGAAGAATGAAGAAGGGGGTGAGACGGTTTATCCGGATACCTGTGTGGGAACTGATTCGCATACGACGATGGTTAATGGTTTGGGTGTTTTAGGCTGGGGTGTTGGCGGTATTGAAGCCGAAGCGGCAATGTTAGGCCAACCCGTCTCTATGTTGTTACCTGAAGTAATTGGTTTTCGTCTAACAGGGAAACTTAAAGAAGGTGTCACAGCCACCGATCTCGTATTAACGGTGACCCAAATGCTCCGCCAGAAGGGTGTTGTTGGTAAATTTGTTGAATTTTTTGGTCCTGGTTTGGAGCATATGACTCTTGCTGATCGGGCAACGATTGGGAATATGGCTCCTGAATATGGAGCAACCTGTGGTTTTTTTCCAATTGATAAGGAGACAGTGCGTTATCTCAACATGACAGGGCGTGATGAAAATCGGATTGCCTTAGTCGAGGCTTACTCCAAAGCACAAGGGATGTGGCATGACGAAAGGGTGGATCATCCGGTTTTTAGTGATACAATTGAATTAGATATGGGAACGGTTGTTCCTTCTATGGCTGGTCCTAAACGTCCGGAAGGGCGTATTGCATTGGAAAATGTTGGGCAAGGTTTTGGGAAGGCATTGGTTGAAGACTATAAGAAAACTTCAGGACAAGATGAACATTATCCGGTTGAAGGTGAAGAATATACGCTTAGTCATGGTGATGTGGTGATCGCTGCGATTACTTCCTGTACAAATACATCAAATCCAAGTGTTCTTATTGCTGCAGGTCTTTTGGCACGAAATGCCGTGGCAAAAGGTCTCAAAAGCAAACCATGGGTAAAAACTTCTCTTGCACCTGGTTCACAAGTTGTTGAAGCTTACCTTAAAAGTTCGGGTCTGCAAAAAGATTTAGATGCATTAGGATTTAATTTAGTAGGGTTTGGGTGCACAACATGTATTGGGAATTCTGGTCCTTTGCATCCAGCTATTTCCAAAACGATTAATGACAATGGTGTTATTGCTTCTGCAGTTCTTTCAGGAAATCGTAATTTTGAAGGGCGTGTCTCTCCTGATGTGCAAGCAAATTATTTAGCTTCACCCCCGTTAGTTGTTGCGCATGCGCTTGTCGGGACAGTGTGTAAAGATTTAACCAAAGAACCTCTTGGTGAAGATTTAGATGGTCAACCGGTTTACTTGAGAGATATTTGGCCAACTTCTCAAGAAATACAAGCGTTTATTGAAGAAAATGTCACACGTAAGGTTTTTGCTGAAAAGTATGCTGATGTCTTTAAGGGTGATGAAAATTGGCAAAAAGTTCAGATCCCTATAGGGGCTACCTATTCTTGGGATGAGCAGTCTACTTATGTTCGTAATCCACCATATTTCGATGATATGCAGAAAGTACCAGATATTTTATCAGATATTAAAGAGGCACGAATTTTAGGTTTGTTTGGTGATAAAATCACGACAGATCATATTTCTCCGGCTGGTTCTATTAAGGCCGCTTCTCCTGCTGGAAAGTATTTAATGGATCATGGTGTTAACGTCGCTGATTTTAATCAATATGGGACACGTCGTGGGAATCATGAAGTTATGGTTCGTGGGACCTTTGCCAATATTCGCATTCGTAATTTCATGTTAGGAGAAAATGGTCGAGAAGGCGGTTATACGATTCATTATCCCTCAGCAGTAGAACAAACCATTTACGATGCAGCAATGACGTATAAAAAAGAAGGTGTTCCGCTCGTTGTTTTTGCGGGTATTGAATATGGCAATGGATCATCACGTGATTGGGCCGCCAAGGGGACTAATCTTCTTGGCATCAAAGCAGTGATTGTACAATCTTTTGAAAGGATTCATCGCTCTAATCTTGTTGGTATGGGTATTGTTCCTTTTGTCTTTGAGGAGGGGCTAAGTTGGAAATCTTTAGGCTTAAAGGGAGATGAAAAGGTAACGATTGAAGGTATTCATAACTTGAAACCTCGTCAAAAGACCGTAGCAAAAATTACTTTTTCTGATGGTACGGTAAAAACCATTCCATTATTATGCCGTGTTGATACTGAAGATGAGCTAGATTATTTGCATCATGGTGGAATTTTGCAATATGTCTTGCGTAAGCTAGCTGTTTAAATGCTGTTGTTCGTTGAGGAATATCTTTAAACAATTAAGCTATAAAGTTGCGGATCAAAGAATTTGGCTTCGTTTTTTTATGTCTGTCTTTGAAAATTTAATTGACGTTGGCTTTGACATTGGGCTATAAGCCACATGAGTTATAGGCAGCTTTATAGTTTTGCTTGGGTTAGGTTTGTTTACATTGGTAGAGTTGTTATTGAGACTCATTTTACCAAGGCGTTGAAAGAGAGATTATATTTATGGCGAATACACCTTCTGCTCGAAAAGCGGTGCGCAAGGTTGCTGCACGCACACAGGTTAATAAGTCCCGCCGTTCACGCGTTCGTACTTTTATGCGTAAGTTTGATGATGCTCTAGCAGGGGGTGATAAAGCATCGGCAGAAATTGCATTTAAGAATTTTGAGCCTGAGATTATGCGTGCGGTTTCTAAAGGCGTTTTTCATAAAAATACGGCTGCGAGGAGAGTATCACGTTTAGCGAAGCGTTTAAAGGCTCTCAGCGTTTAAGATTTTTCTATTTTATTAAGAATCAAGCCAGTATCCGTAAGGGTGCTGGCTTTTTTTATTATTTTAAAAAGTCTCTATTGAAAACAAGAATCGACAGCGATTCTCCTCTTGAAATAGGGAGAGGAAGTTTATAAGGGGAGTATGGTTATCCACAAGCTTTGTGGATTTTTACAGAGTCTTTTTTGTCAAGCATTTTATTTTTTTTTTTTTAATCTGAAGAGATTCTTTAATGATTGGTAAATTCAGAAAAAAAAATGAATTGAATCAATTATTTTTCTCATTCCTCATTGAAATAAGTATTTTGGGGGAGCTTTTGATTTTATTTTGACCTCTTGCATTTTACCTCTGCTGTTTTGTATGGTTCTTATGAAGACTAAAAGGCATGAAGGGGTCACATCAGCACATTATCCTATATTTTGTTGAATATAAAATCTTTGGTTTAGGCTTTTTAAAAGCTTTTGTGTTGGGTAGATTTTTTGATGTTTCTTTTAAGTTATCTTAGTTGATATGTTTACCATTTTAGAAGGGTAGGTCATATCATGAGTGCAAGTAAATCTTATTGGTCATCTTTATTAGTGGGGTTGTGATGAGGCTATCCTAGGGGAGGATGAGTAATCTTGTTTGGGGTAGGGCGTTTTGCCTTCGCTAGATTTTTTTTAGCTGTTTGGCAGGACAGAATTTTATTTTTATCAGGATGGAAG
>NZ_CP042965.1 GCF_003606345.3 Bartonella krasnovii
ATAATTTCAATGAATAGCAAAACGGGGACCCTAATTTTTAACTATATTGAAAAAACTTTTTTTTTCATATACGCTTTACCTTGACATGCTTTTTTCAAAGCTATGAGTCGTTTCAAATAGAGGGAAATACAATGGCAAAAGAATAAAAACCCAACTGCGTTAACAGAAGGGTTTCTAAAATACCTATAAGGTGAATTAAATTACATCGTAATCATCAGTTTAATTCATTCGAGTATATTCTGCAAGAGAAATTTTGTAGAAAAGGGGTGTTTTTTACATTTTTTTGCCTCTAACTTAGAGGTTAAAACAATTATGGTTAATAAAATCTCCGGAAGAAAGTTAAGTGCGCATCATATAGAATATAGAAAATTAGCAGAAAATGCTGAAATGGGGTCTGTAAGCCGTGGTCAATTGATTGGATTGGTTAATCAACTGGAACAGACTGATTTCATTAAAGAAAGTGAAGCTAAACTTCTTTTGAATTTGTTAAGGACAGCTCCAAGAGATCAATTTGAAAAAAGCGGGGTTCCTATTGTTTTCAAAAGCAATCGACAACTTAGTTATGACATTAAACGGAGTGAATCACGTGTTAGTTTTTTACTTTCACGCCTTTATGACTGTGGTCTTATTGTCATGCGCGACTCTGGTAACTTTAAACGCTATCCTATACGTAACCATAGCGATGATATTGTAACAGCTTGCGGTATTGATTTACGTATTCTTGTTGCTCGATACCATGAACTTAAGCATAAAGCAGACGAAGCTCTGGAAGTTTATGATAAAAAGAATGAAGCTTTGCATTATTTTAGAGGATTGGTGCGTCAAATTAAAACCTGTTATACAGAAATGGAAGCAACTCCGTTCATATCACTGCTTTTTTCTAGAATGCAAAAAATCATTTATATTATTGGTCGGCCGGCTAAAGTTTCTCTTGAAAAATTATACAAAGCAATTCGTCTTTTTGAGTGGATTTTACGACGTTTTTTCGAACAAAAAACATCAAAAACAAGATACACAGATCTTGTTGACAAGATACACATAGAATATACAACCCCTAAATATATTTGTAATTGTAACAAAAATGAGTGTTCAGATCACTCTGAACACACTCAAATTAATAATATGACCTCCGGTCATAAAAAAATGGCTTATGAAAAAATAAAGAAAAGCAAAACTGAATCCACTTTATCTTCAAAAAACAATAAATCGCTTCAAATCAAATCAGAACTTTTAACTGAGGCATTGCCTAATGTTGCTATGTTTTTGAAACATGGGTTGCAATCGGAAAGGGATTTGATTGGATCTATGGAATTTTTAGCTAAAATGAATAGGATTTCTCCCCACGCTGTGGAAGAAGCTAAAAGAAACATGGGAATTAAAAGAGCTGCTCTGGCTATCGCTATCATCTTCGAAAAATATTGCAGGGAATTGGTGAAATCTCCAGGTGGATATTTACGAGGCATGATTGCCAAAGAAAATCGAGGAGAACTCTATCTAGAACGTTCTTTCTATGTCCTACTGAATGAAGATTCTGAGGAAAAATTGAAAGTTTTTTGCACGAAAAAAGCAGAAAAAAACGAGCAGATAAAACCAAATGATCAAAAAAATTCTTTGTTAAAATCAGAATTGAAAAAAGTTATTAAAACTTTAAACATGCAAACAGTTTCAAAGAAGATTGTACTATAAGAAAGGGGAAAAAATGTCGGATGAAACAGAAGAAATGAAAGAAATCAAATGGAGAAAGAGATTAGTTAATAGAACCCTGCGGGGGGTATTCCATGAGACCTCTCTCCCCGAAAGAAGGATATATATGAGATGTTTTTATTTAGCAAATACTTTTTAAAACTTATAATCAAATTAATTTAAAGGACCTCTTTATCAGTTAAAACGATCATTTTTTCTGATACAAAATTATGTATTTCTTTGACATTTTTTTTAAAGAAAAATATATCAGTTTTAATCTAAATTGACGTTTTTATTGAATATGGCAAAATTTTACGCTTATTTGCGGGTGTCTCGTGATAAACAAGATATAAAAAATCAAAAATTTGGCTTATTAGAATATGCTAACAAACATGGCTTTGCTCCCCTCCATATTGAAGAGGAAGTTGCAGGCAGAGGACAAGACTGGCAAAAACGTAAGCTTGGTGCTTTAATTGAAAAAACAGAACGAGGAGATGTGTTATTAACACCCGAATTTTCTCGTATAGCTGGTTCTTCGCTTGCTGTCTTAGAAATTCTCAAAGCCGCGAGTGAACGAGGTTTGATTGTTCATGTGACAAAACAGAACCTTATTATGGACGGAAGCTTACAGAGCGATATCATAGCAACTATTTTAGGTATGGTAGCGCAAATTGAAAGACATTTAATTCAAGAGCGCACAAAAGAAGCTTTAAATGTTGCTCGTCAACGAGGGATAAAACTAGGACGTCCAAAAGGAAGTATTGCTACGCAATTAAAACTGGACAATCATATTGATGAAATTCAAGCATTCATAAATGTTGGTTTATCACAAAGCCGTATTGCCAAGACATTAGGAGTTAGTATGAATACTTTGCGCTTATTTATTGAACGCAGAAATATCAAGCCTACCAAAATTAAGCCAATTATCACTATGCCGAAAGCATAAAAATATATTTTAATAACGTATTATACCTTAAGGTATAATAAGATATCTTAAGGTATCTAGCTTAAATAAAAAAGGGGGGATGAATAGAGAGAGAGCTTTATAAGTTATATTAACTTATTATTTAGTACCTTATTATACTATAAGGTATAATATAATATTATATGGTATGATATTTTTTTATTGAGGAATTAAATGCCTGTTATAACATTCGCTAATTCTAAAGGAGGTAGTGGAAAAACAACTTCTGCTTTGCTTCTTGCTTGTGAACTTGCACATGCTAAACCTGTTACAATTATAGATGCCGATCCACGCCACCCCATTACCACTTGGTCTGAATTACCTGGTAGACCAGATAATCTGACTGTCATCACTAATGAATCTGAGAAAACTATTTTAGATGAAATAGAAATTGCGTCTGCTAGGGACCCATTTGTAATTGTTGATCTAGAAGGTACAGCATCGCGTTTAACGAGTTATGCTATTAGTCAATCTGATTTTGTAATTGTTCCTATGAAGGAACAACAGCAAGACGCTATAGCGGCTATTGAAATCATAAAAGAAATTCATAGAGATATGAAAGCTGTACGGCGTCTTATCGATTATGCTGTTTTATTTACGCAATCGAAGGTCGTTGCAAAATCCAGAACTGCTCGTTTTATATCATCTCAGTTTAGAAAAAATCCAGAACTTGATGTTTTTGAAACAGAAATCAATGAACGTGATGCTTTTTCAGCAATTTTTGCAACTGGAGGTTCACATCGTAATTTGAATCCAAAAGAAGTGAATAATTTAGAATCTGCAATTGGTAATGTAGAAGCATTCGTTGCTGAAGTCATTGCAAAGCTAAAACAAGTTAAATAGAGAGGAAACTAAGTGATGAGCACAGAAAGAAAACCATTAAATTTTTCAGAACTTGAGGATTTTAAACCACGACAAGCTAAATCTTCTTCTAACATTGTGGAACGTAAAGAATTAGATAGAGCGATAACCTTTCCAAGTCGTGAACAATCAGATGAGGCACAGATAAATATAAAAACAAGCATTGCTATAATTAATCGTTTTAAATCTATGGCTAAACGAGAGCGCTATCGTCATGGTGACTTTTTAGAAATATTAATGAATGCTTATGAGCAGAGTGACTAGCATTGTATATCATAGTTTGAAAAGTTTTTATTCTATTCGGCAATTAAGGACAAAATTGCTCTCTTTTTTTTAGGATTAAGTTGTCTAAAACCTTTTAAAAGGAAGTATTCTTCTTTACTGGAAATTCCTTCATCATTAGGGTATGAAAATTTTTTTTTAGGAGAAATATCGGTATAAAAAAAGGAGATATCAACATCGAGGATGTCAGCAATTTCTTGCAAACGTCCAGCTCCTATGCGGTTTGTAGCTTTTTCATATTTTTGGATTTGTTGGAAGGTTACTCCTAAGAGGTCGCCTAATTGTTTTTGAGATATTTTTAACATTTCTCTTCTGAGGCGAATTTTTTTACCTACAGAAACGTCATTTAAATGTTGATTTTTGGTTTGCACTTTAAAATCCCCCCTGCCGGTTGCGAGCGCCCTCGCATTGGTATTCCGGGAGTAATAAAGTACTGAGTTCGAGTCAGCTTTTTGCTTTTAGTACTGAAAAGTACCTGGACATAACAAAAACTCCCGGAACTCCGGGTGACAATAATTTTTTACTCTCGAACTTAGGGCTTTATTTCCCGATTGATCGCTGCGTGGACGATCAAAAATACTTTTAAGGTAATAAAGTAATTTCAGAAAATTGGCAAGAAAAATAGCTATTTATTTACAAACCTTATTTTTTAATGAGAGGCTACCGCCTCTCAAACTCTCCGTACGCTCACCAAAATCATGAGATCAGACCCGCGTTTAATGAGAGGACTAACAAGCCTTGGTTCTTAAGGTCAAGGAAACCCCTACGGGGCGCCTAACGGCGTCCTGGACCTAGAACCATAGAGGCTTGTTTTGTCCTTCTCACGCGGCTCCGAAATCATGATTAAAGGGGGAGCTAATAAGGGCGCTATAGTCAAAAAAACAAATAAAAATTATAAGGCATTTTATGATCTATATATTTGAAAAATATAGAAAAAACATCAAAAAAAGATAACAAAATAGTTGACAATAAACAGGTATTTTGTTATATAAATACTCAAGTGATCAAAACACTAAACCTAAAGCGAATGGATTACGAAACAATCTTTCTCTGCTTTTCAAAAACTGACTGTCTTTTATGTTTAAAAAACGTATAATGATTTTGTCGGGTGTAGTTATGTCATATAATACCCTTACGGGGAAAGCATAACAACAGACTTTAGGCTGTGTTTTGAGCGCCCGGCATCTTTATAAGGTGTCAATTCAAAACTTTTTCCTAAAGGAGTTCATTATGAACACGATCTCAAAAAAATATGAATTTACAAGTGAAACCCAACAAGTTGGTGACCATACTCTTTATCGCATTCGTGCATTAAGAGATTTTGATAATATAAAGATTGGTGATCTTGGTGGTTTTATTGAAAAGGAAGACAATTTATCTCATGAAGGTAATTGCTGGGTTAGTGATGATGCGTGGGTTTATGGTGATGGTCGTGTTTATGAAAATGCTATTATTTGTGATAATGCCATTGTTTGTGGTCATGTTTATGGCAATGCTCATGTATGTGATAAAAGCCGTGTTTATACGAATGCATGTGTTTATGAAAATGCTCGTATTTCCTATCAAGCTTGGGTGTATAATAGTGCTAGGGTTTACGGACATGCAAAATTATCGGGAAGTGCACGTATTCATAGAAATGCGGAGGTTTATGATCATGCTGTTGTTAGTGGTGCAGCGAAAATTTATGGTAAGGTTTATGGGAATGCTAGCGTAGGGTGTCATACTGATGTTTATGGCTCTGTTTATGGCAATGCAAAGATTTCTGGTTATTTCATAATTAAAGGTAATGTATATGGCAATGCAAATATAAAAAGACGGAGCCGTATAACTTTGGTTCCTATAAATTGTGAAGTTTATGAAAGCGATAACATTGTTAAAACGGTTGCTGCAGCAGCATAAATAATAGGTGTGGGGGCACCTAATTTGTAAAGAGAAAAAAAGTCGCATCATAAAGATGCGGCTTCATTGCAAGAAGTAAACACTGAAGAAGAATTTTTAAAATATTAATTTATATAATAATGAATTATAAGAGCAAAAAGACAGAGAACATTTGCTAATAAACTAGCACCTATTAATATGCCATAATTTTTGATTTTTTTTAAAAATCTTTCTGTGTTTTCATCTATATTAGATTTTACAGTAGACATTTTAGATAATGATATTTCATATAATCTCATTTGTTCGGAAATAGAATTCAAGTTTTTATTGATTTCTTCGCTGATTTCTTTATTTATATATGTGGCCGCTTCAGTTATTAATTTTCCAGCTGTTTTTTTTTCCTCCTCTACCATAGCATTACGCGCAGTTAAAATGTAATTGATCATTTGATTTTGATTTTCGTGTAGTGTTTTTAAAGCTGAATCCAACATTATATCAGATAAAAAAACGGTCATGAGAATTGGATCATTTGGTGGAATAAGTTGATTAAATTCTTTAGTTATTTTTTGCCGAATGGCGTCAATATCAACGGACATTTTATATTCCTGGAATATTATCTATTTGGTTAAATAACATGCTTTTGACGCGTGCTAATCGGCTTTTAGCCATAATACTAAATTCGTTTGAATTTGTAATTTCGTTAAAGGTTAATCTTTTATCAAGCATTGTTTTGATATCTTCGCCAAAAGTTGTAGATGTTTGTCGTGGAATTGTAACAATAGCTGAAATTCTTTCTTTATTTTCTTTAAATACTTTCATTTCTTCGAAGTTTTTTCCCTCGTATATAATGTAACCAAAGAATTCATTCTTCCAAACGACGATACTTGCTGTTGGTGGAATTTGGGTGCATAAAGAAAATAATCCAGACAATGTATCTTTTAGCGCTTGTCCACCAGTGATAATTGTATGAATAATTACATTTTTTTTAGCTGTGGCCAACAGACTAAAAGCTTCGTTTTCTTTTAAATAAGAGGCTAGAGGTAGAAATGTTGAAGCTCCATTATCAATAACATATTGGCAGTTAGAATTAAGCAATTCTTCCATAAGAAGATCAAAATTACGTGGAATAATATCACTATCCTCGAGAAGTTTTAAATGCTTTACATTAAAATTTTTATAGCTAGCAAATGTTTGATTAATAGGATCAGTATCTATACCTTTCACGTCTATTTTATTTTCTAGTAAATATTGCATCACAAGACTAGCTACAAAGGATTTTCCCACTCCTCCTTTACCTTGTAAGGTCATGTGAATGTTTGTCATATCATATCCTCTAATTTTTTGTTTGTATCGTGTATAAACGTACGTGATTTTTGTTGTGTTATAATAGGCTTAGCAGAAGTAGGCTCTTTGGATTGAGTTTTTACTGATAAAGCTGGTGGAGTTATCTCAACATTCTTTTTAAAGTATTTTCGCACATATGATGCCAAGGCGTCATATGAAATATTTAAATTTGGATTTCTTCTTAAAATTTCTTTTAAGGAATACCCCTCTTCAATAGATTTTAAAATTAAATCTTTGTTGGCTAGAAAGATTATTCGCATTTTCCCCCATTTTGTTTTTTGTTTCATTAACTTACCAAATATTTAAAAATTTTTACAAAACTTATCAAATTTTTACAAAAATTTGATATTATTGTCAATTAAAGAAATTTTTTGTAGAAAATTGATAATATTTTATTTTTTGAAAATGGCAAGATGTGTAATGTAGCGCTACGCAACTAACATTACTCAACTTATTCGCATAAATGCTCAACATATCTTGCTCTACGAGGTTTGATTGCTACCGCAATTTAGGAAGGTAAAAATGACACGGCCAAGAAAATTTAGACTGAGTGTTTGGTGTACTTTTGAGGAAAAAGAAACCATAGAAGAAAATGCAAGACAAACAGGTTTATCTATTTCCACTTATTTGCGTACTGTTGGACAGCTTGAACCCGTAAAAACTCATATAGATTATGATGTAGTTAAAGATCTTACTAAGTTGCAAGGAGATTTAGGAAGAGTGGCGGGTTTATTAAAATTATGGTTGGTTACAAATAACGGAAAAGGTGGAGTACCAAGTGATATAAATCAAATGATGATTTCATTTCGTGAACTTCAAAAACAAATCTTTGAAAAAGTATCTACTTTATGATTGCTAAACGTGTTGAAAGAAAAAAAACAACATCAAATATGGCGAGACTAGCTCGCTACATCATGGATTTAGATGGTGGTACTTTACCAAGAGACTGGAAACTCACGTCTGATTACATACTTGATGATAATATACAAAATAGCAAAAAAGTAGCATCCGTAAGAGTTACAAATTGTCATACAGATGATCCAGTTATGGCAACAGAATTCATTTTAAAAACTCAAGAGCAAAATAAAAAATCAAAGTCTGATAAGACATATCATTTAGTTTTATCTTTTCCAGATGGAGAAATTCCAGAGAAACACACACTTTATGAAATTGAAGATAAATTTTGTTCTGCATTAGGTTACGAAAATCATCAACGTATCTCAGCTATCCATAAAGATACAGATAATCTACACATTCATATTGCGATCAATAAAATTAATCCTGACAGTTTTCGTAATTACGAACCTTTTTTTGACAAACGTACACTTATGAAAACCTGTCAAAAAATTGAACAAGAATATAATTTAATCAAGACACCACATGGATTTGAATGTGACATTGAAAATATACAATATCCAAAGATAAAAGATTTTGAATATAGGACTGGAGTTGAATCTCTTTCAACTTATGTTGGAAAGATAGCTAAGGAACTTAATTATACAAATTGGTTAGCATTGCACAAAAGTTTTGCTGATCATGGTCTCGTTATAAAAAAACGGGGGAGTGGATTAGTCATAGGAGCTCCTGATATTGATCTATGGGTTAAAGCTAGCAGTTGTAATAGAACATTATCTTTACGAGCTCTTGAAAAGAAACTTGGTCCTTATGAAGATTTTAAACCAATTATACAAAAGCAATATGTACCAACTTTACATGGAAAAAATAGTAAGACTAAGACACGTTTGTACTCTCGATATGAAGAACAAAAAAATGCAAGCAATTTAGAAAGACGAAGGGAATATCAAATATTACGGACGCAAAAAGCTATTTTTTATAATCAATTGTTTATTTGGTACAAACAACAAAGTTATTTATTAAGATTTATGCCTAAAAGCTCACGAGCTGGACTGCGAAATACGTTAAAATTACAAAAATCATTACGCCAACAAGAATTAAGAAAAAAGCAAGCGATAGCTAAGAGAAAATTAGCAGAAACTAGATTTCCAAATTGGTTTGATTGGTTACATCAACAAGCAAATATTGGTGATAAAGATGCTATTGATGTTTTGCATTCAATGAATGAACGTCGCGCTGTTTTGTCTGATAATTTGTTAACTGCTAAAACAGCCAGAAAAACAGGTATACTTTTACAAAGAAATTTAAAACCTTCTTTTTTGAAGAATGGAAATATTTTGTATAAAAGCATTGATGGTGGAACTATTATTGATACTGGTGAAAAAATTCATGCACAAAAATTTACTACGGGATCTGCTTATCTTGCTTTAAGTCTTGCTATTGAAAAATTTAAAGATCAGCCGCTTGTATTAAATGGTACAGAAGAATTTAAAAAAGAAGTTGCTCAATTGGCCGGTATTCACAATATGAATGTTAACTTTGATGATCCTATTTTAAACACTTTAAAGAATGAAGTGAAGCAACACAACAGAGATAACATTGATAATTCACTTCAAGAGTGGATAGAAGAGCGAAATAAATATACAGGAAATCTACCTCATGTTGTATGGAACGGTGAAGAATCCGTATTTAATTATGTGGGACGTAGAAAAATTAGAGAAAAGAATTTCCTTCTTTTTGAAGAAAATCAGAGAATTTTTGTCAAGGAAACTACAAAGAGAGGTTTTATTCAAGCTGGGTATTGGAAAAAAGGCACAAAAGTCAAGATTACAAAAAATAGTGTTAAAAATATTTCAGATAAAGAAAGAGAGACTTAAGGTGTGCTTTTTTAGTCTAAAATTATATTTTTTTTGATTTTGGACAATTATTTTATGGATAAGTCAAAATTGTTTTCTTCACATTGAAAAAAAAATGTTTCATAAGAAAGTTAATTTATCTTTAAAGAGAGCTGTTTAGTTTTATAATCTAAGGGGGGACTGTGAAGAAAAGCAAAGATTCTATAAAGGACAAACCCTCTAATCCATATATTATAGCGCGTAGAGAATGGATGGAAAGGTATGGGGACTATATTAAGTCCGCTAATAATTGGCGCTTAGCAACCTTTGGAATGATTATTATTACTGCAATGTCAGTAGGAGCATTCATTTGGAAATCAAATGAAGAAACTATTATTCCTTATATAGTGCAAACCAATTCGGTCGGTGAGGTAACGCATTTATCAAAGGCAAATGTTGCTACTAAACCAAATGCGACCCATATTCGGGCGGCGTTACGTAATTGGATTATTGGGGCACGTACTGTTTATGTTGATATGAGAGCAGAAGAAGATCTCATAAACCAGACATATTCAATGACCTTACCTCAATCACCAGCATATGCCATGCTTGTTGAATATCATAAACAAAATGATCCTTATTCACGTGCTGCAATGGAGACAGTGGAAGTTCAAGTTAATGCAATTGTTCCTGTTTCCGATGATACTTGGCAAATTGAATGGACTGAAAAGAAAAGAGCACGGTCAGGTGCTATTATTGATACTAAACTTTGGCAAGCTACCGCTACAGTTATTTTAGCAATACCAAAAACTGAAAAGCAAATAATGGTAAATCCTATTGGGTTATATGTTAAACAATTTGCATGGACGCCAAGACTTTAAAATCAATCATAGTAAATGCGTAAAGCGGGAATTTTATGTTAAAAAAAATTATTTTTATAAGTACAGTTATTTTTGCAACATCAAAAGCTCTGGCGACAGATGTATCACACGACATTAATTTTGTTTCTCCTCAAAGAGTAATGCTTACTGATAAGGAAGCATGGGGAATTAAATTGGCAAATCAATGGAAGAATAATCCAAAAAGGCCTATATATTCTGGTGACGGCAGTATTAAATATCTTTATGGGGCTACTTTGCCTACATTGGTGTGTACACCATTAGAGGTTTGCACAATTCAGTTGCAAGTAGGTGAGACTATAAATTCTCTTCATGCTGGTGATACTGTAAGATGGAAGATTAGTCCTACCGTAAGTGGGAGTGGCACAGCATCAACAACTTATGTTGTGGTAAAGCCTATAGATGCTGGCTTAACAACAAATCTCTTTATTACGACGGATCGCCGTACTTATATGATCAAACTTGCTAGTACGCAAAGTTCTTCAATTCCTCTTCTTTCTTTTGTTTATCCAGATGATACAGATCAAGATTGGGCTGCATATAAAGCGGCTACAGATAAAAGCCGGACTACCTTACCAACAGGTCAAAATTTAGCTGCTCTTGATTTTAACTTTCGTATTACGATTAGTGATCGAAGAATTAAATGGTATCCAAGACGGGTTTATACAGACGGGTTTAAAACTTACATTGAATTACCTAGTGATGGAGTTAGGGGAACAGCACCAGCTTTAATTGCTATTGGTGATGATGGGGGTTTCTTAAAAAAACCTAGCGAAAGATTAATAAACTATCGCATGATAGGAAATCGATATGTTGTTGATGCAGTTATTAACAAAGTGGCTCTGATTTCTGGCGTAGGAAGTTCTCAGCAGAGAGTAACAATTATTAGGGGGCGTTAAAATGTTAAAATATCTATTGTTGTTGCTTCTTGTTTTGACGGCTGGTTGCACGTCTATAGGTCACCGTTCATCTTTGTTGGTCAATTATGTTGATCAAAATATTACAGAGAATGATGCAAGTTTAATTACTAGTGATTTTGTTCGCTATCTTAGAGATCCTTTTCCTCCTGCAACTACAACATTTATTGTGAAAACAAATGATACAGAGGACAAGTTTACATCTTTATTGGTCAATCTTCTACAAAAGAATGGCTATGGTGTAATTTATACAGATCAACCAGAAAAACATAAAAACCAGGGTATAAATCTAACCTACAAAGTGATGCCCTTGGATCAAGGTATAGTATTGGTGGCACAATATGATTTAACTGAAATAACGCGTTATTATGTTCGTTTAAAAACTGGAAATATTGTACCGGCTGCTCCTTTTATTGCTCGTGTAGATGATGGGGGAAAAGGGTGAAAAACAATCAAAAAATTAGTCCTTCTGAATCTCCGGATTTTTTTTCTACAAAAACCAAAGGACGTGGTGTGCGGCGGTTAAACAATATACCTTTGATAGGTGCTATAGGTATCATTGTGTTTGCTCTGGTTGGTATTACATATACTTTTATGTTGCGGCAGCAATCTAATAATGTTGCCGTAGAAGACAAAAAAAAACTATTTATAGATGAAACACCTTTGCCAATTCGTCCGGAGGGTAATGATTATGTTCAAGCAACAGGACCAGAGTTACCATTATTAGAGCCAATTAAATCAACCGAAATTAAACAGTCAGCAAAAGCAGATACAAATCCAGAACAAAAACAACTCGATAAAACAGTAGATGAAGAAGATGAAATACAAAAAAGATTATTAACACATATCGAAGAGAGGCGTTTGGCTAGAATGGAGGCTGCTTTAGATTCTGATCCTACGGTTTCCTTTACAATCAATTCAAAGGTAAAAAATCAATCTCCAATTCAAGATACATATCCGCAAAAAGCGACCCTTGAAAATTTATTTGGTCGATCTGGATTATCCGCTAACTCATCTTTATACAATGGTGATGGGGGGCGTGATCCTAATATGCAAGCACAAAAAATTGCTTTTTTATCTCAATCTCCAGAAGCAGAAGTTTACTTAAAAAACACGCGTCAAGAAGCTATCAAGGCAAGCCTTGAGATTAAGGCTGGAACCATTATTCCTAGTATTATGATAAGTGGTATTAACAGTGATTTGCCTGGACAAATCATAGCTCAAGTAAGAGAAAGTGTTTACGATTCCGCTACTGGCCAAAATGTTTTAATTCCTTTGGGGTCGAGGCTAATTGGAACATATGATAGTCGTGTATCTACTGGTCAAAAAAGAGCACTGATTGCTTGGTCAAGAGTTATTTATCCAGATGGTTCTTCTTTATCTCTTGGGAATATGCCGGGGACAGATCAGTCTGGTTATGCGGGATTTAAGGATAAGGTCAATAATCATTATTTAAAAATTTTTGGTAATGCTTTTCTACTTTCTGTCATTTCAGGAGCTTCACAATTATCTCAAAAAACACATAATAAAGGTAATGATGATAGCACCATGGCAACAGCAAAAGAAACGTTAGCGGCAGAGCTTGGTAGACAATGGGGCGAAGTTGGGATTGAAATGACACGTAAAAATCTAGATATTCAGCCAACAATTATTATTCGTCCTGGTTATAATTTCAATGTCATGGTGACAAAAGATATTATTTTACCTGCTTGGCAAGGTCACCCAATGGCTGCACTTCCTTAATTTTTATTATTGATATATCAACTATCTGTATAAAAAAGAGTTTCTAGCTTTTGAGAGATAATAGTTTTTTTGTCGTAGAAATTTGTCCTTTAGGATAAATAGTAGCTTGTTACTGAACTTAAAAAGGCTGGAGTGAGGGAGGACCGTATTTTTACGGATATAAGAACAGGTTCTACAGATAAACGTGAAGGTTTGCAGCGTCTTCTTTGGCGTGCAGAAAGAGATGATACTATTCTCTGTACAAAAATGGACCGGCTTGGCCGCAATACTGCTGATATGATCTCTATCGTTGATAGTTGTTATAAGAAGGGCGTGTTTATTCGTTTTTTGGAAAATGGTCTTAGTACCGAAGGAACGATGGGAAAAATGGTCATTCAAATTTTAGCTGCTGTAGCAGAAGCTGAACGGGCACGTATTTTGGAGCGTACCAATGAAGGACGAAATGCTGCTATGAAAGCAGGTATTGTGAAATTTGGACGAAAACCTCATCCAAAAACAGAATTGATGAGATCACTGATTAAACAAGGAGTTTCATTCAAAATAATCAAGGAAAAAACAGGTGTTTCTCGTTCTACTTATTTTAGGATTAAAAGACAGCTTTCTTTAAAGAATTAGAGGAACTTTAATTGACCATATTCAACTATTAAATTAAATATGAATAAGTATACCAAAAGGAGTTTTCTATGGAAAAGAAATTACCCAAAAGTTATATGACTGATGCTGAATGCGAGGAATTACGAGCAGGCGGTTTAGGCTTGGATAGTATCTATCTTTCTGAAGCAGAAGCAGCAGAGCAAGCTAATGATGATCAAACTGTATGGGAATGGCTAGCAATGGTTGAACTACCTGCTCATACACTTTTACATCTTAAGCATCATAATGGAGCACAATTTATTCGTGATATGGGATTTTCTACCAAGAATGCTGATGAAGAATATGGTCCAGATTGGCTAGATAAAGGTGTTGTAATAGGGGGTCATCATTTCTGATAAAATAAAACGAATTATAGCGTTAGAAGATGCACGTACACAAATTTCTAATACAGACATTGAAAAGTCTATTATTGATGTGCGAAGAGATAATATGAAGGTAATGCGGAAGCTTTACGAAAAAATGCAAGCTAAAGCTATAGATCTTTCACGCGATAAAGGTCATTCTCTTTAAGAAAACAAGCGTAAAATTGTTATATATTTGTTTTTTTGTATTGTATATAGGTGTATAACAAATTCTGGAATTAAATGGGGGGAAAATTGGGAAATCAATCTACTCATATACCTAAAAGAAAATCTCGATTGATATTTATCTTTTTCTTCATTTTATATTTTATTGTCCTTAATCAATTTTGTACACAATATTTAGCGCGTATTTTTCATTATAGTGTTGTTCTTGGTTCCAATTTTAAAGGCGTGTATTCACCTTTTTCTTGGCTCTTTTGGATTTTTAAATTTTATGAGAATGCCCCTACTCAATGTAATATAATATTTGTTATTTTTTGTGTTGGTTTTTTGATTGGTTTGATTGGTTTTACTCTTTGGGCTGGTCTTTCTTCGAGAAGCAATAAAAGTACAGATGATCTTCATGGAACTGCTCATTTTGCAACTTTTAATGAAATTCAAGAAATGGGGCTTATTCCACATAAGCAAAAGGGTAAGGGCGTATATTGTGGAGCTTTTGCTGATCCAAAAACAGGAATGTTGCATTATTTACGCCATGATGGACCAGAACATATAGCGGCTTTAGCACCCACGCGTTCTGGTAAAGGTGTTGGTTTAGTTGTTCCTACTCTTTTAAGTTGGCCACATAGTCTTTTTGTCCTTGATACAAAAGGTGAAAATTATGCTATGACAGCAGGATGGCGAAAACAATGTGCAGGGAATAAGATTTTAAGGTTTGATCCAGCCGAGCCCAATGTTGGGTGTTCATGGAATCCGTTAGGGGAAATTCGTTTCAGGACACGTTATCAGGTAGCGGATGCACAAAATATAGCCTTAATGGTTATAGACGACGATGGAAAGGGAATTGCAGGTGATCATTTTAGATCCGCTGCTTTTGAACTTTTGAATGGTCTCATTCTTCATGCTCTTTACAAGGCAGAAAAAACTGGACGTATACCTTGTTTGCAAGATTGTGCACACATGCTAACTGGAGTAGGAGATTTTGCTGCTGTTACTGAAGATAATGATGATTTTGATGATGATGGAGATCCAAAAGCGCTTTCTAGTTTATTTCATGAAATGGAAAACCTTGATATAAAAAGTAATAATCCTTCTTTTAAAGATGCAGATAGAGAAGCAAAACTTGTTATAAATGGTGTTGGCCGCCGTATGGCTGGAACACCAGCACGTGAATTAGGTTCTATCATTTCAACGGCAAATAATGCTTTATCTCTTTATAGAGATCCCATTGTTGGTGAGAATACAAAATATTGTGATTTTTATATTAGCGATTTGATGGATACAGAAACACCAGTTTCACTGTATTTTATTACAACGCCACGCAATTTGGATAGGATGAGACCTTTAGCGCGTTTATTGTTAACACAAATGGTACTTTCTCTTTCAGATCGCATGGAATTTGATGATGGGAGATCAAAAACAAATCATAAACACCGTTTGCTTTTAATGCTTGATGAATTTCCAACTTTAGGAAAATTAGAGATTTTTGAAAAGGCTCTTGCCTATATTGCTGGATATGGGCTTAAAGCTTACATTATTACTCAAGATGTACAGCAATTGTACAAGGCTTATACAACGAATGAAAGCATTATTTCGAATTGTCATATTCGTATTGCTTATGCTCCTAATAAAGTCGAAACAGCTGAATGGATGAGTAAAATGGCGGGGGAGACAACGGTCGTACGCGAAAAGATTTCTACTTCTGGAAAACGCTTTGGTATGGCACTTGAACAGGTTTCAACCTCTTATGAAGAAACAAAGCGGCCATTAATGACACCCGATGAGATTATGCGTTTGCCTGGTGCAAAAAAAGATAATGCAGGAAATATTGTTGAACCTGGTGAAATGCTTATTTTTGTAGCTGGAAACAGTGTCATTAGAGGTACACAGATTCTTTATTTTTTAGATCCTATTTTTTCCGAAAGGTCAAAAATATCTCCTCCTGTTACTGATCGCTTGCATCAGAGAAATGAAATCAAAAAAGATCAAGAAGGCTTTGTTCTCTCATGAAACGAGTTATGTCCATAATTACTTTATGTTCTCTTGCTATTGGTTGTTTGATTTTGTTTGCTCTCTCTCAAGGATTTAGAATTAATTATTCGCATTCCGCTCCTATAGGGATTTGGAAAGTAAATTACTTTCAAAAGGAAATGCGAACGGGAAAATTTATGGAGGTTTGTCCTCCAGATGTACCTATCGTCAAAGTGTTTGTTGAGAAAGGGTATCTTCAATCAGGAGCTTGTTCTAGTGGGGCTATACCTTTTTTGAAACCATTGGTAGCTGTTTCTGGTGATGTGGTTCAAGTAACTGAAAGAGGTATTAGTATTAATGGTTATTTATTAAAAAATAGCCAAAGGAATGGAGGTGTAGCTGGTGTGCCTAATGGAGAATATCACGTTGCAGAAGGATATGCTTGGTTTATTTCAAGTTTTGATCCTGTAAGTTTTGATAGCCGCTATTTTGGGGCTGTTCCTATTACGAATATAATGGGTTCTGCAAAACCCATTTTAACTTTTCAGAATTGAGATTTTAATAATGAAAAAAACAAGAGTAAAAGTAGTTCCTATACTTTCTTCAGCTGTAAATGATGCTTTTATACCAGGGGTACAAGTTCCATTGAGTTTAGAAGAAGCAGAAAGTTATGGGGTTTTTTCAGAAACAGCACTTTCAGAAGAAGACGCTTGGGATTCGTGTGCTACAGATTTTTCTTAAATTAAAAATTCTAATAACGTATAATAGGGGGAGAGATGAGCTTTGAATATGCTAAAACCGTAACAGATTATTTCATCACACAACTTCAACAAGGAATAGCACCATGGCAACAAGCGTTGCCTCCTGGATGTGCGAGGTCTCCTTATAATCCACAAACAGGTAAAAAATATAGCGGTATTAATAGCCTTTGGCTTGCAAGCCAAAAATATACTGATCCACGTTGGCTTACATATCAGCAAGCGAATGAAATGGGTTGTAGAATTAAAAAAGGTATGAAAAGTACAAATATTATTTATTGGAAACAAGATGAGAAGACTTATTTTTATGATGAAGATGGGAAAAAATACGAGACGTTAAAAAAGCTTTCTGAACCTCGTATTTTCTTAGCAAAAGTGTTTAATGCTGAACAAATTGATGGATTACCTCAATTGGAACCCCGTCCTATTTTATCAGAGGAAATAAGATATGCACGAGCAGAAGCACTTTTAGCTGCATCAGGTGCAAAAATTGATAGTGGTGATAGAAAGCACGCTTTTTATCGTGGTGGTGATATTGATACTCTTTTTTTACCAGAAACAAAACAATTTGATTCAAAAGACTCTTTTTATGCCACAGCATTACATGAACTTGGACATTGGACTGGACATACTTCAAGACTTAATCGTGATATGACTTATCCTACAGGTTCTTTAGGATATGCTAAAGAAAAGCTTAAAACAACTATTGCTTCTTTCCTGATTGGGGAAGAATTGAGTATAGGTTACGATCCGGTAAATAATGTTTCATATGTTTCTTCATGGATAGAAGTTATGCAAAATAATCCAAAAGAAATTTTTAGAGCTGCTTTTGAAGCAGAGAAAATCAAAAATTTTATCATGGGATTAGAAACTATTAAAGTTATTGATGTTGAGAAAGAGTCATCTGTATCTGTTGATTATGATCATAAAGTAGATAACACAGAAAAGATTTTTTTAGATGTTCCTTATTCTCAAAAAGAAGAAGCAAAAAAATTAGGGGCTAAGTGGGATAAAGATGCAAAATCTTGGTATGTTCCTGCTGGTACAAATTTAGTTGAAAAAGGTTTGGATTGTTTTTCTCATGACAATTCAAAATCAAACACAGTTTTATCCGTGGAACAACAATTTAAGGAGGCGCTTCATTCTGCTGGTTTAATTGTTGAAAATCCACTTATGGATGGAAAATTGCATCGTGTTTCTGTTGAAAATGACAAAAAGCATCAAAAAAGTGGAGCTTATATTGGTTATCCTTCGCCAGGAGGAGGCTATATTCAAAATTTTCGTCGTGGTGAAAAAATTTACTGGAAACCAGAAAAAGTTATTTCTTCTTTATCTTTAGAAGAAAAAAAAAGATTGGCCGTAGAAGTTAAAGAGCGGCAAGAAATTTTACAAAAAGAGATTGTTGAAAAACAAAATAACACAGCAATGTTAGCTTCTCAAATATGGAAAGCCAGTAAAATAGCAACTCAAGATAATGCATATTGTAAGCTTAAAGGTATAAATCAGACAAGTGATTTAAGAGAGGTTCCAGACGATTTTCCAGAGGACATTAAAAAGCAAGGTGTTAGAGTTGCAAAATCTGTTGAGGAAGCAAAAATAATAAAGAAAAGTAATCCTAATATACGCACATTTTTGGCAGGAGATTTAATTATTCCACTATGGGATAAAGATAATAATTTAAGTACGCTTCAGATGGTTAATCCTACCTTCAAGTCTTTTATGAAAGATGGGAAAAAACATGAGTGTTTTACGATTGTCGGTTCTAATAATGTAGGAATATCCGCTCTTAATAATGATTTAGAAAATCCTATCCTTATTGCAGAAGGATATGCAACAGCTTCTGCTGTAGCACAAATTACTCATATGCCAGTAGTAGCGGCTTTTGATTCTGGAAATTTAAAAAATGTAGGTAGAGTAATACGTGATAAATATCCAGATCGAATAATTTTGTTTGTTGCAGATAATGATCATGCAACACAGGAAAAATTACTTTCTAATGGAAAAAAAGGTACCAATGTTGGAATTACGGCAGCTTATAATGCGGCAGTAGACGTTGGAGGAGGGGTAGTTTATCCGGAATTTAAGAAAGAAGAGAAAGACTTTTCTGATTGGGACGATTACAAAAGAATACATGGTAATGATAAAGCCAGAAACGATTTTACATCTAAAATGAAAATTGCTGAAATAGAAGCAAGAGTGATGTCTGAGAGACTCCAAACGCTTGCTAATATGCAAGACCAATTTGCTATTGATGACCCAACAACAGCACTTGATGATCAATATGTTTATGAAGAGCGCGACGCCGCTAATCAACTTCGTCAAAGAGCAGCTACCCTCAATGGTCGTAATATTAATTTAAGCGATAAAGCTATGATTTCTCGTGTAAGGTCTCATATCTTACAGGATAGGGAACAAAAACTTTCTCAAAATCCCAATACAGCTTCATATAGAGAAAGAAAAAACCAAGAAAACGAGATATAATAGCATATATTTTATTGCTCAAATTCAGCCTTTAAATTAGTATATCAACATACACTAAAATAAGGAGTTTTCTATGGAAAAGAAATTACCAAAAAGTTATATGACTGATGCTGAACGTGAAGAATTGCGGGTAGGTGGTTTAGATCAAGACTGTATTTATATGGTTGAGGCGGAAGCAGCTTCTAAAGCAAATGATAGTAAAACAACATGGGAGTGGTTAGCAATGGCTGAATATCCAGCACATGCACTTCTACTTCTTAGACATCAACGTGGACCGCAATTTATTCGTGATATGGGGTTTTCTACAAAGAATGCTGATGAAGAATACGGTCCAGACTGGCTAGACAAAGGTGTTGTGATAGGAGGTCATCATTTCTGATACAGTACAATCGCTTTTCTTACAGCAAAATGTATACGTACAAAAACTTGAAAAAACATTAGTATCTCAAAAATTACGTGATGTAAGAAACAATCTATATGATCATGTTCGTAATGTTGGAAAAAATGGTGATTTATCATCGCTTCTTGATACGGAGAATGATTTTATAAAGGATGATTTGCTAAGATATGCCAATAGTAAAGCTATGATTAGTAGCCTAAAAACAGCATTAACGGAAATGGATGTTGTTAAGAAGCATGTGGTGCTCGTTAGTGATCCTATACAATACAAGGTGATAAATGAGGCTTATAGTTTATCTAAAAATCGGAAAGGTGGTTTGCCTTATGATGAAGCACGACAAGCAATGGCATCTCACTATACACGACTAGGAAATCTCGACAAAGCTCGTTTAACATCAGTTGAAAAATCAATCATTGATGTGCGAAGAGATAATATGAAGGTGATGCGTAAACTTTATGAAAAAATGCAAGCTAAAGCTATAGGTATAGATCTTTCGCGTGATAAAGGTCATTCTCTTTAATAAAAAATGTAGAATTTAAGTAACAGGAATGTGGATATTTTATACTACGGTAGATATTTTTGTTGTTCAAATTCAATCTTTAAATTAATATACGGACATTATTGAAAAGAAGCTTTAAGTTTTACATTCTTCTCATTATTTAGAGTGAATGGGGGTATATTCTGAAGAGCGGGGATGGGAGAATGGCTGTCACAGCATTTAAAGGCGGGCGAAGTTCAGAGCAAAATAGGCGTCTTATTGAGAAGATGCGTTTTGAATTTGGACAGCAGGTATGGGATTACCTAGATGATCCTACAATCATAGAAATTATGTTAAATCCCGATGGCACCTTATGGGTTGAACATTTAGGAGAACCTAAAAAAGCTGTCGGTGTGATGGATGCACATAGGGCAGAAGCTGTTATGGGAACAGTAGCTACAGCTCTTGGAACTCAAATTACCAAAGAAAATCCTATTCTTGAATGCGAATTACCAATGAATGGAAGCCGCTTCGAAGCGGTTATTCCACCTATCGTTTCCGCTCCAACATTTACAATTCGGAAAAAAGCAACAAAAATTTTTACTTTGGATGATTATGTTGCAAAAAATATCATCACTCCACATCAAAAGTCACTTTTAAGTGAAGCTGTGAAAAATCACAAAAATATTCTTGTTGTTGGTGGAACAGGGACAGGAAAAACCACCTTAACGAATGCAATCTTAAAAGAAATGACAGATACATGTCCAGAGGAACGCTTTGTAATTATTGAAGATACAGCTGAACTTCAATGTGCTGCACCTAATACTGTGACATTTCGAGCTGTTGAATATATTGATATGACGCGGTTGTTAAAGGTGACTATGCGTATGGCACCAGATCGCATTATTGTTGGCGAAGTAAGAGATGGCGCAGCTTTAGCTTTGTTAAAAAGCTGGAATACTGGACACCCAGGTGGAATAGCAACCGTTCACGCCAATGATGCAACAGCAGGATTAACAAGAATCCAACAGTTAATATCAGAAGCAACTATTGCTCCTATGCAATCACTGATAGCGGAAACAATTGATGTTGTCCTGAGTATTGAAAAGACCTCCTTAGGTCGCAAAGTCAAAGAAATTATTGAAGTTTGTGGATACGACCACGCAATCAACAGGTATATAACAAATCTCATTCATTAAAGGAGCAAAATATGCAATTATCTTCAACGCAAACAAGAAATAATTTATATAATCATATCGTATTGTTTTTTCTTATTATAGGGGCGGTATTTTTTCTCTATCTTATTTTGGGAGATATTGCATATGCTTCTGATGCAACATCGGGTGGTGGTGCATCTCTTCCATGGGAAGCTCCTATGGAAAAGTTGAGAAAATCAATTGCTGGTCCTGTTGCTTTTGGGGTTTCTTTATTGGGGCTTGTAGCTGGTGGAGCTGCATTAATTTTTGGTGGTGAAATTAGCGAATTTACAAAGCGTATTATTTATCTTGTTTTGGTTATTAGTGTTATTGTTTTTGCAAACAGTCTTCTCACAGGTGCTCTTTTTTCTGGAGCTGTTGTACCTTCTAATGTTTTGGTTGGAGGAGTTTAATGGGAGGAAAACGGTATACACAATTGTTTCGCTCTCTTCATAGACCTCAACAAATTATGGGTGGAGAGCGAGAGCTTATGCTGCTATCAATGCTTTTAACTGGTATTCTTCTTGTTTCAGCGATGAACATTATAGCAGCAACAATTGGGCTTTGTATCTGGTTTGTTTCTCTTTATGTTCTACGGAGAATGGCAAAATTTGATCCCATTTTATCTCGAATTTACATTCGTCAATTAAAATATCGTAGTTATTACGCTCCCTTTTCACGTCCATTTCGTGTTGCAAAATCAACAAGGACGTATTGATGCTTAAATTAAAACCTTTTCGCTCTACTATTGCGGGGCTTCCTGATCTTTTAAATTTTGCGGCTTTAATTGATGACGGCATTATCTTGGGAAAAGACGGTTCTTTGTTGGCTGGTTTTTTCATTCGTGGTGATGATCCCATGTCAGCAACGGATATAGAACGAAATTATATAACGGGCTTGGTTAACACATATCTTTCTCGTTTTCATTCGGGATGGGCGATATGGGTAGATGCCATACGCATAGAGTCACCAAGTTATTCAGATCCAGAATTATCTCATTTTCCTGATCCTATTACAGCATTGATTGATGCAGAAAGACGGTTTTATTTTAAGCAAAGTGAAGTGCATTATGAGACGGAATATGCTTTGTTAATGCAATATCTACCACCTACTCGAAAATCATCAAAGTTAGGGGAAATTGTATATGAAGACGATACAGTTGAGTCAACCACACCCGCTGAACGTTTACTTGATGAATTTAAAAAGAAAATAGATGATTTTTATATTGGGATTGGTGATCTGCTTAAAATGCAGAGGATGAAAACAATCACTATTAAGAATGGTGATGAAGTCTACGACAGTGACCAACTTGTTAATTATTTACATTATGCGATTAATGGTGAAGCGATTGCTCTTCGAATACCAGATTGTCCAATGTATTTAGATTCATGGCTTGGTTATACTGATTTGTGGCCTGGAGATATTCCACGACTTGGGGATAAATTTATTTCCTGTATTTCAATTGACGGTTTTCCAACAGCTAGTTATCCTGGAATATTAGACATTCTTGATGGTTTTCCTTTACATTATAGATGGTCAAGTCGTTTTATATTTATGGACCAGCATGAAGCTGTTGCTGCATTAAATAAATATAGATTAAAATGGCAACAAAAAGTGAGGGGATTCTTTTCGCAGGTTTTTAAAACCAATAAAGGGACTATTAATACTGATGCTTTGTTGATGGCACAACAAGCTGAAACAGCAATGAACGAAGCTCGTTCGGGGATTGTTGCTTACGGTTATTATTCACCAACAATTGTTTTAATGCATGAAGACCGTGAGGTTTTAGCAGAAAATGCTAGGTTAATTAAACGCGAAATTGAACATAAAGGTTTTGCTGCTCGTATTGAAACAGTCAATACAATGGAAGCGTGGTTAGGGACAATTGCTGGCCAAACTTATCCAAATATTAGACGTCCATTGATTAATACTCAAAACCTTGCTGATATGTTACCTCTTTCAAGTGTATGGCCAGGTTTACAAATTAATCCTTGTCCTCTCTATCCTGATAATTCTCCTGCTTTATCTCAAGTAGTAACAACAGGTGCAACGCCCTTTCGGGTTAACTTACATGTTGATGATGTTGGCCACACACTTGTATTTGGCCCAACCGGAGCTGGAAAATCAACACTTTTAGCGTTTCTATTAGCGCAAGCGCGTAGATATTGGTCAAGGGCAACAGATAAAGATGGTAAGCATTTACCTGCTAATATTACTGCTTTTGATAAAGGTCGTTCATTATATGCATTGTGTTATGCTATAGATGGACGTCATTATGATATTGGTGATAGTGATAGTGCTGTCGGTGCTCTTATGCCTCTTGCAGACATTGATACAGAAGCCGATAATCTTTGGGCGCAAGAATGGATTGCTGTTTGCTATGAATTGCAGACGGGGCAAGCGCCGTCTCCTCAGCAAAAAATGGAAATTCATCGTGCAATGAAGCAGATGAGTAAAACCCCTAAGAATATGCGTTCACTCAGTAATTTTGTTACGACGATTCAGAACCAAGAAATTCGTGATGCACTCGCACATTATACGATTTCTGGTGCTATGGGACATTTGTTAGATGGTCAAGAACAGTTTGAAGATCATAATGACTTTATTGTCTATGAAATTGATGAACTCATGAAGCTAGGTGATAAAAATGGTTTACCTGTTTTGTTATATCTGTTTAGACGTTTTGAAAGAAGCTTGAAAGGACAACCATCTATTCTTTCACTTGACGAAGCATGGATTATGCTTGGACATCCTGTTTTTCGTGAAAAAATTCGTGAATGGTTAAAAGAATTAAGGAAAAAGAATTGCCTTGTAATCATGGCAACACAAAGTCTGTCTGATGCAGTTCGTTCGGGTATTCTTGATGTTTTGTTGGAACAGTGTCCTACTAAGATATTACTTCCGAATGAAGAAGCAGAAACAAAGGGTGCTGAGGGGGCTCCGGGAGCAGTTGATCTATATAGAATGATTGGTTTGAATGATAAAGAAATTCAAATTATCAAAACAGCAAAAAAGAAAAGACAATATTATTATAAATCTATTCTTGGCCGCCGTCTTTTTGAGTTAGGATTAGGTGATGTAGCTCTTTCTTTTGTAGCAATTTCTAGTAAAGAAGATCTCGCTGAAGTTAAAAAACTTATCAATGAAGATGCAAAAAACTGGCCTTTTAAATGGCTTGAAATGAGGGGAGTTAATTATGAAAAATACCTTGAAAAAATTTAAATTTCTTTTTTTGTTCAGTGCATTTTGTTCAGTTAATTGTTGCTCTATGCTTTATCCAACGAATGCTTTTGCATTTTTTTGTGCAAATTGTGCAACTGTTTGGAACCAAATGAGCCAATATGTTGAAGCTGTTAACACACAAATTAACACAGCTAAACAACTTCAAACGCAGCTTCAACAATATAAAGATATGGTGAAACAGGGGCTTTCATTTTCTAGTCCACAATTTGATGGTTTGCAGAGTACTTTGCAAAAATTGAAACAAGTTTATCAAGATAGTCAGAGCATTTCTTATAATATGGGAAATCTAAATAGCAGGTTCGAAAAAATGTTTCCTGGTTATGAAGATTATTTAAAAAACTCTGGTAAGATGAATCCAAAAAAAGATTATAGAAAGTGGGCGGAAACGGGTCTTTCTAATTCACGTGTTGCGATTGAAGCTGCAGGGATTAACACTAGCAGTTTTGATGATGAAGATAAAATGATGCAAAAACTTGTTGATCGTTCAGCAAGCGCAGAAGGGCGTATGCAAGCCATTCAAGCTGGAAATGAAATTGCGGCACAACAAGTTAAACAATTGCAACTACTTCGTGATCTTGTTGCTAATAATACCACTTTGCAAGCAAATTACACAGCCAATGAGGTGGAGCGTAAAGCAAAAAATGAAGCTGCTGCTGAAAAGTTTTTTGATGAAGAACTAACTTCTACAGATCGTAATCATGGATTTTAAAAAAATAAAAAATTATCAAGTGTTAAGCAATAAAAAAATAGTTTTTTTATTATTTTTTCTGCTTATTATTGGTTGCACCATTTTTGCAGATGTTTCTTTTGCAAAATCTATAGACAGTACTAAATCATTTAATGGTTTATTAGATTTGATACAAAAACAATCTCAAAGTTGGTATTCAAAATTACATCATTATGGTTTTCGCCTTTTTTGGTTATTGGCCGCTCTTCAATTTCTTTTTAGCTTTATTCCTCTTTTATTTAAACAGTCTGATATTGCTGATTTTGTAGGAGAATTGGTTAAGTTCATTCTTGTGATAGGCTTTTTTGCTGCTCTTTTGGAATATTCTCAAGAATGGGGTGAAGCTATTGTTGAGAGTTTTCGTACAGCAGCAGCTCATGCAGGTGGAAGATCTAGGAGTCTTTTTCCTGGAGTGGTTTTAGATGAAAGCATTAAGCTTGCTATGGCTATGATAAATACTAGTACTTGGAATCCTATAACTGCTGTGTTGCTTGCTCTTCAAGCTGCTGTTGTTTTTTTATGCTTTGGTTTTATTGCAGTTTTACTGGCTGTTACAATTATAGAGTCGTATATTGTGATTAATGCATCTGTAATATTTATGGGTTTTGGTGCTTCTCAATGGACACGAGAAATAAGCATAACAACATTTCGTTATGCTGTCGCTGTTGGAGCAAAGCTTTTTGTAATAACACTTTTAGTGACCTTGATTTCCAATTCTATTATGGAATGGAAAAAAGCATATGTTTATTCTGATGCGTCAAATTGGACATTGCTAGGACTTTCTTTGTTATGTGCGTATTTAACAAAGACTATTCCGGAAATTATTGCTGGTTTAATTTCTGGATCAAGTGGTGGAAGTGGTGCAACTATTGGAGCAATGGCTGGTGCTGCTGTAGGAGCAGCTGCGAGCATAGCTGCTATAGCAGCAACTGGTGGGGCAGCAGCACCAGCTGCAGCTGGTGGAGCATCCGCAGCTGGTGGAGCATCCGCAGCTGGTGGAGCATCCGCAGCTGGTGGAGCATCCGCAGCTGGTGGTGGTGGAGCATCCGCAGCTGGTGGAATGGGCGGTGGCGGCTCTATGATGGGACCAGGAAGTAATGTAAACGCTTCTAAAATGACTGGAAACTCTTTTAAAGATAGTGGTAGTAAACCTCAATCTGGGGGAAATCCACGTGTAGCTGGAGGGGAAAACCGTTCCACTAGTACTAGTCAACCTCAAGCTAAATCGGTTTCTTCGGATCAATCATCGGTTTCTCCAGATCAATCTAAGTCACCTTTTTTCAAAATGAGAGATGTGGCTGATATGACTTTAAAAGGTACTGGACATATGGCTGCTTTTTGTATTCCAGGAATGGAAGATGCATCAAATCTTAGTCTTAATGCTCCACCTGCACCACCAGAATATAACGATATCCAATTTTCTAGTGATAATAAATCTCAATCTGATGAAGCTAAAACAAGTAATATGATGGAAAATACAATTTCTGGAGCAGAATCTATAATAAATAAAAACTAAAGAGACTTTAGTTTTATTTTGAGAAAGCAGATAGTAGTTTCTTTAGTTTGAGATTGATAATTTACATTTTATTGTCGTAAGCTATGTAATTTAAAATCCATGATCACGATCTGTAGAAGTTAATTCTTCATCAAAAAACTTTTTAGCTTGTTCTTCCTGTTGGGTCTTACGCTTTTCCTCTTCAGTTTTACCACAACCGGTAATACTAAATCCTACAGCTAACATAACGATGCATAATAAAATGTTTTTTTTCATTTTTATCCCTCTTTAAATTTACTATGTGGCAATATCATCATACTAAGGTATGAGATGGTTTATTGTATTGGTGTACAGATTGAATTATCGCGATCTTTTGTTTTTTTATGAGCATTGTTAATGGGGAATGTGTAAATAGTTTACCTTAAAAAGCGTATCAATGTTTCATAACAAAAAATGAGAAGGAAAGAGCCAAAACTGACAATAAACAACAAAAACATGGGGTATATTAATGATGATATTGACCGATTTACTGATGTAAAATGTATTGCAATAGGAAGTCCAACTAATGTTATAAAAGATATAACTGATAGAACGCTTAGTATAACTATTACAGGACCACGAAACCACAAAAGCAAAAGAAGCAATGCACTTTTGCCCATTTGTAGTTTTGAGATCATTTTCCCCTCACGCGCTTAAATTAAGATGTCTCATAATATATAAATACGATAAATGATACAAGTCATATTTTTGTAAAATCTTCGAGATCTGTTTGATATTCATTAGATGGAATATCTGATTTGGTAGAGGATGGCTCTATTTGATATTCTTTCATAAAAGTAATTTTATTTCCTTTGAAGAATAGAATTGGATTGATCCAATATTGATTAGGTAATTTTGGTTTTAAAATTCCTTTTTGTATGAGCTCTCTTAAACCATTGTGAAAAGTTCTGTCGACCATATCGTGCTTTTTTCCATTAACGCCTCCATCAAACCAAATTAGAGTAATACTATTATTATTTTTGTTTTCTGTCTTATTAGATTGACACTCCTCTAAAACAATTATCAAAACACGATGACCTGTACGAGATAAATTAAAAACTGTTTGGATTCCATTAGCAAAGATTTCTATAAATTTTTTTTCATTTGTTTTTTCTGTCACATGAATTGTAGGTATTACCTCTGTTCTATTTGTATCAGTGTTGATGAATTTTTGTTGTGTAATGGATGTTTTTACAATTTTGTTATCGGCAAAAATTTCAGATTTTTTGAGAAAAGGATTTTCACACGGTGAAAATTTTTGCTTTCGCAAGTTTATTTTATCCATTTTGATTATCCATTGAATTTTTATGCATCTATTACAACTTTGGAATTTTTTTCTTCGCAAAAAACAAAATCAACTTGACCTTCAAACGAATACAAGATAGTCTAGTGTTTATTCTTATCCTAATATGGCAATTATATTACCACAAATGACTGTTAGTATATCAACTAAACAAAGAAAGCAAACCGTTAGGTATGATCAGTGTCCTTTCATGAATGATCTTGTGCTTTCTACTAAGGATTCAGAAGAGCAGATCATTACTAATGTTGAACTCATTTTTGATCTCAAAGCAGCAGGAATAAAAGTTTTTTTAGTTTTGGCTTGGATACTTCGGAACAGATTAATTCGCATGAATACAATAGTTTTGGATAAAGCTGTTCTAAAAATGTTTCTTGCGTCTCAAGACAAAAAACTAGCATTGTCACCAACAACCTTTTTCCGTGGTATATCAGAATTAGAAAAAGCGGGCATTATTGCTAAACAAAACCATAGAGGTTGGTATTTTATAAATCCAGATTTTTTATTGGATCGTAAGTCAATTGTTTTTAAAA